>CASFRX010000024.1 GCA_949297075.1 uncultured Oscillospiraceae bacterium | reverse complement strand
TATCTTTGTCGTGACAATGACGAAGCCGGACAGCTTGCCAACAAACGAACTTCAGACGCTCTTTTTTTGAAAGGCATTCAGCATGAAATCCTCGTTCCGCTCCACAAAGACTGGAACGAGGACCGGCTGGCAGTCGGAGACAATGCTCCGCACAAAGATGCTTGTGCGGAGTTTTCTATTTCAGAACAGCAGGAGGCAAATGATTCATGTCAAACATTACAACTTTGATTGTGCTGGGTGCCGTTATGTTCGCCGTTCTCGGTGGGATAACGCTCCTATCGCATATCTATAGCCTCAACAATATCAAAAGTAAAACAGTCGGCGATGGACAGCATGGCACGGCGCGGTTCGCCTCCAAAGCAGAAATCCGCAGAACTTACAAGCGGATATCGTTTACACCTGACGAGTGGAGAAAGCAGGCAAAGGAAAATACTCTTCCGAAGCTGCCGCAGGGAATTATCGTCGGTTGTCAGAATAAGGGCGGCAATACGATCGCATATGTAGATGACGCCGATGTGCATTGCATGATGGTGGGTGCGGCAGGATGCGGAAAGACCGCCTATTGGCTGTATCCGAATTTGGAATACGCTTGTGCTTCCGGAATATCTTTCTTAACAACTGATACGAAGGGGGATCTGTATCGGCACTACGGCGGGATTGCCAAGGGCTGTTACGGATATAATGTTGCGGTGATCGATCTGCGAAACCCCACCAAGTCAGACGGCAACAACATCCTGCATCTTGTTAACAAATATATGGATATGGCGAAGGAACACCCGCAGGATGTCGCTCTCCGTGCCAAAGCAGAGAAATATGCAAAAATCATTGGAAAGACTTTGATCTACGCAGACGGCGACGCTTCCGCTTATGGTCAAAATGCATTCTTTTATGACGCGGCTGAAGGCGTTTTGGTTTCTCTCATTTTGCTTATTGCAGAATTTGCGCCAAAAAATCAGCGGCACATTGTTTCGGTGTTCAAGCTGGTACAGGACTTGCAGGCACCGAGCAGCGTCAAAGGCAAGAATCAGTTTCAGCTTTTAATGGACAGACTTCCCGCCGATCATAAGGCAAGGTGGTTTTCCGGCGCGGCATTGAACACCGGCGATCAGGCGATGGCCTCCGTCATGTCAACTGTTATGTCACGCCTCAATGCGTTCCTCGACAGCGAGATGGAGCAGGTGCTGTGTTTTGATACGGCTATTGACGCAGAAGGCTTCTGCAATGAGAAATCCGCCGTATTCATTGTTATGCCGGAGGAAAATCCAAACGCCTATTTTATGGTCAGCCTTCTCATCCAGCAGCTATACCGGGAAATTCTCGCTGTGGCAGACGAAAACGGCGGAACGCTTCCGAATCGTGCGATGTTTTACTGCGACGAATTCGGAACCCTCCCACCCATCCAATCCGCCGAGATGATGTACAGCGCCTCCCGTAGCAGGCGGCTCTCCATTGTCAGTATTATTCAGAGTTATCAGCAGCTTGAAAAGAATTACGGAAAAGAGGGCGCCGCCATCATACAAGACAACTGTCAGCTCACTATCGCAGGTGGGTTTGCGCCTTCAAGCGAAACGGCAGACATCATTTCAAGGACGCTTGGTACGCGGACAGTTATGACCGGTTCGGTATCAAGAAGTAAAAATGATCCGTCCCAATCACTGCAGATGACTGAAAGAGCCTTAATGTCATCAGATGAGCTAAAGAGCATGAAAAAAGGCTCTTTTATCGTAATGAAAACCGGTACGCATCCCTTTATATCAAAGCTCAAGCTGTTTTTCAAGTGGGGAATTTCTTTTCCTGAAAACTCCTATACAATCGCCGACAAGGGTGCTCGCCGTGTGCATTATATCAGCCGCGAAACGCTCATCAAAAATATTACCGCGAGATATCCGCAGGAAAAGAAACCGCGCGTTCCTGTTGCGAATCCGCTGTCGGGCGGTCAGACGATGACCGAGCCTGCCGAGGCGACCTTTGCACAGGAAGTCAATCACGCTGCACAGCAGGAAAAAATTGCGAAACCGATACGGACAGGTTAAGGAGGTGATTCTGTGCCATATTACACCAAGCTGTATCAAACCGACCTGCCGCATCGTGCAAAGCTGGTGTATATCTATCTCCATGACCGCATGGATACGGAACACAAGGCATGGCCGGGGCTTAACACCATTGCAAAGGATCTGTCACTTTCCCGAAGTACAGTAAAGCGGGCTGTCAAAGACTTGGAAAAAGCCGGTCTGATACGAAAAGAGCCGCACTACCGTGAAAACGGAAGCGCGACTTCTAACCGATATTATTTACTTTGAAAAATCTATTTTCACTCCAAGGGAGTATTATGCCTTTTTTGTGGACTTAGGGGCGGTTCATCATGAGCCGCCCCTAAGTACCCACTTTAAGAGAGATTACAACAGACAGAAGAAACTAATTATTAATGGTAACATTTAGACTCTCAATAAACTTTTCCGCTGCCTTAGATTTTGTCTGATATTTTTTCCACACGATTGAAAGTACTAATGGGTGTTCCGGATGAATGGGTTTAAAGCATAGGTTTGTTCCCTGAGTGTTTACCAAATTTTTCAGAGTCAATAGATACCCCATTCCTTCATCCGCCATCAGTGTCCCGTTATACACAAGATTGTAAGTGTTGACAATATTTAAATCTTCAGGTTTTTGCCCGAACCATTTCAAAAAAGTGCTATTCCGTATCGCCTGCCTGGACATAATGAGCGGCTTGTCCCACAAATCCTTTGTCTCAATTCTTTCTTTGCTCGCCAGTTCACACGAAGAAGGCATAATGACACCCCAACTTTCGGTATAAGGCAGCGTAATATATTCATATTTGGACTGGTCGATGTCACCATACAAAATGCAGAAATCAAACAGACCCTTATCAAGCCGATCTACAAGATCGACTGTATCACCACTGGTGAAATGAAAATGAATACCGTCATACTCCTTCTGCACCTTATGGGCAATACGAATAATATTGCGGATGGACATCGATTCCCCTGTCCCGATATAAATGTCCCCCGATATATTACGGTCGGTGTTTTTCATTTCCGCCTCAGTGCGATGAGCAAGTGTAACAATTTCTTCCGCTTTTTTTCGAAAATACAGACCATCCTCGGTCAGCGTCACCTTGCGATTACCGCGGATAAAGAGCTGTTTTCCAAATTCATCTTCCAAATCCTTAAGCTGTCTGGAAAGAGTAGGTTGAGTCAGATGCAGGAAATCTGCCGCAGCCGATATGCTTTGCTCACGGGCAACTGCTAAAAAATATTCCAATACACGAATTTCCATTCAATCATCCTCCGTTCTGATTGTAGTATATCACGCTTAAATATGCCTGTCAAGCATATGAAAGTATTGTTTATAGGTATTTGCTATTTGTATAAAGCGGATATATAATAAAAATGTAAGAATAGAACGCAGGAGGAATCCCGATGAACAGAAAAATGATTTGGGGGATAGCAACACTGCTGATCTTCGCTTTCGCTATATCAGGATGCGGCAACCAACGCATCAATACTCCCATCGACAATACACAAAGCACAGTAAACAACTCATCGCAGGAACAGACAGATGATGCAATAATCAATCTTTCTTCAGAATTGATTTCAATTACCGACCATTTATCTGCGGTCGGATTTACCGGTAATGACTTCTTTGAAGAATTTCTGCAAAATGGTGGTGCGGAAAAAGACGCTGATGTTGTTTCTTTCCTTGCCGGGAAACTGTCGCTTGAAGGACTTTCCTTCGGAGGAACACCGTTTGGATGCAGTACTCTCGCAGTGGAAAGCGCAGAGGGAGAAAGGCTGTTTGGCAGAAATTTTGACTGGAACCAATGCGACGCGCTGATTGTGAAATCAAATCCTGAAAGCGGGTACGCCTCTATTTCTACAGTCAACACTGATTTTATTCAGGGTATTTCGTTTTCCGAGTTGCCGGACGAAGCGAAAGCGTTGATTGCGTTGTATGCTCCACTGGATGGAATGAATGAAAAAGGACTTTCGGTTTCAGTAAACATGATTTCGGACGGATCAAATATCACACAGGATACGGATAAACCGGACATCACTACGACAACTGCCATCCGTTTATTGCTGAACCAAGCGGCAACGGTGGAAGAAGCCATATCGATTTTACAGGAATATGACTTTCATGCGTCCATGAACTTTATGGTACATCTTGCTATTGCCGACGCCGACGGAAACAGTGTGGTCGTGGAATACATTGACAATGAAATGAGTGTAGTGGAGACACCGATCGTTACCAACTTTTATCTGACTGAAGGAGAAAAATACGGCGTAGGCACCGGGCAGTCACATGAAAGATTTGAAATTTTGGAGAAAAGGCTGAAAGACGGCGCAATGTCTATGACCGATGTGCGAGATGCTCTGTCAAGCGTGAGTAAGGGTAACTTCGGAGAATTTGAGTCAACCGAATGGAGCATTGTTTTCAATCAGACAACGGGAGAGGTTCATTACTACCATAGGGAAAATTACGAAAATAGATATACATTTACAGTAAAATAGGAGGCGTAAACATGAGTCAAATCGGATTACTGCGACAGCTTGTATTGGCAAAACGAAATGTAAATCTGCCAAGAGAAAAAATAGAAAAACTGCAGAATAAGAAGCTGCGCCGTTTGCTACGCCATGCCTACCGCAATTCCAAATACTATTACGAAGCTTTTCGAAGTGCGGGGATTACAGAAGAAAGTATTGATACAACTCCGCTGTCTGCCTTCCCCACTATAGATAAACACATACTGCTGAATCGGTTCAATGATATTATTACCGTACCGAATCTGACGCAGAGCGCTTTGCAGGAATTTGACGAATCCACCGGTACTGACCGAACGCCCTATAAAAACGAATATCATGTGGTGCATTCCTCCGGCAGTACAGGAAAACCGGGTTATTTCATTTATGATAATAAAGCATGGAATGCCATGCTCATTGGGATCATACGGGCAGCACTATGGGACTTATCCCTGTTGCAAATCATAAAACTTCTTGCAGGAAAGCCGCACATTCTGTACATTGCCGCAACCGATGGACATTACGGCGGCGCGATGGCTGTGGGAGACGGAATAGACGGGGTTGGAGCAGAGCAGCTTCATCTGGATATTAAAACGCCGCTTTCCGAATGGGTAGCAAAGGTAAAGGACTTTAAGCCGGATATTGTAATCGGTTATCCGTCTGCTATCAAAATTCTCGGTGAACTTACCCTGTCGGGTGAAGTACAAGTAAATATATCCCGCATTATATCCTGCGGAGAACCGCTCGGAACTCATATGCGGCAGTATTTTGAAAAGACATTTGCGGGAGCAAAGGTATTGAACTTTTACGGTGCAAGCGAATCACTTGCACTTGGTGTGGAAGAAAACAGTGAAGACGGAATGATTCTGTTTGATGATATGAATATAATCGAGGTGCAGAACGGGCAGATGTACCTGACTTCTCTTTATAATCTTGCACAGCCGCTTATCCGTTATCGGCTGACTGATGATATCGCACTTCAGAATACGGACGGTTTTACCAAAGCAATCGGACTCATTGGCAGAGAGGAAGATGTATTATGGTTTGAAAACTTAGACGGAAGCCGTGATTTCCTTCATCCTCTTTCTGTTGAGGGCATTTGCGTGGAAGGACTCAGAGATTATCAGTTTTGCAAAACAAGCAACGCCTCCTTTGAGATGATAGCAGAGTTTTCTGAATCCGCAGACATTGTACGGGCAAAATCCGAAATAAAGTTGGAGATCGACTTGATTCTGAAGGAAAAAGGACTTGACTATGTAAGCTATGAAATATTCGCAACGGATCAGATTCCTCCCGATCCCATAACAGGCAAAAAGAAGTTGGTTTTGCCTTACGAAGAAAAAGCGAAAGAGAGTGAAAGCGCATGAAAAATATACTTTTGCAGGGCAAAAGCGTAGTGAAATCTTTTTCGCAAGGCGACAAGAATACAAAAGTGCTTGACTGCATTGATATTGATATATATGAGGGCGATTTTACCGTCATAATGGGAGCATCCGGAGCCGGAAAATCTACATTGCTCTATAACCTCAGCGGAATGGACAGACCGAACAGCGGCAATGTCCTGTTCCAAGAACAGGACATCACAAGAATCAGCGAAAAGAAGATGGCTCATCTTCGCGCAAACGAGTTTGGATTTGTCTTTCAAAAAACACATCTTGTTTCAAGTCTTACACTATATGAAAATATCGTACTTGCCGGATATATCAACGAAAAACTGACCGAATCAGAAGCAAAAAAACGGACAGATACCCTCGTAGAACAGATGGATTTATCAGAGGCGAAGAACCGACTTCCATCTGCGGTTTCGGGAGGAGAAGCACAGAGAGCTGCAGTTGCCAGAGTCGTTATCGGAATGCCGTCTATCCTGTTCGCGGATGAGCCTACCGGGGCACTCAACAAGAAAAACAGTGAGGAAGTGATGAACATTTTTTCATCACTGTCCGCACAGGGACAGACGGTACTGCTCGTCACCCATGATATGCAGGCGGCCCTACATGGAAATCGAATTCTTTACCTTGAAGATGGTAAAATCATTGGTGAACTGGACCTTGGAAATTACAGCGGCACTAACCGCGAGCGAGAGGAAAAATTGAACCATTGGCTTTCCTCAATGAGGTGGTAGTATGAGAAAATATCGATTATTACTGCTTGGGACACTGGGAAAACAAAAAGGCGGTATTTTCGGCATTCTGATTTTAATGATGCTTACCGCTTTGTGTATGTTTTCATCGGTCACCCTTTTGACAAGCGGCAACGCCGCTGTATCCATAGAAATGGACAGACTGGGGTTCGGCAGCTTCACCGTGTGGGTGAACGGAAACGAGGAAACACTTGCAAAAGAAATAGAATCGATATCTGATGTAGAAAAAGTCACGGTTCAACCGCTTATATTCAGCGGCTATCGCATCGGCGATCAGTATTCCGACAATGAGGGCCAGTTGATTGTTTATGACGGGAAGATTCCATATCGTTTTATTGACGAACATGGCAAGGAAATAGATACGCCGGTAATTCACCCGGGAGAAATCTATATCTCCCCGGCAATGCGTTCAAGCTTTGATGTAAAAATCGGGGATACCATTCATTTTGAATTATCAAGACAGAACGGAATGAAGGACTTTACCGTAGCAGGATATTTTGCAGATGGATTTATGGGAAGCTCCATGATTGATATGAAAAGTTTTCTCATCTGTGAAGCAGACCGACTTGACGCACTTTCTATGATAGACAAAGCAACAGAATACGATGTCCTTGCTTGGCGTGGTGCAATGCTCCACGTATTTCAAGGTGAAGGCAGCACACTGAACGAAACAGAATTCCAAAGACTGATACTGGAAAGCACAGACTTATCGCTGTATACGGAATTCACCTATCAGAAAGCGTCCATCGAAAGCTATATGCTGTTGCTCCAAAACATTCTTTCCGGCTTTCTGATCATATTTTCGGCGGTTTTACTGGTGGTATGTCTTGTAGTGATCAGCCACAGTCTGTCAGCCGTATTTGAGCAAGACAGAAAAGACATGGCAATCTTAAAAACGATCGGATTTACCGGGAGGAAGCTGCAGAGTGTCTATCTCGTCCTTTATGGGATAACCGTTACCTTGGGGCTGCTTGCAGGGTTGCTCGCAGCAATGCCGCTGTCCCATGCAGTGGCAGGCGGCATGGTTACTTCCACGGGAATGCTGATCCCGGTCACTCTGCCGAAAGGAATTGTCTTCGGTATTGCCGCTGCACTGTTTATCGCACTTGTTTTGTTTCTGTTTCTGCGAGCCGAAAGGGTGATGCGTGTCAGACCAATGCAGGCATTAGGCGGGCAAAGCGATACACAAGGAGCAAAAAAAGCGGGCACGTCACCGATTCGCAAGAAAAATCTTTCTCTCCACCTTGCCGTTCGCACCTTGCTGTTTCGTAAACGCAAATATGCCGGACTCTTGGTTATTTCCTTTCTGCTCACACTTTTCCTTTCCATTATCGGAACAATGGTAACATGGCTTGGCCCAAGCGGAGAAGGACTAATGAATGCTTTCAGCGTGGCAGACCACGATCTCGGCGTACAACCGTTTAATAACACCGTTCCGATGGATGAGATTGAACGCGTTATAGAATGGTACTCGCCGATTAGGGAGAAATATGAGCTGGCGATGGAAAGCGTAACGGTAAACGGGACGGAATATACCGCTAATGTGCTGAATGATACCGGTTATTTCCACGTGCTGCGCGGAAAGGTCTGCACAGGAGACGAGGTGCTCATTACTGATACGGTGGCAAGCGAACAGGGGCTTGCGATTGGCGATACGGTGAGAATCGCGGCAAACGGCAGAGCCGAGGAATATACAGTTTCCGGCATCTATATGTGTGCGAATGGTATGGGTTCAAACATCGGTCTTTCTATGGAGGGATATTCCAAAATCGGAGATATCACCGGGTATATTTGGTGTTATCACTATATTTTGGAGGACGGATTGGTCAGGGATTATGCCATGCAGTATTTGCAGGACAACTACAGCGGAATCGATGTGCATACCAATTCTTGGTCCGGGCTTGACGGAATTGTTATGATGATGAAGCTGCTTGCCATCGTTATTTATCTTATAGCGGCCGTGTTTATCCTCGTCGCAGTTGCACTCATTTCAGCAAAACTTCTGAGTGCAGAAACCTCTGACACAGCGATTTATAAAAGTCTGGGACTGCGAGGAAAAACATTGAGAATCTCATTTGCCCTGCGTTTTCTGCTTGTATCGGCTGTGGGGGCTGCGCTCGGAACACTTGTTTCCGCATTGACGGCCGAAAGCATGGTCGGCAGACTGTTTATTATGTTTGGCATCGGAGAGTTTTCCGTAACGCACGGATTGCTTGGAATACTGTTTCCGGCAATCGTTGTAACACTGCTTTTCTTTGGCTTCGCCCTTCTGCTCTCGAACAGGATCGAGCGGGTCAATATGATAAAATTGATTTCAGAAAATGAAGAATAAAGGAGATTTAGCCATGAAAAAAATAATCACTGTTTTACTTGCAATGATGATAATTACGGTAATATTCGCTCTCGCCGGATGTCAGAACAAATCCTCTGATCCCGGTACGCCGCCTGAAGACGTGATTCATCCCGGCGTTTCGGACAACAATGACACGGGAAATGAAAACAGCAACGGTCAAACATTCACCGGTAGCGGTGAAATGATCGAAAATGCCATTTCCGTCCGAATCGGCCGTGACAGCAACGATGAGCTGTCGGTAAATATAATTGACAATGCGGCAGCCAATACAATGTTGGATTACCTTTCCGATTCGGCACTTCTGTTCCCCACCTATACCTATGATGAGGATGCCGGTTTTGTCGGACAGAACGTGCGCGGCAACTATACAAGAGAAGAAGAAGTAACGGTTACCAATATTAAGGCCGGAGAGTTATATCTGTTCTCCGGCGGTCAGCTCCGGCTTTATTTCAAGGATGTTCCGGGGGCAAATATTACGGCAACGCCGATTGGCGTGTTTGCTGACACATCCGTTGTGAATGAAGCTGTTACAAACGCCTATGAGAGTAATCAGGGCGATACATGGGGCGTGGATGTGTACTTCTGGATTACAAAGCAGATATCATAATTTTCGTGATGCATATAGAAACAAGACAATAGAGAGGGCGATAAGAATGGATGCGCAAATGTTAGAAGGAAAAGTTGCAGTCATAACCGGCGCCAGTTACGGAATGGGCAGGACGATGGCAGAATTGTTTGCAGAAGAAGGCGCCGCTGTAGTGATAACCGCCCGTGGACGGGAAAAGCTGGATGAGGTAGTACAGGGTATCCGCTCCAAAGGCGGAAAGGCAGTAGGCGTTGTTGCGGATGTCTGTTCAACAGAAGATACGCAGAATGTGTTTCAAACTGCTATCCGTGAATTTGGAGATGTGGACATCTTAATCAACAACGCCGGAATCGGCGAACAGAAAATCATCGATGAAACAGATGATGAATGGATGCTGTCCGTTATGAATACAAACCTGGGCGGCCCGATGAGGTATATTAGGGAGGCGCTGAAAATATTCCTTCCGAAAAATGACGGAGTCATTATCAATATCTCTTCCGTAAACGGTACGAGGCCGTTTTGCGGGGCAACCTATACCTCCACCAAAGGTGCATTAAATACGCTGACAAAAAATGTGGCTATGCGCCTGATTGATACAAATATCCGCTGCAATGCAGTTGCTCCCGGCGCTACAGTCACACCGGCACACCTTGCAAATAAAGCCGGAGAACAGCCGGGTGGAGCTAAAATGTTGGAGTACAGCGGTCACTATGTCTATTTTCCCGGTCCCGAATGTGATCCCATTGATCAGGCGTATGCCTGTCTGTACCTTGCCAGTAAAATGGGACGCCATGTAAAAGGTCAGGTTTTGCAGGTGTGTAACGGAGCATTTCTGTAATCACAAGGAGATCTTTAAAATGTCAAAAAGTGGTACGGTAATTATTGATAAAGAAAAAATACGACAGAATCTGATAGACTGCGATTGCGACGCTGAAATCATTACAAAATTTATGGACGCTATGGAACAAGGACATGAAAAAGAAGCGTTAATCTTGCTCGCCAAGCACAGACGAGATTTATTAGATCAATTTCACAGATGTGATGAGTGCATCTGTTGCTTGGATTACTTAGTAAACCAAATAAAAAAAGCTATGTGAGGTGTAAATTATGAAAATTATCGAAAACAAAACATTTGATGAAGAACGCGCTTTATACGGCAGTCATGGACTGCTTGTTAGGAATACAAACTTTGACGGCCCGGCAGACGGTGAAAGTGCATTCAAGGAATGTTCGGATATTACGACAGAGCATTGTTTCTTTAATCTGCGTTACCCGTTTTGGCACACGCACGGACTGAAAATTTCCGATTGCGAGATGACGGGGCTTTGCCGCGCTTCTCTGTGGTACTCCGATCATATTGAAATCAGCGGCACAAAGATGCACGGAATCAAGGCACTTCGCGAATGCAGCGATGTTATGATCCGGGACTGCGATATTATCTCTCCTGAATTCGGCTGGTCTACAAGGGGTATCCGAATGGAGAATACCACAGCGGAAAGCGAATACTTCCTGATGCGCTCGGAGGATATTACTTTCAGAAATGTTACCTTTAAAGGAAAATACTCTTTCCAGTACATCAAAAACGCCGTATTTGAAAATTGCAACTTTGAAACAAAGGACGCTTTCTGGCACGGCGAGAATATCACAGTGCGAAACAGTGTAGTAAAGGGCGAATATCTCGCGTGGTATTCAAACGGCCTGACACTTGAAAACTGCAAAATAACGGGCACCCAGCCTTTCTGCTATTGCGCCAATCTGAAGCTGATCAACTGTGAGCTGATCGACTGTGATCTTGCTTTTGAAAAAAGCGAAGTCGAGGCAACTATTACAACACCTGTCATCAGTATCAAGAACCCGCTGTCAGGCACCATACGCGTTCCTTCCGTCGGTGAAATTATTCGTGACGATGAGAACTCAAAAGGCAAAGTTGTCACCTGCGAATGCCAATGTCCCTGTATGGCAAGTGCATAACGGATGAACGCGGAGAGGAAGTGGGTCATGGAATCGCTGCTGTTTTTACTGAAAGGCATATTGATTGGTTTATTATTCGGCGTTCCGGTAGGCGCAGTCGGTACTATGACAGTGAGCAGAACGCTGAATCACGGTTTTGGCGCAGGAATAATCACGGGACTTGGTTCTTCCGTTGCCGACTGCATTTATGCAGGGGTAGGAGCATTTGGGCTAACGCTTGTTTCGGACTTTTTACTGAAATATGAAACCGTGATTCATCTGCTTGGAGGCTGCCTTGTAATTACAATGGGAATCAGCGCTTTTTTCAGAAAGCAGAAAAGCTCTGATGAAACAAGACCGGCTGAAAGAAAGCTGCCGATGTTTTTCTCCGCTTTCGCTGTCGGAATTACGAATCCTGCGGCAATACTTACTTTCCTATTCGCCTTTTCCTATTTTGATTTGTCAGCCGGAATGAATGCATTTCACGGTATTTTACTCGTCAGCGGTGTACTGCTCGGAACACTTCTGTGGTGGCTGACGCTTTCCGGTGTGGCAGTAAGATTGCGTGAACGGGCGGTAAAGCACAGAACAATGCTAAATCGAATTTTCGGCTCACTGCTTATTCTTTTTGGTTTCATTATTTTTATTTCAAGCATTCGATAAGGAGGGATGATACGGATGAAACGAGTTATCGCATTATTCATGTTTTTCATACTGTTGCTCACGTTCACAGCCTGTTCGCCAAAAGAGGAAACTATAATGTCATCTACAATCGCGGAATTGCAGGAGAGCACGGCCGGCAATACAGATGAAACAGCTGACAGTACCATTCCGGAAGAGCAATCATCGGAAAACGGAAATACGACGGCGAATTCAACGACAAAGCCTGCGGATCAAGATAAACCGTCAGGAGGGCTTCAAGATCATTCCTCCTTGCCGCAGCAACCGCAGTCTGAAACTGCATCTGATTCTACGCCGTCAGAAACAGTCTCCGATACACCTGTTCGTGAACCGGAGTCGTCATCTGAACCTGTCGCCCAGCAACCGGAAGAGCCAAAGGAGGAAGAACCCTTGAAACAGGAACAATTTTATATTATTGCCGGTGAAACGACATTTACGGCGAACTTTGCTGACAGCAGCAGTGCCGATGCCTTTCGTGAATTACTGGCACAAGGTGACCTGACAATCAATATGAGTGACTACGGCAGCTTTGAAAAGGTCGGAAGTATCGGCCAGAGCCTGCCGCGTGAAGACACACAGATTTCCACGACAACCGGAGATGTTATTCTCTATCAGGGAAGTCAAATTGTAATATTTTACGGGACAAACAGTTGGAGCTATTCCCGTCTCGGAAAGATTCAAAATGCAACCAGGGATGATTTGCTCACAGCGTTTGGCAGAGGCGATGTGACAATTACCTTTTCGCTCACAAAATAATACGAGAAAAATCTAAAATTAATTTGTGATTTAGGAGGAATTACAATGAACGCAAAGTATGATGGATATTCGTTTCAGATGAGAGATACAGTTACGAGAACAAAGGTGCAGTTTCACAATCGTTACGGTATAAAACTGGCAGGTGATTTGTATCTGCCGAAAAAATATGACGGTAAGCTTTCGGGTATTGCCGTTGCCGGTCCCTTTGGTGCTGTGAAAGAGCAGTCTGCCGGACTATATGCCGAGGAACTGGCGGCTCGAGGGTTTGCCGCAATGGCGTTTGATCCGTCCTTTATCGGAGAAAGCGGCGGAGATGTGCGCAATGTTGCCTCTCCGGATATCAATACCGAGGATTTCTCGGCTGCGGTGGATTTTCTTTCTGTTCAGGATTTTGTTGAACCCGAAAAAATAGGCATTCTCGGCATATGCGGCTTTGGCGGTATGGCTCTTAATGCTGCAACAATGGATACCCGTATCAAAGCAACTGTCACCTCAACTATGTACGATATGACTCGTGTTGGTGCAAACGGATATTTTGATGCGAATGATAATCCTGATGATCGCTATGCAATGAAAGCAGCTTTGAACGCACAGCGTACAGAGGATTATAAAAACGGCACATACAAAAGAGCAGGCGGAGTGGTCGATCCGCTGCCCGATGACGCACCGTTTTTCGTCAAGGATTATTATGATTATTACAAGACAGAGAGAGGTTATACCGAGCGCAGCCTGAATTCAAACGACGGTTGGAATGTAACAGGTACAGCAACATTTCCCATTATGCCGATTTTGAAATACAGCAACGAAATACGCAGTGCAGTTTTGATTATACACGGCGAGAAAGCTCACTCCTGCTATTTTTCAAAAGATGCCTATGCCAATATGGTAAAAGATAACCCTTATGCCGATAATAAAGAGCTTCTCATTATTCCCGATGCAGTGCATACCGATTTATATGACAGAAAAGACATCATTCCATTTGATAAGATCGAAAAGTTTTTAAACGAAAATCTAAATTAAGAAAAGGCAAAACAACATTATGAAAATTTTAGTATTGAACGGAAGTCCGAGGCGTGACGGCAATACCTCTGCAATGGTAAATGCTTTTACGGAAGGAGCAAGAGAAAGCGGGCATGAAGTAAATGTGATAGATGTCTGTCAAAAGAAAATCGGTGGCTGCCTCGCCTGTGAATATTGCCATACCAAAGGAAACGGCACTTGCATCCAAAAGGATGATATGCAAAATGTTTATCCGCTTCTTAAAGAAGCTGAAATGATCGTGTTGGCGTCTCCGATTTATTATCACAGCTTTACGGGGCAACTTCAATGCGCCATAAACCGCATTTATGCGCTGGATAAACCGAAGAAGCTGAAAAAGGCTGCTCTGATAATGAGTTCAGGCAGCAATCATGTTTATTGTGGTGCAATCTATGAGTATCAGAATTCTTTCCTCAACTATTTAAAATTAGAGGATATGGGTATTTTCTCGGCATACGACAAAGAAAACAAATCAGAGGAAAAACTGAATGAATTGCGCGAGTTTGGGAAAAGCCTTCAGTAGGAGAATGTATGGAATATAGAATTAACAAGCGGACAAATGATAAAATCAGCGTATTGGGCTTTGGTACATCATATATTGCGGAAGCATCTGAAAAAGATGCGGTTGAAACAATCCGCCGTGCATATGAAGGTGGCGTAAATTATTTTGATCTTGCTACGGCAGATGGCAAAACATTCGCGTATTTCGGAAAAGCTCTGTATGAAGTGCGGAAAAACATAATGTATCAAGTCCATTTCGGTGCAGATTATTCTGCTGGAACTTACGGATGGAGTACAGACGGAGAAGCTGTGAAACGCAGCATTTCGTGGCAGCTTGAAAATCTCAAGACGGATTATATAGACTATGGTTTTATTCATTGTATTGACGAAACGACCGATTGGGAAGATTATCAAAAAAACGGTGCTTTTGACTATTTGATGAAGCTCCACGAACAAGGAATAGTCCGCCGTATTGGGCTATCTTCTCATACGCCCCAAACAATTCAAAAAGTATTGAACGAAGCTCCCGTAGATATGCTGATGTTCTCGGTCAATCCGGGTTATGATTATCAAAAGGGAGAATACGCTAAAGGCTCAGTAGATGAACGCGCCGCCATTTATCGCCGCTGCGAGAAGGAAAATATAGGTATTACAGTGATGAAACCATTCTCCGGAGGTCAGCTGCTGGATGCCTCCCTCTCCCCGTTCGGTAAGGCACTGACAAAATATCAATGTATGAAATATGCGCTGGATCGCCCCGGCGTACTGACGGTTTTGCCGGGAGCAAGCAGCGTGAAACAGGTTGAAGAACTGCTTGGTTTCTTTGAAGCAAGCGAAGAAGAAAAAGATTACTCCGTTATCGGTTTATTCAGTCCCGCAGAAGCCGTTGGAAAATGTGTGTACTGCAATCATTGCAAACCTTGCCCGGTTGGAATCGACATCGGGCTTGTCAATAAATATTACGATCTTGCAGTAAACGGCGATACTATGGCGGCCAAACATTACAAGGGTTTAGAGCTTCATGCTGACGAATGTATCGGATGCGGTCATTGTAATAGCCGATGTCCGTTCAGCGTAGATCAGACGACGCGGATGACAGAAATTGCAGATTATTTCAAAAAAGTGAGGGGATAAACTGATGAAACGAATTTTATCTGTTTTTCTGTCTGCTGTTATGCTATGTATCGTTTTTGCAGGATGCGGCAGTACAAATACGCCGCCAGCAGAAAGCACAGCGTCAAACAGCGGAATTGAGGACAATAAGGACGATGGCACAACACTACCACAGGAGGATATTATGTATATCATTATAGGCGAACATACTCTGCCTGTTAAACTGGCGGATAACAGCAGCGCCGCCGCTTTGCGGGAATTGTTAAAGCAGGGTGATATCACTGTTGACGCTCATGATTACGGTAACTTTGAAAAGGTCGGCTCGCTCGGAACAGAACTTCCGACAAATGATGAACAGATTACTACTGAACCCGGCGATGTGATTTTGTATCAGGGAAATCAAATTACCGTGTATTATGACACAAACTCGTGGAGCTTCACAAGACTCGGTAAAGTACAGGGCGTGAGTTCTGACGAGCTGAAGGCAATTCTCGGAGACGGAGATGTAAGGATGGTACTTTCTCTTACAGATTACAACAGTACTGCTCAAAATGATGAAAAACCTGTTGTTTACATGACGACGGATATCACCCCGGAAGGGCTGATTGCTGTTTATAAAGCTCTTGGCGCTTCTCCCTCCGGCAGAATTGCCATTAAGCTCTCTACCGGTGAATCGGAAAACAGCAATCACCTGCGTCCTGAACTGATTGGGGATTTGGTGCGTTCATTCGACAATCCCACGATTGTCGAATGCAATACCGCTTACGGCGGCAACCGTGCCAGCACCGCACGGCACAAACAGCTTGCAAAGGATCACGGCTATACCGAACTTGCACCTGTGGATATTATGGATGAAAACGGTTCCATGACGCTGCCGGTAACCGGCGGCGATAATCTCAAGGAAAATTATGTGGGGGCAAGCTTCGGAAATTACGATTATTTCATTGTACTGTCCCACTTCAAAGGGCATGCCATGGCGGGATTCGGCGGCGCAATCAAGAATATTTCTATCGGTATTGCCTCCTCCGAAGGGAAAGCGCATATCCATAGCGGAGGAACGGGCGGCAGCATGTGGAGCGCAGATCAGGATGCGTTTCTGGAATCTATGGCTGAAGCGGGCAAAAGTGTGACGGACGTGCTGAGCGGCAATATCCTGTATATAAATGTGATGAACCGGTTATCAGTAGATTGTGACTGTGACGGTAATCCTGCCGAGCCGGATATGCACGACATCGGCATTTTAGCGTCCTTTGATCCTGTCGCTCTGGATCAGGCGTGCATCGACCTTGTTTACAGCGCCGATGACGGAGATTCCCTGATTCAGCGAATTGAATCCCGAAACGGTTTGCATACATTGGAGCAAGCAGAAAAAATCGGGCTTGGCAGCCGCGTATACGAATTAAAATCCATAGACTGAGGAAAACAACATGAAAATGAATAAGCATATCAAAAATTTAACCTTATCCGCCATGTTTCTGGCGCTCGGTCTTGTACTCCCGCTTCTAACCGGACAAATTCAGGTGATCGGCAATATGCTGCTTCCCATGCATATCCCTGTATTGCTTTGCGGACTGATTTGCGGCTGGCAGTACGGCGGCATCATCGGTTTCACTCTGCCTCTGCTGCGTTTTGTCATCTTCTCCATGCCGCCCATGCCTAATGCTGTCTCGATGGCGTTCGAACTGGCAACCTATGGTTTGGTGATTGGTTTGCTTTACAGTCATTCCAAATGGAAATGCGTGATTTCGCTGTATCGCAGTATTCTGATTGCCATGATTGCAGGACGGGCAGTTTGGGGTGTAGTGCAGGCGATGATTATGGGGATTAACGGCTCGGGGTTTACGTTCCAAATGTTCATGGCAGGTGCATTTATGAATGCCACTCCCGGCATTGTGCTGCAGCTCATTCTTATTCCAGTTATTATGGTTGCCCTTGACCGCGCCAATCTGGTACCGTTTACAAAGAAAAAATCTGCACCGGCAACCGAATCATGATAGGACGAATTATCCGTGAAATCGGAAGCATACGGCAGAAAAAGAAACAGCTGTTAATTGCTATAGACGGTCGATGTGCTTCCGGAAAAACAACACTTGCCGAAAAATTAAAAGAAAGGCTTTCATGTAATATCATTCATATGGATGATTTCTTTCTCCGCCCTGAACAGCGAACAGCCGAACGGTATTACGAACCCGGCGGCAACGTGGACAGAGAACGGTTTGCCGCGGAAGTATTATTGCCGTTGAAATCAGGAAAAGCATTTTCTTACCGACCGTTTGACTGTCATACAATGAAATTATCCGAACCAATTATGACAGAACAATCTGAAATAACAATCATTGAGGGTACATATAGCTGCCATCCGGCGCTTTGGAATTTTTATGATCTGCATATTTTTCTGACTGTTTCTCCTGAGGAACAGTTTCAGCGCCTTGCCAAACGGAACAAGGAAAATCTTCAAGTGTTCCGGGAAAAATGGATTCCGCTTGAAGAACGATATTTCAATGCATACAAAATAGATGCGAGGTGCGAGCTGAAATTTAAAACATGAACTTACCTAAGGGAGGGACGAAAATGCTTGAAGTCATACAAAGAGAATTTGTTTATCTGTGGTACTATTTCAGTGTGCAATTTGAGCAGATTTTTAAGTTTTGGATTTTGGGAATGCTCATCGGCTCTGCCGTATCTGTGTTTCTCAAAGACCGTATTCATAACATTTTTCGTTCCCTCGGTGATAAGAAGCTTGGCATACTCGGTATTCCCATTGCTTCTGCACTCGGTATTGCCTCGCCGCTGTGTATGTACGGAACGATTCCCATCGCTGCGTCTTTTTCCAAAAGCGGAATGAAGGATGACTGGCTGGCGGCATTTATGATGAGTTCGGTACTGCTCAATCCGCAGCTCATTCTATACAGCATGGCGCTCGGAACGACCGCATTGGTAGTACGCATTACATCCTGCTTTTTCTGCGGGATTGCGGCCGGACTGTTGGTGCGTTTCCGCTATAGGAACAAGTCGTTCTTTCAGTTTGATGGCTTTGACGAACCGCAAAACAGAGATACCCATCCGAATATCATCCTGCGGTATCTGAAAAATCTGTGGCGCAATGTGAGGGCAACAGGGCTTTATTTTTTGTTTGGTATTCTGCTCTCAGCACTGTTTCAGCGTTATGTGCCAACTGAGGTCACAACTACGCTGTTCGGCGGCAATGAGGCTTGGGGCGTGTTAATGGCTGCGACCATAGGCGTGCCGCTTTATGCCTGCGGCGGCGGGACGATTCCGCTTTTACAGCAATGGCTGTGGGACGGCATGAGCTTGGGCAGTGCCGTGGCGTTTATGATCACCGGCCCGGCAACAAAAATCACCAACCTCGGCGCGCTTAAAATTGTGTTGGGAATAAAACGGTTTGTGCTGTATATTGCATTCGTTATGTTGTTCTCACTGGCAGCGGGTTTGTTGGTAAACTTGGTAGCTTAGTAAAAATAAGGAGTGGATAATATATGCATGAAAAAGAGCTTATATGGATTCGATGTCCCATTTGCAAGCAAAAAACTCGAGTGAAAGTCAGAGACGATACAGAATTAAAAAACTTTCCTCTATATTGCCCGAAATGCAAGAAAGAAACGTTAATCAATATGATAGAACTGAATACAACAGTCATCAAAGAGCCGGAAGCAAAAGCGCAGAGCCGATGTACCGCTAATATAAAATGCGGTACATCGGCTCTTGTTCTTTATAAAAGAAAAAAGCAACCTTATGGCTGCTTTTCGATCTGTCTTAACCTTTCAGTGTATCCGCTTGCTCACAAAGCGCGATGTATTTTTGAATTTCTTCCTCGCTTTTGTCAGAAAAGAAATCGACTATGCTCTTTGAAACTCTGTCAGTTTTGCTGTCTTGGAATACAACAGCATCCAAACTGATGTCCAGCTCTTTTGCAAGCGTTGCCACCGTTTCAAAGCGCGGGCTGCTTTTGCACCGTTCCAGTTCAATAATTGTTCGCACACTCATGTGCAGCATTTCTGCCAACTGCCTCTGTGTCAGATTCCGCCTGATTCTTGCGGCACGGAGATCGGCAGCAAATAAATCCAGCGGATTCTTCATGGCACCTCACCTCATACATATTATAATGTGTGCTATTACTCATATAAATAACCATTGGACTCATGTTAAATGAGTTATAAATCATATTAAAGAAAGCGAGGTAGTGGTAATGCCAGTAATTCTCCGACAAATGCCGGGGGATCCGGTAATATAAAACTAAGGCAGTTTCAATTTATAATCAACTGCAAAAGCGAATAAACCATCGTTTAGCGAGTTGTGCTCGAATAAATGAGCTTCAGCTCGCTTTTACTGTGCTATTCATCACTTGTGTTTTTACCTCGAGCGTCGGCAGACTATGTCTAAATCACTGTAAAACAAATAAAAATCAGAACAACGGCACATCCGCAGGTTTTTATTCCTGCCGGTGTGCCGTTTTGCATATAACGCAGATTTTTTTCGTGGGATGCCGCAGTCCTCCCAGTCAATCGTTTTGCGAATTTCAAAACGATTGATTGGAGGAAAACCAAATGGCAGACGATAAATATGCCAAATCCAAATGCTTTGTATTTTCAAAGGATGGCTATGAGGAAATCACTTATTCGGAACTATGCTATAGAAAAGGCACAGACATCCGTTATCAGAAGAAAAAATTTGTTCCGCTACATGGAATGCTGATGGAGGTGACGCCGGAGCAATATGCCGATTTTTACCGCACTAAGAACAGACAACGGTATCTGGACAGACGGTCGGCAGAAAACGGAGATATCTCCATCGATATGCTGACCACAGATGATTTTAATGGTGCGGACATTCTGATCGACACCGCCGAGCCTGTGGATGAGCAGGTCATCCGCAAGATAATGACGGACAAGCTCGTTGCCATGCTTTCTCTGCTGTCGGAGGATGAGCAGGAGCTGATCCGCAAGCTGTTTTATGAAGGATTGACCGAACGGGAATATGCTGCAAAAAAAGGGATTTACCATAATGCAGTGCACAAAAAGAAAATGCGCATTCTTGAAAAGCTCAAAAAACTTTTAGAGAGTTAAAAATTCAAGGTGTGCAAACCCCTCGCTTTTCGCCATGGAAAGTGAGGGGCATTTTTGTTTGCCTCCGCGTTCCTTGAAAACTTCATAATCCAACTGCAAATACTTTCCGCCTGCTGTCCTCGAAAGGGGCAAGCGGCCTGTTCCTTTTGGAACAGATAGTGCGGCAGCACCGCATGAATTACGCCATGACAGGCTGCGGAAAGACAACACCCCGTCCAGTCAAAAGTCGAGCGTTGAAGCGGCACAGTATGTGTCGTGAGCCGTCGCAACCAAAGAGGGCGGCCGGGTGAGAACCACGCGGAGGTGAAATTCCTGGGGAATCGATTCGCTGTCGATTGTTTGCAAGTCTGCCGTCTGACCACGGGTGCGAGGACAAATATGGTCAATACGCAAAACGATTGAATAAGCCCAAGGGCAAGGTATCCCCCCCTTTTTGCGCTTATCCATGCCCTTGGGCTTTTACTTAACAATACGGAGGTATCGACCATGACCAATACAATCAAGCGCGGCGAAATTTATTACGCCGATTTATCCCCCGTTGTCGGCAGCGAGCAGGGCGGCATCCGTCCGGTTCTCATTCTTCAAAACGACACCGGCAATAAATTCAGTTCTACAACCATTGTTGCTCCCATCACTTCCGTGCCGAAGAAAAGATCGCAGCCTACCCATATCTTTATTGACTACGATTTTTTGGAGAGCGAATCGGTTGTCCTACTGGAACAGCTTCGCACCATTGACAAAAAGCGTCTGTCCGACCGGCTCGGACAGATTTCCGCAGAGGATATGCATCGGATAGAATCCGCCATGAGCGTCAGCCTCGGCATGAAACAGGAGGCGCGCCATGAATGATAAAAACGGCATCGCCCTTGCCTATGGAGTGAATATGCTCCGCCTTCTGCTGTCCATGCGGCTGATCAGCGAATCAGAATACAGAAGCATTTTACAGTTGCAGGCGGAACATTACGATCCGCAAAAAAAGTTATGTCTTTTCCTTTAATTCTCGCCATTCTCTCTGGATGTATGCGAACTCATGTGGTATCCTTCGTGTTGCCGCAGAGAAAGCGGTAATATGAAAAGCGGAAAATCCGCAGAAAGGAGAACAGCATGGGAAAAACAATTACCGAGCTGACAGCCGGAAAACAGGAACAGCGAATCCTGCGGTTAGCCCCCTACACACGGGTATCCAGCAATTCCGAAGATCAGCTTCACTCTTTCGCAGCGCAGGTCAAGCATTATACAGAATATGTTGCAGAACATCCTGAATACGAGCTGGTGGACATTTATGCCGATGAGGGCATCACCGGCACACGCATGGACAAGCGGGATGATTTCAACCGCTTGATTCGGGACTGTAAGAAAGGAAAAATTGACCGCATTATTACAAAAAGCGTCTCCCGATTCGCCCGAAATACCGCCGAATTTTTAGCGGCAACAAGAGCGTTAAAGGAAATGGGCGTCAGCATCTATTTTGAAGAGCAAGGCATCGACACGGAAACGGTTGACCTCGAACTGATGA
Organism: uncultured Oscillospiraceae bacterium; assembly: GCA_949297075.1. Taxonomy (GTDB): domain Bacteria; phylum Bacillota; class Clostridia; order Oscillospirales; family Acutalibacteraceae; genus UBA8612. The sequence continues at coordinate 62,648 of CASFRX010000024.1, read as the reverse complement.
TGACATTCCCCGGCATCGCTGCACAGCGGGAATCGGAAACTATATCCGAGAATATGCGGTGGAGCTATCAAAAAAGAATGAAATCCGGCGATTTCAACTGCTGCCGAGCCGCCTATGGGTACGACCTCATAGACGGCGAGCTTCAAATCAATGAAGCGGAGGCGCAGGTTGTGCGCCGGATTTTTCATCTCTACCTGCAGGGCTGCGGCAAGCAAGCCATTGCCAATCAGCTCAATGCGGACGGAGTGCCGAAACGGTACGGTCAGAAAACATGGCATCTCTTCACCATTGACTATATTCTCAATAACGAGAGGTATATGGGTGACTGCCTGCTCCAAAAGAGTTACACCACCGAAAGCCTGCCCTTTACCAAAAAGAGAAACCGAGGCGAAAAGGCACAGTATTATGTGGAAAACAGCAATCCCGCCATCGTCAGCAGAGAAACCTACCAAGCAGTGCAGGAACTGCAAAAAAGCAAATCGAAAGGCAATCATGTCCCGAAAAACCGTTACCCATTCAGCGGTATGCTGAAATGTCCGGTCTGCGGTCACAATTACCGCAGGCAGGTAGTGAACGGAACAGCATATTGGCTCTGCTCATACAAAGCGGCAGGCAGAACAGAGTGCGCCGGTGACCGAGTCCGGGAGGATGCCGTGATGTCCGCATTCATACGGATGAGCGATAAGCTCGCGCAAAACCGAGAAGAACTGCTGGGCGATTTAATCAGGCAGCTTGAAAAGCTGCAGAGCCGAACCAGCGGCAGCGGCGAACAGGTGTATCAGCTCAATCGCCAAATCGCTGATGTCAATGCGCAGAGCCTTGTGGTTGCCCAGCTTTACAAAAACGGCATTCTCAATCATGCCGAGTATGCCTCCAGATCAGGCGAGCTTGACCGGAAGGTCAGTGAACTCCGGTCAGAGCGCCGCCGCATCTTGACAGAGGATGAGGATGACGAAATCATCGAATCTCTGAAAGAATTAAACGAAACCATTGCCGAATACGTTTCAACAGACAGCTTTGATGCGGACTTGTTCGGACAAATCGTGGAGAGTATTACCGTAATCGGCAGGAACACGCTGCGTTTCCGCCTCGCCGGTGGACTGACGCTCACCGAGAAATTCGAGGAAAGGAGCGCATGATATGAAAACACGAAACATTCCCTTCGGCTATACAATGGAGAACGGCAAAATCATCTTTCACCCAACCGAAAGCCAAGCGGTTCAAGATATATTTTCCGATTATTTGGACGGGCAATCCCTATTGAAGATCGCACAAAGGCTTAATGAACGACAAGTGGAATATCTGCCCGAAGTGGCAGGATGGAACAAAGCTCGTCTGAAACGCATTATTGAGGATAAACGCTACATCGGCAGCGACAGCTATCCGCCTATCATCAAGCAAAGCATATATGACAAAGCACAGGCAGTCAGAGTCTCCCGAAACACACAGAAATCCCTCGACCGTACAGCAGATATTTTCAAGCTGCAGCTTCCGGTTCTCTGTGAGAAATGCGGTGAGCCAATGCAGCGCAAACATGATGGCCGCACCACTTTCGGAGAAAAGTGGGTATGCAAAGGCTGCGGCGCAGTGATCAAGATTTCAGATAATGACTTTCTCTCGGCAATCACCGAATGCATCAACTTTCTCCTTGCCAAGCCGAGCATCCTGCAAAGCGAGCCGATACCGGATGAACCGCCTGTGGAGGTCATCCGATTAAAGAATGAAATTGGGCAGATGCTTGACAGCCTTGTCATTGAGAAGGAGCCGCTGAAAAACAGAATATTTGAATACGCTTCACTGCTGTATGAAACCTTTGATGCCGTCGGGCATATGACTGAGAGGATAAGAGCGACCTTGCAAAGAACAAGGTCGCTCTCTTGCTATAACGGAGAACTAACAGCGAAAATAGCCGCTGTCATTACACTCCATGCTGACAAAACGGTCAGCCTTACCCTCAAAAACGGTCAGCAGATCAGAAAGGAGAGAACCGATGGAAGCAATATTACAGAAACGGGTGCACACCATCACTCCGACTATACAGCCGGTGAATGCGCACAGCACACAAAGCATTACCAAACGGGTAGCCGCTTACTGCCGAGTGTCCACCAAGCAGGACGAACAGCTTAACAGTTATGAAAATCAGGTGAACCACTACACAGAACGGATTCACAGAGAACCCGGCTGGAAGTTGGTAGGCATTTACGCTGACAAGGGTATCACCGGCACCAGTATGAAAAAGCGCGATGAATTTAACAAGCTAATACGCCAATGCAAACGAGGCCGGGTAGATATGATTATCGTCAAATCCATCAGCCGATTTGCCCGAAACACCCTCGACTGCATCAAGATCACCCGAATGCTGCGTGAAATCAAGGTGGATGTGTACTTTGAAGAACAAAATTTGCACAGCATCGATCCTGCCTCTGAGTTTTATATCTCCATATATGGCTCTATCGCACAGAGCGAATCCGAAAACATCAGCCACAATGTGACATGGGGCAAGGCGCAAAGCGCAAAGGAAGGCAATGTGTCCTTCGCTTATAAATCCTTCCTCGGATACCGTCAGGGTGCAGACGGAAAACCGGAAATTGATCCTGCACAGGCGATGACGGTACGGCGAATCTATACGGAATTTCTCTCCGGCAGCAGCCTGCAACAGATTGCCGATGGACTGACCGCAGACAGTGTTCCCACGCCGATGGGAAAAGCCGTATGGCAGCCCGGAGTGATACAATCTATCCTCTCCAATGTAAAATACAAGGGTGACGCTCTGCTGGGCAAAACCTATGTCGAGGACTGTATCAGCAAAAAGGTGCGTATCAACGGCGGCGAACGACCGCAGTATTATGTAGAGAACAATCATCCGGCAATCATCGATGCCGACACCTTCGCACAGGTACAGGAGGAACTGGCAAGGCGAGCTTCGAAACGCAAGGTCAAGCAGATCGGCACGACAACCGAGCAAGGCAAATACTGCGGAAAGTACGCACTCACCGAACTGCTTGTCTGCGGAGAATGCGGAACGCCATACCGCCGGTGCACTTGGACGGCAGGTGGTCAAAAGAGAATTGTATGGCGCTGTATCAACCGCCTTGACTACGGCAAAAAATACTGTCACCACTCACCGACCATAGAAGAATCCCCCTTGCAAAAAGCGATTATGAATGCCATATTAAAAACAGCAAAAAGCAATCCCGACATTCTGCAAACATTGAAAATGCATATCCAAATAGGGCTTGGCGCTGAAGCCGGTGAGGACGAAAGCGTTGATATTCAAATCCGCATTGCACAAATCGATAAGGAATTCAATGATATCCTAAACACCGTAACTGCCGAAAATCCCGAAAGCCTGCTCACCGATCCCCGTATCAAAGCGCTGATGAGCGAAAAGAGAATGCTTGAAAACAGGCTGGCAGAATACATTGCCGCCGAACAGCATCGCAAAAGCACTAAGTCACGGTTGGAGCAGATTTTTACCACCCTTGATGGCATGAAAAATCACCCGCTGACCTTTGATAATGAAATCATCCGAAAAATCCTGCAATGTGTGATCGTCGAATCCAAGGATAAAATCAAGGTGGTTTTCATCGGTGGGCTCGAAGTGGAAGCGGAGGTGGAGCAATGATGTCAATCAAGATAAAAACGATTTCGATGGTTCGAATCCCACCGCCGAAATGCCGAAAATATCTTTTTCATGTGGCTTAGACATAACGCACGCAGTCGAACACCACAGCCGTAATAATTTTGCGGTTGTGGTGTGGCGTAATGTGTTTGCAATTACCGTATCTATAAAGCGAAAAGCCAACCAGACTCCTAACATGAAACAACCCCCTTATAGCAGAAGCTTGAAAATGGATTTCAAGACTACTATAGGGGGATTTTTTATGTCCGGACGAAAGATTAAAACGCAGCTTTTGTTGCACTTTTGTACGGACTGAGAATGTATGTGTATATTTGTTCACTCCATTTACTTGTATGACGATCGCTTCACTTTGTTAATAAATACAAGATATGAGCCATTTACATTGATAATATACCCCTTGATTATTTCTCAATATGTGTTATTATTATATGGTAAATTCTTTCACACGAAAGGGAAAAATATATGGCAAAATATTTAATTGTTAACGCAGATGATTACGGAATGTGCACAGCGGCTAACGAAGCTGTTGCTGAGCTGTTTGAAGGCGGCTGGCTCAAATCGGCAACTATAATGATGCCCTGCCCAACAGCGGCAGACGCTGTCAAGTTCTCTATTGACCATCCTCAGTACGCAATTGGTGTTCACCTGACGCTTACCAGCGAATGGGGCAAATACCGCTGGAAGCCTCTCACAGACGGCAAGACTCTCATTGACGAAGAAGGCTTTATGTGGCACGAGAGCGACCAGGTTGAAAAGAACGCTTCTTACGAAGACATTGAAGCGGAAATCCGTGCGCAGATTGACCTTGCACACAGCATGGGCATGAAGCCATCGCACACCGATAACCACATGGGCTCTCTTTACGGCCACTATACAGGCCGCTTCGGTCTTGCCAAGCTTGCTCTGCGTGTTTGCGGCGATTACGGCTATGCCTACCGCTTTTACACAAAGCACGACAAGCGCATCTGCCCCAAAGGCACGCCTTACATCCTCTATGCCGCGGTCACTCTGCTTTCAAAGCATTGGGGCAAAAAGTATGATGTTGTAATCCCCGATTATCTTCTGTTCCCCGATTGGAACGACGATATGAGAAAGAGCTATGAAACATACCGTGATATGATTCTCAAAACCTGGACAAATATCCCGGACGGTGTTACAGAAACATTCGTTCACCCCTCTGTTGAAAACGATGAGCTTAAGACTATCACCGCAAGATGGCAGGACAGAGTTTGGGAATATCAGCTTATGAAAGACCCCTATACACATAAGTTCCTCAAAGACCATGGCGTTGAAATGATAAGCTACAGAGAACTTATCAAAATGAAGGGCGGCAAGCTCAAAGGCTAAGGTTTACATAATAAAATAGCAACAAGGCTATGGCGGCAGTTAACCTCCATAGCCTTGATTATTTTGTTTTAATCTCTTCTGAGCGCCTCTATGGGCAGCATTTTTGCGGCTCTGCGTGCAGGATAAATTCCGAAGAAAATACCGATTGCGCTTGAGAATCCGACAGCCAAAAGTATAGTTGAAAACTTAACCGATATAGGAACATTAACATAGGCTGCAGCCGCCAATGCTCCTCCGACGCCTAAGACCAAGCCTATTCCGCCGCCTATACAGCACAGTATGACCGATTCTGTGAGGAATTGGAACATAATTGTTGAGGTTTTGGCGCCGAGAGCTTTTCTGATGCCAATCTCTCTTGTGCGCTCCGTAACGGAAACAAGCATAATATTCATAACACCTATACCGCCGACAACAAGTGAAATCGCACCGACCGCAGCGATAAACGCTGTGAAAACATTGATTACCGTATCAATAAGCTCAATAAATGTTGCCATATTGGTAACGGTGTACATTTCCTGGCCTGAATTTGAATGTCTTGCTTCCAAAACATTTGCAGCAGACGCACCTGCGCTATCCAAGAAATTATCATCCCTAGCTGTAAGATAAATCATAGGATAACGGCCGTTCTGACCGTAAAACTCATTGAAAGCCGTGGACGGAGTTATGAAAGAAATCATAGTGCCCATCATACTTGTGGACTGCATCATCTGCGCCATTGATTCCGTATCCATCTGAGTCATTGAGGTACTGTCAATAACGCCGATAATTTTGAAGGCAACTGTTTTGCCGTTATAGGAAAGATTTATTTTTTCACCAACGCAGTTTTCAAAACCGAACATTGTATATGCGCTAACATTATCTATGCAGGCAACATAGCGTGCTGCTTTGACATCATCTTCGCTGTAAAACCTTCCGTACATTATGGACATATTCATAATGTATCTCAAATCCGTTGTGCCGCCCATTACCATAGCAATGCCGTTTTCTGCCTCAGTAGAACAGCTTGACATATTAAAGGCCATTGGCGAAACAACATCAATGCTGTCAAGCTGTTTAATGGCTTTAATATCATCATCGGTTATATAGTCATTTGCCGAAGCTTTGTCTGTAGAAACGGTAATGCTGACCATATTAGAGCCCATGCTCTCTATCATTCCGACTATATAATCTCTGCCGCCGTTACCAACAGTAACGATAGCAATAACGGAGGCAACGCCGATTATTATACCCAACATCGTTAGAAGCGAACGGGTAATATTTGTTTTTATGCTGAAAATCGCTATGCGTATATTTTCAAGTATATTCATTAAAATCAGCCCCCATTATACAGAAGCTTCTTCATTTTGCATCTCATAAGGCGTTGCGATTACCTTTTTGCCCTCTTCGGCAATTTCCACGAGCTGAGAAGACTGGTTCTGAACGATTTTATCGCCTACACTAACGCCTGAAAGAATTTGATAATGCGTATCTGAAGAAAGTCCGATTTCAACTTCAACTCTTGAAACAGTCTTTGTTTCTTCATCATAAGTATAGACGAAGTTGCCTGTTGAGTTAGTTTCTACAGCTTCAATAGGAACAACAACCGCATCGTCAACTGTGTCAATAATAATATCAATATTAACATCAATACCTACAATAATGCTCTCATCAGGCTCTTTAATCAGCACCTGTGCAGGTATGGAATTTGAACCGCTTGAGGTTGAACCGCCTGTAATGCTGCCGAGCATTGAGCCGATATCTATAGTTGACGAAGACGAAGCAACAGGGCTGATGTAGATAATTTCGCCCTCAAACTCACGGCCTAAGGATTCAATGGTTGCAGATTTACCGACTTTAACATCAAGAACATCGGATTTACCAAGTGTGAAAGAAGCGATAAAGCTATCATAATACTCAACAGCTATGCCGATATTTTTTGCGTTTGAAGAACTCATCAAGCTTGAGAGCATTGAAGAAATATCAGCTCCGCCGGAAACCATGCCGAGCAAAGAATTTATATCAAGCTGCGATGAATCGGCAGATGCAGGCAAATATGCCTGACCGGCAACAATATTAAGCTCGCTTACGACGCCGGCTCCCTCAGCATACCAACCTTTTTCAAGCTTTTTAACGGCAGCTTTTGTAGATTCAAGGTTTGCGGCCGCAGTATCCATAAGGGATTTATAGGCTGAGCCGAGCAGATTCTGAGCCTGTGTTTCAAGCAGAGTCTTTTGTGCTTTTGCACCCATGAGGTTGAGTTCGGCACTCATAAGCTCGGATTCTTCCTCTGTCTGACCCAGCATTGTGCCAATATCAAATGAGCCGATGCTTGTCATCTTATCCAAAAGGTCTGACAAGGTTTTGCGGCTGGCGCCTCGCTGAGCAAGGCGAACGAAATAGCTTCTGATTTGTTCTTCTGTATATTCGCTTCCCAGAAGCTTTGACAGCTTTAAATAGTCTAATTTATCAACCCAAGCAGGAACATTTTCCTCATTTGTTCCCTTGGAGTCTTCAACATAATCACTGAGCTCTTCAACCTGCTTGGTATATTCAGCAATCTTTTTATCAAGCTCAGGTATTTTTGCAGCTGCTTCGTTAGCGGCATTTACAGAAGAATAATAGTTGATTTTTGCATTGTCGTATTCAACTTGCTTCTGTGATACCAAGCCCTTTAAGGATGAAGGCTCGAAGGTGGCAAGCAGCTGTCCTTCCTCAACTTTATCGCCGAGTTTAACGAATACTTCCTTTGCAATAACACCGTTGAAAATCTCAAACTCCCCTCTGTTAGTAGATTCAACTACACCCGTTGTTGAAAGAGTCTGAGTAATTGTTTGAGTTCCGACCTCCATAATAACCGCTTTGTACCTGTTATCCGTCTGCTTGCGGACAAAAATTACAGCCGAAGCTACAACAGCCACAACAAGCACAAGAGAAACCACAATCTTAGCGGTCTTTTTCTTGCTTTTCATTAAATTTCCCTCCAACTAAAAAATTATTTTAAAGCATCTAATGCTCTTTTACCTATATCCGAACGCTTGTGAGCACCCTCAAAATAAATCTTTTCCGTTGCAGAATATGCACCCGCAAGAGCAGATTTAAGGTCAGCGCCCTTTGCCGTTATGCCGAGCACTCGGCCGCCGTTTGTTGCAAATTTATCATCAACATACTTTGTACCTGCATGATAAACCGTTGCGCCCTCAACATTGCCGTTTGCATCAAGACCCTTAATTTCTATGCCTTTAGCGTACGAACCGGGATATCCGCCGGAAGCCATGATTACGCAGGCGCAGGCTTCATCAGAAAACTTAACATCAATTTCGTCAAGCTTTTCATCTGCAACAGCTTCGATAACATCAATAAGCGGTGTTTCAAGCAGAGGCAGAACAACCTGAGTTTCAGGGTCGCCGAAGCGAGAGTTATATTCAATAACCTTAGGTCCGTCAGGAGTAAGCATCAAGCCGAAATACAAACAGCCTTTGAAAGGGCAACCCTCGGCAGCCATTGCTTTGATTGTTGGCTCAAAGATTGTTTTCATACATTCATCGGCAACATCGGCTGTGTAATAAGGGTTAGGAGCAACCGTGCCCATACCGCCTGTGTTAAGGCCCTTATCTCCGTCCAGCGCACGCTTATGATCCATCGAAGAAACCATGGGAACAACTGTTTTACCGTCTGCAAAAGAGAGAACGGAAACCTCCGGACCGGTCAAGAACTCCTCAACAACTATATTGTTGCCGGAGGCGCCGAATACCTTATCTTCCATAATTGACTTAACGGCGTCTTTTGCATCGGCAAGGTTTTCCGCAATAATTACGCCCTTACCGAGTGCAAGGCCGTCCGCTTTAACAACAACCGGGAACTTGCCGTTTTTCTCTATGTAAGAGATAGCTTCACCGGCATCTGAAAAAACCTCGTAAGCGGCTGTAGGTATGCCGTATTTCTTCATCAGATTTTTTGAAAACACCTTACTGCTTTCAATTCTTGCCGCAAGCGCAGAGGGGCCGAAGCACTTAAAGCCGTTTTCCTCCATAACATCGACCATACCGAGCGCAAGAGGGTCATCAGGGGCAACAAAAACAAAGTCAACAGCCTGTTCCTTTGCAAGGTCAAGCATACCGTCAATATCAGTTGCCGCTACACTAAAGCACTGTGCATCACAGGAAATGCCTGCATTGCCGGGTGCACAAATAACGCTGTCTACCCTATCGCTTTCAAGCAATTTTTTTATAAGGGCGTGTTCACGGCCGCCCGAACCAACCATTAAAACTTTCATAGAAATCCTTTCAAACTTACATTATAAATAAACTCATTGTGAAGTATAACACAAAAGAAAAAAAATAAAAAGGGGTTAGACGAAATTTTACAAACACAATAAGAGTTAAACACATTTTTGCAATAATTTTCATATATTGATTACAGCATTATAAAGGAGTGATTTTATTTTGGACAGCTTTGAAAGAAAGATTGAGCAGTATCGGGAAGAGCTTATTAAATACGCTCAGCAGCACGGCACTGTATACGGCAGCAGCGAATACGGATTCCGACAAATTGAGCCTGAAGAAAACGAAGAATATGAAACTTTTGACAAAAAATACAATTCTGCTTATATGAGCAACAGACCCATGCCGCAGGAATATGACGGAAGCGAAAGCGTTGCGGTAAACAGCGCAAATATATACAAACAAAACCGGAGAGATCTGCCAAGAAGCAATAATCAAGCATACGCAAGCTATGAGGATTTTTTGGCAGACAACACAAAAACAGGCAAGCTCAAAGTGCAGGCATATGCTTCACAACAGGTTTTTCCCATTCCTAATGCCAAGGTAACTGTAACCAAAGATTTTGAAGATGGCCGACATACATTCAATGAAGCTTATACGGATATCGACGGCGCAGCCGAAAACATCGTTTTGCCGACAAAAGATAAGTCCCTTTCTCTTTCATCCGGCGGTGAAATACCTTTCGCCACCTATACGGTGACTATTGCCCATCCTAATTTTACAACTCAAATATATGAAAATGTTCCTATTTTTGATTCCATTGAATCCATGCAGCCGGCGGCAATGCTGCCGCTCAACGGCTCCGATAAAGCTCAGATCTTCCGTGAAGACGAGCCGAATTTATAAAGGAGGCAGTCATGGCTACATCGTTTGTAAATGTTCCAGAAACCATAACCGTGCATCTCGGCGCACCCGATTCTTCAGCAGAAAATGTAACCGTACCTTTTGCCGCCTATATAAAAAATGTGGCTTCAAGCGAAATATATCCGACATGGCCGGAGAGCTCTGTAAGAGCGAATATCTACGCAATTATTTCTTTTGCACTAAACAGATATTACACTGAATTTTACCGTTCACGAGGCTACGATTTTGATATTACTTCATCAACGCAGTACGACCAAAAATTCATCAACAACCGAGAAATATTTGAAAACATAAGCCAAATCGTCGATGATATTTTTAACGACTATGTAACCAAAGGCGAGCAAGTTCAGCCCTATTTCACTACCTACTGCAACGGCACTACAGTTCAGTGCGACGGCCTTTCACAATGGGGTACGGTGTCCCTTGCAGAGCAAGGCTTGACACCTTATGAAATACTGCAATACTACTACGGCGATGATATAAATATTATCCGCAACGCACCTATTTCACCGAATGTCCCCTCCTACCCCGGCGTTATCATAGATTTAGGAGATTCCGGTGAAGATGTGAGAACAATTCAGCGGCAATTAAACAGAATAGCCGTTAACTATCCCTCAATCAGAAAAATACCGAATGTAAACGGCATTTTTGACGAACCTACACGCAGTGCCGTTGAGCAGTTTCAACGCATATTCAACCTGACCCCCGACGGCAGAGTAGGCAAAAGCACCTGGTACAAGATAAAACAGATTTACAACAGCGTCAAAAATCTTTCCGAGCTATATTCCGAAGGCATAACCATCAGCGAAGCACAGCGGCAATTCAGAACAGTTTTGCAAAAAGGAGATACAGGTTCTGATATTTCGGTTTTGCAATACTACCTTGCATTCATAGCCGCTTTTTACGACAATATACCGTCGCCGTCAGTTGACGGAATTTTCGGCGACCAAACCCTTGAATCCGTGCTCGCTTTTCAGAGGCAGTTCGGTCTGCCTGAAGACGGCATTGTAGGGCGGCAGACATGGTACGCACTCCAGGATCAATATGATTCCATTCTTCGGTCTCTTCCGGCTGAATATCAAAGCTATTCCTCATTGTTGTATCCCGGCTACTATGTCACAACGGGCGCAACGGGAAAGGTTGTTGAGCAGCTGCAAACTTTTATTAACATTATAGCTGAAAATAACCCTGCTGTGCCAAGCGTAACCGTAGACGGAGTTTACGGACAGCAAACTCAGAATGCGGTTATTGCAATTCAGAAACTCATAGGACAAAACCCTACAGGAGCCGTCGGTCCGCTCACATGGAACGCTATAGTAAACTTGTATAATGATTACCGTGAATAACAGCTGCATTTTGCGGCAAAATATAAACCGATATTTATATTTGGATGTGATATTTTGCCGCAGGATTTTTCAAAAGATTACAGTGAAAATTTCAAGCTCATTGACAATGCTTTAAGAGTTGACGCAAGCTTTGATATCGTGTGCAGAAACATATTCTTTGCACAAAAGAGAGCAAGGCTGTATTTTGTGGACGGATTAGTAAAAGACGATGCAATGATTAAGATTATTCAAGGCTTACAGAACATTAAGCCCGAGGCTTTGAAAGAAGCAACCGACACAAGAAGCTTTGTAAACCACTTTATCGGCTATATTGAAACCGATGTAACGGGAAGCCTTGAAACAGTTGTAACTTTTGTGCTGTCGGGTGCAATATGTCTCATAGTTGAAGGCTACGAACAGGCAATAATTATAGACGCACGAACCTACCCTGCGAGAGGTGTTGATGAGCCCGAAAACGACAAGGTTTTGAGAGGCGCACATGATGGGTTTACAGAAACCCTTATTTTTAACACAGCCCTTATACGCAGGCGTTTACGCAATCCGCAGCTAACAGTTAAATACATGAGCGTAGGCACAAAATCCCACACAGATGTGGTTCTTTGCTATATTGAAGATAAAGTTGATAAAAAAGCGCTGAAAAAACTCGAAGATAAAATAGGCGCAGTCAAAATCAATAATCTTGTCATGGGTCAGGCAAGCTTAGCAGAAGCAATGCTGAGAAAACAGCATTTTAACCCTTTCCCAAAAGTGCGCTATACAGAACGCCCCGATGCGGCGGCAGCAAGCATAAACGAAGGCAGTATCATTGTTTTAGTGGATAATTCGCCCTCTGCAATGGTAGTACCTACAGGTATATTCGATTTTTTACAGGATGCCAACGATTTTTATTTTCCGCCTCTCATAGGCTCATATCTTAGAATAATCAGAATGATTATTTTTGCCCTCACTCTTCTGCTGACACCTGTTTGGCTGCTGCTCATTCAAAATGAACAAGCAATTCCGCCTTGGCTGGACTTTATTAAAATGCAGGAACAGTATGAAATTCCTCCCTTTGCACAGCTGCTTATTGTTGAAATAATTATTGACGCTCTGCGCTTGGCTTCACTCAATACACCGTCTGCCTTAAGCAACTCATTAAGCGTAATCGGCGCATTGGTGCTCGGTGAATTTGCAGTCGAATCCGGTTGGCTTTCGCCTGAAGTTGTGCTTTATATGGCTTTTGTCGGTATAACTAATTTCACACAGCCAAGCTTTGAATTGGGCTATGCATTTAAGCTTTGCCGCATGATGCTGATTATTCTTATAGCTCTCTTTAATCTTTGGGGCTTTATTGCAGGCATGATTATAATAATCGCACTGATCGCATTTAATTCAACCATAACAGGCAGATGCTATCTTTATCCCCTTATCCCCTTTGATTGGCAAAAATTATCCGGCTTGCTTATACGCAAAAAAATAAGTAAAGACAATAACTAATCAATTAAGCAGTCCGTGGCACAAATACTGCGGACTGCTTTTATGTATAAAGTGTTAACATACAAAAATGTGTATTGCTTTTGAATTTATTATTTGCTATCATTAAGATGTATAAATATTTTCACGGAGGTTTCATCATGCTTAAAGATTTTATAAAAAGTGCAGCTGCTGCTGCGGCCGCAACAGGCATTGCAATTGCGCTGAAAAATCAAACCATCTCCGCACCCGCAGCACTTGCAAGAGCAACAAACGCTGTCAAGGTTTCTGCCAAGAGTGATAAAAGCTACGATAACGGCGTAGCTCTTACACCGCCTATGGGCTGGTCAAGCTGGAACACATTCCGCAACCACATCAGCGAAGAGCTTATTCTCCAAATTGCAAACGCACTCAAAGTAAGCGGCTTGCAGGAGGCAGGATATCAGTATGTAAACCTTGACGACTGTTGGCAATCCTCCAAAAGAGATGAAAACGGTCAAATGGTTGCCGACTACAACACTTTTCCGAGGGGCATCAGACCTCTTGTTGACGATATCAACGCAATGGGCTTAAAGCTTGGTATTTACTCCTCAAACGGCACATTTACCTGCGAAGATTTACCCGCATCTCTCGGTCACGAAGCTGTTGATGCCGCTACATTTGCAAGCTGGGGCATTGAATATTTTAAATATGATTTCTGCCACAACAAGCCATTCCCCACCTCTGCGCCAAACATCGAAAGAATCATTATCAGCAAAGAAGACGGCACGGATATTCTCACCTGCTTTGCGGCGGAAGCTAAGCTTGAAGGTCATGCAAGAATAGTCAGCGATAATCGCCACCCTGCTTCCTACATTACAGGCTTGAGCGCAAATATAGGCTCAGCCGCTTTCAATGTTAGTGTGGAAGAAGACGGAAAATATATCCTGAGCATAATTATCCGCAAGCGTGGCAAATTCACAAAATACGCTAAAGTTGTTATCAACGGCTCTGCTGAGCATGAGATTTGGGCAGCACCCACAAATGCGGCAACTACCGAGGGCAAAATTCAGGTTGTGGTTGAGCTTAAAGCCGGTGACAATGAGATTAAATTCTTCAACCCTTACGGCTCACGGATGGACGCCGCCGCAAGTCAATACACAAAAATGGGTGAAGAACTCAAAAAAGCTACTAAAGCTTATGCAGAGCAGACAGGCACTGAAGAAAAGCCCATTTGCTACTCAATTTGCGAATGGGGTCTGAATATGCCTTGGCGCTGGGGCAAGCAGGCAGGCAACCTCTGGCGCACAACAATGGATATACAGGCAACATGGCCGTCAATCGTTTCTATTTATGAGCAGAATGTTCGCCTTGCAAAATATGCAGGCAAGGGCGGCTGGAACGACCCCGATATGCTGGAAGTCGGCAACGGTGCTCTGACTGCAGACGAAAACAAAGCCCACTTCACACTTTGGTGCATGATGGCGGCTCCCCTTATTCTCGGCAACGATATCCGCAATTTCCTTGATGAAAACGGCAATGTCAAAGAAGATAACGAGGTTTTAAAAATCCTTACGAACAAAGACCTCATCGCCATTGACCAGGATGAACTCGGTGTACAGTGCTACAGACACAAGACTAATATTAAGGTTGATGTGCTTGTTAAGCCTCTAAGCGGCGGTGAAATAGCAGTTTGCTTCTTCAACAAATTCGGCGAAGAATCAGCAGAAAGCATCAATATCAACGATCTTCTCGACAAAGCTTATTGCAACCTTCGCCGTGCAGATGAATACAAATGCAGAGAGCTTTGGAGCGGCGAAGAATTTGAAATTCAGGGTACTCTCAGCGTAGCTCTTGCACCCCACAGCGTTAAAATTTACAGAATTAAGGCAGATGACTGATTATGTCACTTAAAATTAAAGTTATAACCGATACCCACTATTACTCACCCGAAACAGGAACTAACGGCTCTGCTTATGAAGCGGCAGTCATGCGAAGCCAAAAGCTGCTGGGCGGCAGCCGTGAAGTTATTCAGGCGGCTTTTGAAAAAATTGCAGCTGATAACAGCAGTGATATTGTCCTCATTGCCGGTGATGTTTCAAACGACGGCGAAAAAGCTGCTCACGAAGAATTCCGTGAAATGCTGCGTGAGCTTAAAAGCAAAGGCAAAAAGGTTTACCTCATTACTGCCACCCATGATTATAAGGAAAAATGCAAAAAATATGTCGGTGATAAAGTTGAGGAAATGCCGGGTCTTTTGCGAGAAGAGCTATACGATTTTTACCGTGAATTCGGCCCTGACGAAGCCATTTGTTCCAAACCCGAATACATGAGCTACATTGTTCAGCTGCCTGATAACATTCGCCTTTTTGCTCTTAACGACGACAAGGGAATTGAGGGAGAAATGTATGAATGGGTCAAGGAACAGGCTGAAGATGCACGCAAAAACGGTCAGTTTATTGTGGCTATGACTCATCACCCGATTATTCCTCCTTCACCTATGTACGAGCTTATCGGCAAAGGAGATATGCACCGCAGCTATAAAGACAGGCGAAAAGAATATGCTGATATGGGCATACAGTTCATGCTCACCGGCCACACTCACACCCACAACATCGGCAGAATTTTCAGCGAGCGCGGCAATCAGTTTTACGCAGTGAGCACCGGCTCTCTTTGCGGCTACCCTGCTCCCATACGAAATGTCACTATTGATACAGCTGACAGCAAAATTGATATTACAACCGAAACAGTAGAAAAGGCTGATATTGATACAAGCGGCTTAACGCTTAAGGAATACCTGAAAAAACAGCTTATCGGCGTTATAAGCGATATGATCAAGGCGGCAGGAAGCGATATTGATAAGTTTGCCTATATGGCACAGGGTATCAGCATCAAACCGAAGCTTGTCTACAAATTCGGCTGGATTATTAAACCGATTTTCAAATGGCTTAACAGCGTTAAATTCTCCACTTTTGCCGCTTGGACTAAAAAAGAGACAGGATTAAAGAAATCCGACATCGCTTCCATTAAAAATGAAAAGGTGGTTGATTTCATAATTAACCTTGTTTCAAACCTCTTTTCAGGCGAAAACAACATGGATTTAGATAATCCCAAATGCAGAATTTACATAGCTTTCCTGCGCATAATTGACAGCGTTCTTACAACTATTCATCTTGATTTAGGTAAGCTTATCAAGGTTGCGCCCAACGCAGTTGAACTACTTGCACCTTTGGCATATAAGGGTGAATTTGATGCGTATAACACTACCCTACAGCTCGCTGATTATGTTGCTGAGGGGGACAAAAAAGAAAAACCTTATGCTGTCGACCCATTTGCCGACATACCCAAAAGCCGAAAAGGTCCCGCAATAATTGTTTTAGGCGCAGTATTATTGCTCATATTGCTGCCAATAATACTTATACTATTGCTGATTGGATTTATAAACAACCAAATTAAATACGGGAAGAAGATTAAGTAAAACTTATGTTAGAGAGAATAATAAGCATCGTTAAAGCTGCCGGCGAAATAATGCTGACGGCACACAATCAAGAGAGCTCAATTACAGCAAAAGAAGGCAGCAACAACTTTGTGACAAAATATGATGTTGCCGTACAGCAGTATCTTTTTGAAGAGCTGAAAAAAGCTGTACCCAATGCTGATTTCGTAGGCGAAGAGGGAGAAAACAATCTGCTTAACGCTAACCTGCGTTTTATTATCGACCCCATTGACGGCACAACGAATTTTATGCAGGATTACCGTTGCAGCTGTATTTCCGTTGCTCTTTGCGACGGAAACGAGACCATAATGGCAGTGGTTTATAATCCCTATACTGCCGAGGTTTTCAGCGCAGAAAAAGGCAAAGGCGCATATCTCAACGGCAAGCAGATAAAAGTGAGCGAGCGTTCACTTTCGAACGGCATGGCGCTTTTCGGCACCTCACCGTATAAGCCGGAATATACCGACGAAACATTTACCATTTTAAGAAAAGTATTCGATTACACAAGAGATATTCGGCGAAGCGGCTCAGCGGCATATGATATTTGCACTGTAGCCTGCGGCAGATGCGAGGTTTTCTTTGAAAGAGAGCTTCAGCCTTGGGATTATGCAGCCGGATGGCTTATTATAACCGAAGCCGGTGGCATAGCGCAAACCTTTGACGGAAAATCTCTTATGTTAACCCATAGCAGTTCTGTCGTTTTTGCAAACCAAAAATCCATTGTTGAGTTTAAAGAGCTGCTGAATAAGTAAATGACAAAAATTTAAGCCGATGAGCTGTGTTCAACACAATTCATCGGCTTTTAAATTTAATCGGCTATTAAAGCACTTTTACGGTTTTAATATCAGAATAGGATTCTGACTTTTCAAGGCTTGATTGAGCTTTAATTAGAATTTCGGCATTAACGCTCTCAAAAACTTCTGCAGCAAGTATTTTGCAGCTGATTTCAGGAAGTTTACCGCCGAAAACTACGGCGCTGTCGTAAATTTCGCCCTTGTATTCGCCAATGCCGAGAGCTTCGATTTTCGGCATATTCGCACCCTGTTTTCTCTTTTCGCCAAAGGCTTTAAGCTCAGCTTCAATATATTCAACTGCGTTAAAGTACATAATATCTGCATTAGCTGATTTTGCAAAAGATACAGCTTCATCAAGAGCTTCATTGCTCATCGAAGAATTTACGAGAACGACTGTTCTCTTTGCTCTTTCAGCCGCCGTCTCAAGGGCTTCTGCCCTTGTTACAGCCTTGCCGTCAACTGTGCAGGATTTAACTCTGTCCGGATTATTAACAACAGCCGCCAAATCGAAGGCACCAACCTTACAAATAACATTGCTGTCTGTAGGTTCGCAACGAACAACGGTTGAGCCTACAGTATGCACATTCATTTCGCAAAGCTTAGCGCAGCCTGTGCAATTTGTCTTTGTAACCTTTGTATCAAGAGGTACATTCTTTTTAAACGGCACCTTAGGCTCCAATGCGCCTGTTGGGCAGAACGCGGCACACTGACCGCAGGAGATACAGCGTGAAGAATCAAGAGTCTGATTAAATTCAGGAGAAACAACAGTAACAAAGCCACGGTTAACAAGACCTAAAGCAGTTACGCCCATCACCTCATCACAAACTCTTACGCACTGACCGCAAAGCACACATTTATCGTTATCGTGGATAAGATAAGGATGAGTTGAATCCTTGCCTGCTACAGTTTTTTCGCCGCCGTAAACAGCAGGATCAACATCGTACATTCTTGAGAATTTGAGAAGCTTACATTTGAAATAATCCAAACAACCGCACTCTAAGCAACGTGAAGCTTCGGCTTTTGCAGTTTCGGCATCAAAACCAAGAGCGACTTCCTTGAAATTGTGCTTTCTCTCTCCTGCTTCAACTGTGGGCATTTTTGCGGCGGCTATCTTTTCTCTGTCTGCCAAATCAGCCGCTGTAACTTCCCTTTCAACAACAAAGGGCTTGCGGTAGCCTACCGTAAAGCCGTTAAGGTAGCTGTCAATAACATCTGCAGCCTTCTGAGCTTCGCCTATTGCGGCAACAGCTATTGACGCACCCTTGTTTGTGGCATCGCCAACAGCGAAGACGCCGTCAATATTAGTCATAAATGTTTCCTCATCGGCAACGATTGTATTCTTGCGAGTAAGCTCCAAACCGTCAAGGCCACTGACATCAGTCTGCTGACCTATAGCCATAATTACGCTGTCAACAGGAAGCATTTCAAACTTGCCCTCAACAGGCACAGGTGAGCGTCTGCCGCTTGCATCAGGCTCGCCAAGCTCCATAACCTGAAGCTTTATTGCGCTGACTTTGCCGTTTTCGCCTATAATTTCAGCAGGATTTGTGAGGAACTTATAAATTACGCCCTCTTCCTCGGCCTCGTCAATTTCCAGCTTTTCGGCAGGCATTTCATCGCGGGTTCTGCGGTAGATAACATAAACCTCATCCGCACCCAAACGAACAGCTGTTCTGCAAGCATCCATTGCGGTGTTACCGCCGCCGCAAACAGCAACTTTTTTTCCGATTTCAAAGGGCTTGCCCTCAATTACACTGCGCAGGAAATCAATACCGCCGTATACACAGCCTAAATCTTCGCCTGCAACACGCATGGGACTGCTCTTCCAAGCGCCGACTGCAACAACAACAGCATCGCTTTCTGCCTTAAGGCTTTCTATTGTGAAATCAATGCCGAGTGTTTTATTATTTATCATCTCAATACCGAGATCTTCAATTAGCTTAATTTCCTTATCAAGAAGCTCCTTAGGCAATCTGTACTGCGGAATACCGTAGCGAAGCATACCGCCCATTTTAGGCATTTTATCGTAAACTTTAACGCTATAGCCCTTAATGCGCAGGAAGTAAGCCGCTGTCAATCCGCCGGGACCGCCGCCGATAACGCTGACCGTTTTACCGTTAAGCGGTGATAATTCGGGAACATAGATGTTCTCGCTGTTAAGGTCAATATCAGCAGCAAAGCCTTTCAGATAAGCTATCTGCACCGGTTCTTCAACCAAGGCTCTGCGGCAGGCAGTCTGACAAGGGTGAGGACAAACTCTTCCGATAGCGGCAGGCAACGGAATTTTCTTCTTTATAAGCTTTAATGCTTCTTCATATTCGCCGTTTGCAATAAGGCCGACATAGCCTTGACAGTCCGTACCCGCAGGGCAAGCCAGAGAGCAAGGAGCTTTACAGTCACCCGTATGGTTAGAAAGAAGCATATCAAGGGCAAATTTGCGTGATTTTACCACTCTTTCAGAATTAGTGTTTACCACCATACCGTCGCTGATTTTGGTTGAGCAAGCACGAAGAAGTTTTGGCACACCTGCGACCTCAACAACACAGATGCCGCAAGCGCCGTAAGCTTCGATTCTTTTGTCGTGACAAAGAGTGGGAATTTCAACACCTGCAAGCTTTGCCGCTTCAACTATAGTCATACCGGACGCAGCCTGAACGCTTACGCCGTCAATTATAACATTTAACATTTCGCTCATTGTCATTCCCCTCCTTTACTTCTTTTCAACTGCACCAAAGCGGCAGGAATCCATACACTGACCGCATTTGATACATTTTTCGTTATCAATAATATATGGCTTTTTAATTTCGCCGCTGATTGCGCCGACAGGACATCTTTTACTGCAAAGTGAACATCCCTTGCACTTTTCGGCATTAATTGAATAAGTGAGCAAATCAATACATTCCCCTGCCGGGCAACGCTTTTCTTTGATATGAGCTTCGTATTCGTCTCTATAGTATTTAATAGTAGTCAAAACAGGGTTCGGAGCAGTCTGACCGAGGCCGCAAAGTGCGCCTGCCTTGATTTCGTTGCAGGTTTCCTCAAGAAGCTCGATATCACCCTCTTTACCCTCGCCCTTGCAAATTCTGTCAAGAATTTCAAGCAAACGCTTTGTGCCGATACGGCAATGAGTGCACTTGCCGCAAGACTCTTTAGCGGTGAAATCAAGGAAGAAACGAGCCATACCGACCATACAGGTGCTCTCATCCATTACAACCATACCGCCTGAGCCCATGATTGCGCCTGTAGCGGAAAGCTTCTTATAGTCAATCTCAGTATCCTGCATATCAGCCGGTATACAGCCGCCGGAGGGGCCGCCGAGCTGAACGCACTTAAATTCCTTATCGGTTTTCATGCCGCCGCCGATGCCGAAAATGACATCGGAGAGCTTTTTGCCCATTGGTATTTCAACTAAGCCGCCACGCTTGATTTTGCCTGTAATTGCAAAAACCTTTGTGCCTCGGCTGTCGGGAGTGCCAAGCTTTGCAAATTCTTCACCGCCGTTTAATATAATCCACGAAACATTGGCAAAGGTTTCAACATTGTTTATATTAGAGGGCTTGCGCCAATAACCTGACTGAGCAGGGAAAGGAGGCTTAAGGCGAGGCATACCTCTTGAGCCTTCGAGAGACTCTATAAGCGCTGTTTCTTCGCCGCAGACAAATGCGCCTGCGCCTGCTTTAATGCGGAAGCTGCACGAAAAGCCTGTGCCGAAAATATTCTCGCCGATTATGCCCTTTTCTTTTGCCTGTTCAATGGCTCTCTCAAGGCGGATGATCGCAAGAGGATATTCTGCACGGACATAGACAATAGCTTCTTTTGCACCTATTGCATATGCGCCGATAAGCATACCTTCAATAAGGTTATGAGGATTGCTTTCGATAACAGCTCTATCCATAAATGCGCCGGGATCGCCCTCGTCAGCATTACAGATAAGATATTTTTCTTCGCCTTGGCTTGATCTTGCGGCATTCCACTTAAACCATGTGGGGAAGCCTGCACCGCCTCTGCCTGCCAAGCCCGCTGTTTTAATCTCTTCGATTACAGCTTCGGGCGTCATTTCGCAAAGAGCTTTTTTCAGTGCGGTATAGCCGCCGTTTTCGATATAATCCTCAATTTCATCAGGATTTATAACACCGCAGCCGCGCAAGGCGATTCTTGTTTGATTTTCGAGGAACATTTTATCCTCTTTAGAAACAAGCAAGCCTTCGACCTTCGTCACATCTCCTGTGTTTACGAAATCAGCTATTGCCTGAGCATCGTCTTCGCTGACCCGTACAAGTCTTGTAAGCTCATTATTTTCATCATATACATCAACAATGGGCTCAAGGTAGCACATACCTATACAGCCCGTTACAGTGAGCTTTGCGTTAAGGTTTTGAGCCTCAAGAGCCGAATAAACCTTTGCTGCGCCTGCGGAAATACCGCAGCTGCCCTGACCGACTTTAACTGTTTTCATTATTCATCAGCCTCCTTTTCGGCGGCTTCTCTGAGCTCAGCCAGAATTTTACGAACCTTTTCGGGCGTTAAATTGCCGTAGGTTTCATCATTTATCATCATAACGGGAGAAAGAGAGCAGCAGCCGAGGCAGGCAACATTTTTAAGAGTAAAAAGATTGTCCTCTGTTGTTTCTCCGTCCTTGATGCCGAGAGTGTCAAATATAGTTTTCTCGAGCATAAGCGAGCCGTTAACATGGCAAGCCGTGCCCTGGCAAAGCATAATCAAATACTTGCCCACAGGCTTAAATCTAAACTGGGTATAAAAGGTGGCCACGCCGAAAACCTTTGCCGCCGCTATACCTGTTTCCTTAGCGATATGGTTAAGCACATCTGCAGGAAGATAGCCGTATATTCCCTGAGCCTTTTGCAAAATCGTAATAAGGCTGCCGGGTATTTTGGCATAATGCTCCAATGTTTCATTGAGCAGCGATAAATCACTCTTATTGCAAGAGCAACTACATGACATAAAAATCACTCCATTTTGATAGTAAACTAATTATACTCCTACATATAAAAAAATCAAGCACTTAGGCACATTCAAATTTTACAATATAAATTGACAATAAGAGGAACAATTTGTGTAATTGCTGAAAATACCGCCCGAAAATCCAGATTAATAAAATATCGTGTTATTTTTGCTGCAATAGTATTGAAAGTGAAAAAATATTGTGCTATTATTTATCCATAATGGCTAAGTATTAATTAATAGCACATTTAACGGCTGCCCCGCTTTTTTTACAACGGCCAACAGACGCAATTTAATTCAACTTTCAGGAGAGATTTAAAATGCAGGAAATCAAAATCACACTCACAACAGAAAAGAAAGCCAAACCCGCTGTTGAAGGGCTCGGCTTCGGCAACTACTTCACAGACCATATGTTCATTATGGACTATTACGAGGGCAAAGGTTGGGTTGATCCCAGAATCGTACCTTACGGCCCTATTGCTCTTGAACCCGCTGCAATGTGCCTGCACTACGCACAGGAAGTTTTTGAAGGCATGAAAGCTTATCATTCAAAAGCAACAGGCAAGGCTGTTCTTTTCCGTCCCGATAAAAATATGGCTCGCCTCAATGTTTCCAACGAGCGTCTTTGCATTCCTCAGTTTGACGAGGCATTTATGATAGACGCTATCAGAAAGCTTGTTGAGATTGATGAAGAATGGATTCCTGAGGGCGAAAACACAGCCCTCTACATAAGACCATTTATTATCGCTGTCGACCCCCATGTAGGCGTTCACCCCGCTCATCACCTTATGTTCATCGTGATCATGTCCCCTGTCGGCTCTTACTACAAAGAGGGCATCAACCCCGTTAAAATTTATGTTGAGCGCAACTATGTCAGAGCTGTTAAGGGCGGCATGGGCTTTACAAAAACAGGCGGTAACTATTCCGCTTCCCTCAAGGCACAGGACGATGCAAACAAGCTCGGCTACGCACAGGTTCTTTGGCTTGACGGCGTAGAGAGAAAGTATGTTGAAGAAGTCGGCACAATGAATGTTTTCTTCAAAATCAACGGTGAAATAGTAACCCCCTCTCTTGAAGGCACAATTCTCAGCGGTATCACAAGAATGTCCTGCCTTGAGCTGCTTCGCAAATGGGGCTGCAATGTAAGCGAGCGCAAGCTTGCACTCCAGGAAATCATCGATGCGGCACATAACGGCACTCTTGAGGAGGCTTTCGGAACAGGTACAGCCGCTGTTATTTCTCCCATCGGCGAACTTTTCACAGGCGATGAGAAGCTCATCATCAACGATGGCAAAATCGGCCCCACGGCACAAAAGCTTTACGATACAATCGTAGGTATGCAGAACGGCATAGTTCCCGACGATATGGGCTGGCTTGTTGAAGTATAAAAATTTCAAAAAAAAATAAACATGAGGTGAAGAAATGCAGGAGAACAACAACAGCGTTCTTAACACAATAGAACCTACACAAACTCCGTTGCTTGACAAACAAAATCGCAGATTCTTAACCCCCAAAGAAATTGCTGCTTATGTTTTAACATCATACGGCACTAAAAACCTCAACTCGTATGTTGACACATGGAAGCAGTATTTCCTGCTCAACTATACGGGCATTTCCGGCGCAGGTATCGCAACAATGAATGCCGTTACAAGCATTTGGGACGCTTTGGACGATCCGCTTTCAGGCATTATTATTGACCGATGCCGCACCCGTTGGGGCAGACTTCGTCCTTTCCTTATATTGCCTATGCCTATTTGGGCAATCTGCACCATGCTGTTCTTCCTTGTTCCTTATGCAATTCCCATGCAGTACAGGACAATCTATGCCGTAGCAATCAGCGTTCTCAATTCAATCGGCTGGTCATACTACAACGCATGGACAATTTTGCTTTACAACATTACGCCAAACTTAAATGAACGAAACAACCTGATTACAATTCAAAAATTCGTTGATCTGTTCGGCGTATGGATTCCGTCTATGGTACCTATTACCGTTGACTTTCTTCCCGGCCTTACAGGCTGGAGCCAGGAAGGCATTTACGGCGGCTTTGCGTTCTTCTTTGTTGGTATTTTGGTACTTTGCTCAATATTTGCTTTCAAAAATATTAAAGAGCGTGTGCCGATTGCGTCAAAAGAAGATATGGAAAATGTTTCCATTCTTAAATCAATCAAGTATACGCTTTCAAACCGTCCTCTGTTCGTCAAAATTCTTTCAACCTTCTTCTCAAGCGTCAAAGGCATAGGCGGCGCAAACGAAAGCCTGTTCTGGGCCAACAACACGGGCAGGCTCACAAACGGAACTATATGCGGCCTGTTTACAGGTATACCTAACTACATTATAACTCCTCTTGCGCCAAAGCTTATCAAGCGTTTCGGTGTTCGCACCTGCGCCATCTGCGCCGGTTTGTTTGGCGGCACAGCTTATACAACCCTTTACCTTATCGGCTACAAGCCCTTTGGCGGCGGTTTTACTATTCCAAACTTTGCTTTTGTCATTGTAATGCTCACTATATGCGGTTTGCCTAACTGCCTGATGGGTGTTTGCGACCCTGTTATTCAGGGTGATGTTTATGATTATCTTGAATGGAAATCAGGCGTTCGCAACGAGGGTCTTGTTAATGCTGTTTCCGGCTATGTTACAAAGCTTTCCGGAACACTTATCGGCGCTCTTTCGGGCCTTGTTCTTGAGTTCATCCACTACGAGCCTATTAAGGATATTGCAGGTAACCTTGTTCCTCAAACTGACCCCTCAGTTCTTCAAGGTATATGGGCAATTTTCTGCCTTGCTCCTGCAATAGCCCGTTTCGGCTACGGCTTCTCCATGATATTCTTTAATGTTCACGGCAAGTTCCGCAACAACATGCTTGAAGAACTAAACGCAAAGCGCAGCGCAAAAACACTTGAAATTGCTGCTAAAAGCGAGAATAACTAACCTCATGAACATTCAAATTTTCGGCAAAGCTAAATGCTTTGACACTAAAAAAGCAGAGCGTTACTTCAAAGAACGCAGAATCAAATTCCAGATGATAGATGTTGCCAAATTCGGCATGAGCAAGGGCGAATACCAAAGCGTTAAATCAGCCGTCGGCGGTTTTGAAAACCTTGTCGATAAAGATTCAAAGCTTTATGAGGAGCTGTTTATAGCTTACCTTGCTACCACGGACGCTAAAGAAGAAAAGCTGCTTGAAAATCCTGCGCTTTTCAAAACGCCCATAGTGCGAAACGGAAAGAAAGCAACAGTCGGCTATCAGCCGGATATCTGGAAAACCTGGGAATAAAATTTAAACCGATGTGCTTACCCTTTGGCAGACACATCGGTTGTTTTTTTTTACTCTTCAATTATTTATGCACGCAAATCCAATCATTATTGGCTCTGTACCAATATTGCTCGGTCAGTTCGTCACGCAAAAAGACTTCAAGCATTGTATCAAATGTATTAGAAAGTTTCAAAGTTTTTAGCTCATTCAAGCTAACCCATCGAACTTCTCCCTCGTCTGACGAACGAAGCTCACCCTCAAAACAGTTTGTCTTATACAAAAACACAATGTATCTCGTTTTATCATCACGAACGCTGTCCTTAATTCCGCACAGTCTCAGGTTTGAAATTTTGAGGTTTGTTTCTTCAAAAACTTCTCTTATCACTGCATCGTTAAAGGATTCTCCCGGCTCAACATGTCCTCCGGGAAAAGCATATCCGCACCAGCTCTTAGTGCGATTTTGTACAACAACATTGCCTACATCATCATAAATCATGCACATATTTGTAAAAATCGTATTTTCAGTATGCTCCATTTTGCCTTTTCCTATCCTTACTCTATTACTTAGCTTGTTCTGCGGAATATTTCATTGCTACATCGAGTAAAAAAGAGTAAAGCGGCTTGAAAGAAGCATAAACAGGCCTGATTTTTTTAATGAAATCAGCCGTTTCAAGTTCTTTGAGATTGGAAAACCGGAACATAAACGCAAGGCTTTTGGAGTTATAATAAGGCTCAAGAACAGCCATAGGACAACCGGGTTTTGCCTTTTTATAAAACTCACCGCTGAAAACTGTACCACTGCGCTCGGCGATAATTACGGCATCGTAGAAATCATCAGGTCTTGCCGCAATTTCTTTCCTAAAAAGCTCCATCATTCTCGGCGGTGCATAATAAGTGCCTATACCGCCGGAATAGCCGTTTTGAGCCACCTCAAACCACATGCATGGAAAATAAGCCAAAGCCCTTTTATCACGCATGAACATAGTCCAAAGATTTTCTCGGTATAAGCTTTTATCCTTTGTAAACCGTGTATCACGACGAATTCGGGACACCATTTTCGACGGAACAATTGGAATTTCATCGTCAATTTCACCTATGGTAGGCGCAAGTGCGCAAATAATCTGCTGTAAAGGTATGGTTATGCCTTCTTTGAGCTGTTTTTTATGCTCCTCATAAAAATCTTTGCTGTTGCGGAAGCGGTTTTCGCTGAGAAGCATTAAGGTTTCGGCAGTTATACCGTTGTATTTAAACTCGCTCATTTGATTAAACCTCTTTTATAGATTTCCTGAGCCGCAAGCATTACGCCGATTTTGCCGCTATCGAAATTCATGGAACCCTGCATCCATACAGCATAGGGCTCACGAAGCGGAGCATCGGAAGAAAGCTCGATTGATGAGCCGCCTGTAAACGCACCCGCAGACATAATAACCTTACTATCGTAACCAGGCATATCCCAAGGTTCGGGACAGACATTAGAGTCAATGGGCGCACCCTTTTGCATACCCTGACAAAAAGCGACAAGAGTATCGCTGTTGCAAAGCTTGAGAGCCTGAATAATATCTACTCTTGCTTCGTTTGATTTGGGTGTTGCTTCAAAGCCCAACTCCTCGAAAAGGCTTGCGGCAAAGACTGCCGTTTTAAGAGCTTCGCCGACAATATGGGGAGCGTTGAAAAGACCCATAAACATTCCTCTGCTCTGTCCCAAAGAGGGACCAACCTCACGGCCTAAGCCGGGAACAGTCATGCGATAAGAGCATTTTTCCACCAAATCTGCCCTGCCTGCAATATAACCGCCGCATTTTGCAATGCCGCCGCCGGGATTTTTAATCAACGAGCCTGCAATAATATCCGCACCGTGGGAAACAGGCTCTGTTTTTTCAACAAATTCACCGTAACAGTTATCAACCATTATAACCGCATCGCTTTTTTCACGAACGGTTTTTGCGATTTTTTCAATATCGGCTACGCCCAAGCTGGGACGAAGAGAATAACCTCTTGAACGCTGAATATAGACCATTGCAATTTTTTCGTTCAGAGCTTTTTCTATGCCCTCGTAGTCTACTGTGCCGTCAGGCAACAAATCAACCTGTTTGTATGTTACTCCATAATCCTTAAGAGAACCCATGCCGCTTCCCGTAATTCCGATTACGCCGTGAATGGTATCGTAAGGAGTACCCGTAACACAGAGCATAATATCACCGGGACGAAGCAAGCCGAAAAGCGCAACGCCCAAAGTATGCGTTCCGCAGGTCAGACTATGACGGATAAGGGAATCTTCCGAACCGACACAGTCAGCCAACACCTGATCAAGCACATCTCTGCCTCTGTCGCCATAACCATAGCCTGTTGACTCGGTAAAATGGCTTTCGTTTACGCTGTTTTTAACAAAAGCAGCAAGCACCTTTTCCTGATTATACGCACGCACCTCATCAATTCTTGCAAAAGAAGCAGAGGAAACCTCCATCGCCTTTTTTGAAGCGGCAGTAATTACATCATCAACTTTAAAAAATGAATTCATATCTTTTCTTTCCTATATACTATTTATCCTTTATCTCTGCCCATACATCTACGCTTTTAAATCCAAGCTTTTGATAAAACGGATTAAGAGCAGGCAAGCAGCGAAGATATAATGTTTTTTCACCGAATGTATTTATCAGAGCGCTTGCTATTCCCTGTTTGCGGTAATCCTTTTCTGTTGCGACTGCGCCGAGCAGAGCCTTTTCACCGTTGATATGTAACAGCGAAGCCGTGCAGACAATTTTTCCGTCACGCTCCATATACCGCATATCCGCAGTGCCTGCATTGATGCGTCTTGTTATATCCGCAAACCACTCATCAAATTCGCCTTTGATATTGAGCAGCTCATATATTGCTCTAAATTCGGCGGCAGTACCGGGAATTGAATAGTCGGCAGCTTCTGCCTCTATCGCCTCTCTGCGCCAAACCTGACCGCAGCCGGAAGCGAACATATTAAGGCTTACAACATCCATTGCACGGCATAGGATATTTGTATAGCCGATTGTCTTTATAAATTCGGCAAGCTCCTCATAATCAGCTCTGAGGTTTGAGGAAAGCACTATTTCTCCGTTCATGCTGCAAAGAGCGGCAGTTATTTCATCGCCTGTAATTTGCATCCAGAATCGGCAAATATCAAGCTTTGGCGGATAAGCCTGTAAAAGAGAAGCGATGGAAAGTCCAAAGCTATCTTTGCAAAACTCGTATAAAAGCTCAGCTTCTTCATCCGTTTCAATAAACTTAAGCATTAGCAAACTCCTTTGCGATTGCTTTCACTGCGGCTGACATTTCTTCAATATCCTTTTTGGCAATAACGCAGGAGGGAGAGTGTAAATATCTTGTTGCGAAAGAAACAGTGAGAGTTTTAACGCCTTTACCGCTG
Organism: uncultured Oscillospiraceae bacterium; assembly: GCA_949297075.1. GTDB lineage: Bacteria > Bacillota > Clostridia > Oscillospirales > Acutalibacteraceae > UBA8612. Next base: position 33,853 of record CASFRX010000024.1, on the reverse strand, counting down.
CCGGTAATTGCTCTTGCATCGTTGCCGCCTGCAATCAGGGTTTTAGTCTGCATTTTAAACCCTTTTTCTGCTGACAGTTTCTTCGCGACGGCATAAAGCTCAGGGGAATAAACCGTTCCTGCATCCATAAAGGGAATTACAGCGCCTTCGCCGAGCTTGCATACCTGTTTTTCTCCGCTGACGCCCGAAATATCAGCGGCAGTAGTAGTTTCCACAACTACTGCATAATCAGGCTCAACGCTGAAAGCTGCACAGCCTGCGCCGCGACAGCCCACTTCCTCCTGAACGGTAAAAGCAAAATATGTGTCATATTCTACGCCGTTTATGATCATATCAAGAAGCAGTGCACAGCCTGCTCTGTCATCAATCGCTTTTGCTTTGAGCTTATCGCTAAATTCAACGGCATCGCTGTCAAAAACAATTTCATCGCCGGGATTCACCAAGCCTTCGAGCTCTTTTTTGTCATTTGCACCGACATCAATATAAAGTTCGTCAGCTTTGGGCATTTTATATTCATCGTCACTACGGCGCAGATGAATAGGAGTAACACCGATAACGCCTGTTAAACCTTTTTCGCCGACTTTTACTCTTCTGCCAAGCTGAACGGCAGTATCAATACCGCCCACATTTGCAAACTTAATAAATCCCTTATCATCAATAAATGTGACTATCATACCAACTTCATCCATATGAGCGGCAAGCATAACCTTGTTTTTGGCGGTATTTTTACCCTTTACAAAAACAATCAGATTACCCATTGCATCTACTGAATATTCGGCTGCTTCGGGGAGCTTTGAAATTATATACTCTCTGATTTTGCCCTCTCTGCCTGATATACCACTTAAAGCACAGAGCTCTTTAATCATTTCAAGCATTTTTCTTCTCCTCCCTGCTGATAATATAAGCCGCCATAAGCTGTGCGGCAGCTTCTATATCGTCTAAATCCACAACTTCGACAGCTGTGTGCATATTGCGCTGAGGAATGGATAAAAGAGCCATTTTTGTGCCCTTGCCTGCGGTTGCAATATCATCGGCATTAGTTCCTGTTGAAGAACCCATGACCTCCGCTTGGTATTTAATATTATTATTTTCGGCTATTGCTTCAAGCTTCCGTGACATTTCAAAGCTGAGAGAGGGAGCATATCCTATAAGCACGCCTGCGCCGAGGGCTGCGGTAACAGTATCTTTAACTCCCGGTGCATTTGCAAAGCTGACATCAACGGCAATCGCTTCATCTGCCATAGCATTGAATCCGCCGACTTTTGCACCGCCCACACCTGTTTCCTCGCTTGATGAAAACATAACGCAAATAGGAAGCTTCTTTACTTTTTCGCCTAAAATCTCTAAGCAGCGAAGAATTGAAGCAACACCGCATCTGTCATCAAGAGCCGCACCGCAAACACGGCTGCCGAGCATGGGCTTGATTTCGCCGTTCATTGTAACTCTGTCGCCAAAAGAAACAGTTTTTTCCGCATCCTCCTTGGTCATACCGATATCAATGGCAATTTCGGATATTTCCTGTGCCTTCTTATCCGCACCTTTTGAAAGATGAGGAGGAGTAGAAGTAATTACACCGAAAATATCACTTTTGCCATGTACCGTAACTTCGCTTGCGGCTAAAACAATCGGGTCAATACCGCCGACCCTTGCCACTTTTAAGAAACCTTTGTCGTCAATAGCGGTAACGGTAAAACCAATTTGGTCAAGGTGCGCATCGAGGAGGATTTTGCTGCCCTCGACACCTGTATCGCCAATAACATTGCCTCTTACATCAACAGTAACAGGCATATATTCGTTCAAAAGCTCTGCCGCAACCTTAGCTGCGGCGTTTTCATTGCCCGAAGTGCCGTTTGCACTGCAAAGGCATTTTAATAAATTCAACATATCCATTTCTAATATTACCTCAGATAAAAAGGGCGGAAATTCCGCCCAATAGTAAACTTAGATTACATTTGTGCCGCCGACAGGTCTGATGGAAAGCACATAGCAGTTACCATTTCCAAAAACGAGCTCCATTCTGCGCTTAAACTCAGCAAGCATATCAACCGGAACAAAGGCCTGAATTGTTCCTGCAAAGCCGCCGCCGTGAACACGCCAAGCGCCTTTGCCCTCAAGGAGCTCTTGGCACAGGCAAAGACCGAGTGAAACAGGCTGAGAAACAGGGTCTTTAACAGAATATACATTTTGGTTGTACATATACGAGGATTGGCCGCTTTTTATAACTAGCTTTTTAAATTCGCCAAATTCTTTAGCTTCAAGAGCCCTAACCTGAGCATCTACTCGTCTGTTTTCGCTGAAGAAGTGCATTGCACGCAGAAGTGCTCTATCACCTACTGCACTACGCACAAGGTCGATTGAATTATAAAACTGAGCCTCATCAACCTCTCGCAAAACACTGTGGCCAAGGCGCTGAGCAACTAAAATCATTTCGTTTTTAACAGCCGCATATTCATCAGTCAGGTTTGAGTGGCTTCCGCCGGTATTGACAATACAAAGAGCATGACCGCAGGTTTCAAAATCGAAATTGATGGGTTTGATTACCGGCTTAGCAGGAGTGTTAAAATCCATAAATACAAAGCCGCCGACCGAACAAGTCATTTGGTCAAGCAGACCGCAGGGCTTGCCGAAGAACTCATTCTCCGCATACTGGGCAATCTGAGCGATTTCAACAGGCGTAACCTTGCCGTCGTTATAGAGATGATTGAGAATGGTACCAACAAGAACTTCAAAAGCGGCAGAAGATGAAAGACCTGAACCGGACAAAACATCATTCGCAGTAGCCGCATCAAAGCCTCCGATTTCGTAGCCCCTTGCTACAAAGCCGGCACAAACACCTCGAATAAGACCTTTTGATTTAGAATACTCAGCCTTTTTAGGCTCAAGGTCGGTAATATCAACCATATCCATATCGTAGCCTTCGGATTTGAGGCGGATAACATCTCTGTTATTCTTTGAAGCTACGGCAATAGCATCAAGATTGATTGCCGCAGCAAGCACCTTACCGTGGTTATGGTCAGTGTGGTTGCCGCAAACCTCACTGCGGCCGGGAGCTGAGAAAAAGCCCACTTCACAGTCTGTTCCGTAAAGCTCAGCGAAAGAATCGAGAACACGCAGATAACGCTCCTTTTGCGCAGCTGCATCCTTACCGTAAAGAGAATTTAAAGCAGAATCAAAATCTACCCCTAAAAGACCTTTTTTAACAACATTGAAGCTAAACATATTAAGTATCCTTTCTGGAATTATTTTGCATGTAGTTAATTATTGCGTTTACTATTAGTATTGAGGCTCCCGAAATACCGCACAAGATGATTATAGGCAGGAAGAACCTGAAAGAAAGGGGATCAAATACACTCGAACCGATAAATGTATAGGATAACAGCCTTGGAGCAAAGCCTAACATCGAAATACCGATATATTTCGTATAATTAAAATCCAATGAACCGTAAAGCTGGCTTACGGAATTTATCGGAAAACTTGGTATTATCCTGAATGTTAGGAGTAACCACGGATTACCTGTGCCGTTATGCTCAATTAGCGTGCGTGCAAGCTCATTGCGGTAAAGCACCGATTTGGCTCTGCCGCCGCCGTAGGCAGAGCCGATTTTATATTTTACGGTCATCATAATAAAACAACCCGTGAAATTAACAACAAGGGCTATTGCAGTGGGAAAAACCATACCGGAAAGCAAGCAAATTGCCGGTACGCTTATGATAGGCACAAAACATTTAATTATGTAGAGGGCAAAGATTACAAGGGCTATAATTTGGCTGTAGCCTATAGAAACAACAGCCATATCAAACTTATAAAGCATTTCTTCATATGTTGCATACCAACGCTGGATTTCAGGAGTTGATGTAACAATATAAAGAACAATGAATACAGCAGCGAGAACAAGAAGAATAACTCCGGCAAGAGTCATAGCCGAACTTCGTTTAGATTTGTTTGACAATCGAGTTCTCACCGCCTCTTAACTTAAATGAATTTATATGTTGCAAATTTTCAGCACATATATTATAATTATATAGAATTTTATGCGTTAGGTCAACACAAAAGGAGTGAAAATTTTATGAAAGCTGTAATTCTTGATGGTTTTACTACGAATCCCGGTGATTTAAGCTGGGATTGGCTTAGAAATCAATGCGATTTGACCGTTTTCGACAGAACACCGGATGAAAAAATAATAGAACGGTGTGAAGGTTGTGAAATAATAATCACCAACAAAACTCCCCTCACCCGTCAAACCATTGAGCAGTTACCCGACTGCAAATTCATTGCTCTGCTCAGCACCGGATATAACATAGTTGATTGGGAATATGCCGCTTCAAGAAACATACCCGTATCCAACATACCGAGCTACAGCACCGCCGCAGTTGCTCAGCTCACCTTTGCGCTGCTTTTGGAAATGACAAACAAGGTGGGAATCCACAACTCCGCCGTGAAAAGCGGAGAATGGACCAACTGTAAAGACTTTTGCTTTTGGAAGGCACCTTTGCAGGAGCTTTGCGGCAAAACCTTCGGCATAGTCGGATACGGCAAAATCGGAGAAAGCGTCAGCAATATAGCCAATTCTTTCGGTATGAGGGTAATCGCCTTTACACCTCACCCCGATAAACACATAAATGCCAAGGGAATAACCTTTACAAGCCTTGATGAAGTGCTTAAAACAAGTGATGTAATCAGTTTTCATTGCCCTCTCACTCCTGATACAGTCTCGTTAGTGAACAATAGTTCTCTTAACAAAATCAAAAAGGGAGCTTACCTTATTAATACATCAAGAGGTCCTGTATTTGATGAAGAAGCAGTGGCAAAAGCGCTTAAAAGCGGACATCTTGCAGGTGTAGGAGTTGATGTTCTCAGCACCGAGCCTCCGAAAGCCGATAATCCTCTGCTCAGCTGTGAAAACTGCATTATCACGCCTCACATAGCATGGGCGGCATTTGAAACAAGAGAAAGGCTCTTAGGCGTTCTCAAAGAAAACATATTTGCCTACCTTAAAGGTAAACCGATCAATACTGTAAATCTGTAATCTCACTGAAAAAACTACCATGAAAGCTTAGGTTTTCATGGTAGTTTTTTCTATATTGCCTATTACGGTTTAATTTTACATTCATCGCAGTTTTCAGGCGGCGGGTCATTTGTTATATCAAATAAAGCTAAGCGCAAATCCTTAATTTGAAGCTTGCGGGCAACAATATCAACGAAGCTCTTTTCATCAGCTTCGTTACCGTTTGCATATTCTCTTGCAGTTAACGGACAACGGAAAACTTTGCCCTCCACAAAAACAGTATAAGTTGTTTTGCAATACCCACATTTTTCTTCAATTTCTCTTATTTCAAAGTTAATCTCTTTTTCTTCAAATATTGCCGCTAATTCTTCGTTTTTTTCCCCTTTTGAGTTGATAACCGCAGTCATGCCGGGATTTCTGAGCACCTGCATCTGCTCATCCGTTGGTATAACATTACCTGAGCAGAAAACCTCAATATACTTAATTTTGGGCAAGCGCAAAGTCAGCTTTATTGCTTTTTCAAAACACGGACAATCAAAAATCTCATCGCCGATAAAGCGCATTTTGAACATACTGTAATTAAGCTCATAAAAAACCTGCAAGGTATATTCAAGCTTTTCAAAATCGGCATTGTAGCCCTCTTTTGTATTCAAAAGAACATCGGTACATTCGGGTGTCAGGTTCTGAATATTATAAAGCTCACTGTTGGCTAAAATGCTAATCCAAAGCCCCGGATAACGCAATATGTTAATCTCTTTGAAAGCATCAGGCAGCTTTGCATACTGCGCCGAATAGCAGCGGTTTATTAAATATTTCTTTCTCTCTTTAGGTGTCATAACTATCCTCTTATGTAAAAGTTTTATATAATTCAAGGGATTTATATCTGCGCTGTGTTGTAGCAAGCAAATATCGCTCCGAAACATCAGAAAGCTCTTTTAAGCCTGAATTAGAAAGCTTAAAAGAAAAGATTTTCTTTGGGTCGGAAAGGCAAATGTGCCTTATGGCGGTAACTACACCGATTGTGAGCGGTATGCAATGCACAGGAGCCTTGCATGAACTGCAATACAGCTGCGCACTTTCCGTATCAAAAAGCATTGTGTCATCGGCAAATTTGCCGCAGCTGCTGCAGGCAACAAGATTGGGCATATATCCGCTTAAGCTCAACATCCTAAGCTCAAAAACAGCCTTTATCTGTTGGACGGACAGTTTGTTATTAGAAAGCATATATAGCGTATTGAGGGCTAAAGATAAGAGCTCGGCAGAATCCGTTTCTTCAGGCGCAAGCTCGCAAATCAGTTCGCAAAAATACATTGCGAGTGAAGTGCGGGCAAAATCACTGCGAACACCGAAAAACACTTCAATGGGCTCAGCTTCGTCAATAGTATAAACATCACGGCTCATAAAAATTGAAAGCTTCGAGTAGCCTAAAAGCTGAGTTGCGGAAAGCGAACGGCTTTTTATGCTGCGTGCTCCACGCACAAAAGCACGAATCACGCCCATATCACGGGTTAAAACAGTGACGAGGCGGTCAGCCTCGCCCGTCTGCTGCTCCCTTATTATCAGTCCCTGTGTGTTCAGCCTCATTGGCTATCTCCCTGTATTTCAAATAATCCTGCACTTTGCCGCTTTTGGCAAATAGATTCCATGCATCTTTTATATCCAAAAATTAATCGCTCCCTTCAATTTTATTTTGCAGGGAGCTATTTATTTTATAAGTGGAAAATTAATCAAGTCCGAAATTGTGAATCAAGCCCTCACGGTTGCGCCAATCCTCCTTAACCTTGACCCAACATTTAAGGTTAACTTTACAGTCAAAGAAACGCTCCATATCCTCTCGTGCTCTGGTAGAAACACGCTTGAGCATTGCACCGCCTTTACCTATGATTATACCTTTATGGCTCTCTTTTTCGCAGTATATTGTAGCTTCAATATCAATAATTTCAGTGTCTTCCCTCTCTCGCATCTTTTCAATGCTTACCGCTGTGCCGTGGGGTATTTCTTTATCAAGATTTCTGAGAAGCTTTTCTCTGATCATTTCGGCTGCAAGCACTCTTTCCGGCTGGTCGGTCAAAGTGTCTTCCGGGAAGAAATGATATCCCGGCTCAGCAAGCTTTTTGAGTTCATCGAGCAATGCTTTCATATTGTCGCCTTTTACAGCGGAAACAGGCACTATAGCCTCGAAATCATATAGCTTTGAAAACATGAGTATGCGCTGCATGAGCTGCTCTTTTTCGGGTATTGTATCAACCTTATTTATGGCAAGGACGACTTTCATCTTGTTCTGAGCAAATTTTTTAATCAAATCCTCTTCTATTGCTCTCAGTTCACCCTGAGGCTCAACAACAAAAAGACAGGCGTCAACACCTGAAATGCTTTCGTCAACAGCCTTAATCATTTTTTCGCCGAGCTTTGTTTTCGGTCTGTGGAAACCTGGAGTATCGGTGAAAACAAGCTGAGTTTCCTCCTCGGTCAAAACTCCCATGATTCTCGTGCGTGTTGTTTGAGGCTTATCGGAAACGATTGCGATTTTTTCACCCAAAAGCCTGTTAAGTATTGATGATTTACCTACATTCGGACAGCCGACAATCGCAATAAAAGATGTTTTTTGTGTATTCATAAGTAAAATCTATTTTCTCCTGAATATTTCAATAATTTTCTTAGGTCCGGCAATTACAAAACCGAAAATCAAAATAATGCTTGATAAAACAAAGGCGAAATTCAAGGGATTAGCAACATAATAATCAAACATTGCCTTAAAAGCAGACGGTTGATACAAGATTAATATACCCACAGCAACTGCAAAAAACGCCGCTATCAGTACTGCGCCTGCGGCAGTATCTTTTGCAATTTTTGCACTTTCGCTTTTTTCGCCTTTGGCGGCGGTATCAACGGCACGCTCAACAGCGGTATTTATATACTCTGCCACAATAACAAGCGCCGCCGCAAGGGCAAGTATAGACCACTGCGTTTTGCTAACGGTAAAGAAATCATACCTCAGCAAAAAGAAAAGCATATAACCAAAACAGCAAAAATGCACTCGCATATTGCGTTCGTTCACCAAGCAGTAGCCTAAACCTCTGAACGCATATACAAAGCTTTTAAAAAACGCTTTCATATCGCATTACGCCTCGTCGCCGTCTCCGAGGTAGTAGCTGCTTGTTCTATGTAAACCAAGCTTTATGAGAACTTCCTCTTCTTTTTCACGCATTCTGACTCTTTCAAGTCCGCCGTTTACATGATCATAGCCCAGCAGGTGAAGCATTGAATGGACGGTGAGGAAAGCAACCTCACGCTGTAAGCTATGCTCATAGAGCTGTGCCTGAGCAACAGCGTGCTCCATAGAGATAACTATATCTCCGAGAAGCTTTGCACCTGTTTCGGGATTAACATCGTAAACACCGTTTTCGCCAAGAGGGAAAGAAAGCACATCTGTTGAAGAATCAACATTTCTGAACTCTTTATTGAGCTGATGAATACGCTCATCATCAACAAAAGTTACGCTGATCTCAGCAGAGCCCTCAAAGCCTTCGCTGACGAGCACAGCAGTACAGCTGCGCCTTATCAGCAGCCTCAATCCGGTGGGAATTTTCACTTTTGCCTGTTCATCGGTAATAATGACCTTAATCTTGTCTTTCATAGCCTTTTCCCTCACTTCTGATTTTTCTTGCGTTCTTCGTATTTAGCATAAGCTTTAACAATATCCTGGACAAGTCTGTGCCTTACAACATCCTTATCATTAAATGTAACCGTTTCAATATCTTCAACATTTTTAAGAATTTTTACAACCTCAACAAGGCCTGATCGCTTGCCGTCAGGCAAGTCAATCTGAGTAATATCGCCGGTTATTACCATTTTTGAATTAAAGCCGAGACGGGTTAAAAACATCTTCATCTGCTCAGGCGTGGTATTCTGCGCCTCATCAAGAATAACAAAGCTGTCATCAAGCGTTCTTCCTCGCATATAAGCAAGGGGCGCAACCTCAATGCTTCCTCGCTCCTGATATCTCTGAAAATTCTCCGCACCGAGCATATCAAAAAGGGCATCATAAAGAGGTCTCAAATAGGGGTCAACTTTCTGCTGCAGATCACCGGGCAAAAAGCCAAGCTTTTCTCCTGCTTCAACCGCAGGACGGGTCAGAATAATTCGGTTGACCTCTTTTGCTCTGAAGGCATTGACAGCCATCGCAACCGCCAAATAGGTTTTACCCGTACCCGCAGGACCAATACCGAAAACAATGGTATTATTCTTAATGGCTTCAATATAATTCTTCTGTCCTAAGGTTTTGGGCTTAATGGGCTTACCTCTTGCGCTGATGCAAACGCAGTCATTACCCATTGAAGCAATCTGACCTTCGTTACCCTCGCCTACAAGGGTCATAACATAGCGAACATTCTGCTCATTAAGTGCTTCACCCTTATTTATGAGCGCAAGCAAGCCGTTAATCGCACGAACCGCTTTGGCAACCCCCTCAACCTCACCTGTTACTTTAAGCTCGGAGCCTCGTGAAACAACAGCAACACCGTATTCGTTCTCTATATTGCGTATATTTTCATCAAAGCTGCCGAAAAGGCTGACGGCATGCTCCATTCTGTCAATATTTATTGTTTGCTCAAACAAAAGCACTACCCCAATCAAATTAATTAGTATATTTTCATAATATTATAGCATAATTTTGTGAAATGTCACTACTTTTTTAAAATTAAATACAGTAACCGCTCCTTTTATTTTATCCACTTGACTTTACAATATAAAAGTAGTAAATTTAAATAGATAATAAATATTTAAGGAGATACACCAAATGGCTTATTTTAAACCTTTTAAGGCGGTTCGTCCCAATAAAGAATACGCAGATAAAGTCGCAGCACTTCCCTACGATGTTATGAACAGCGCAGAAGCACGAAAAATGGTTGATGGCAACCCCTACTCATTTTTACATGTTGACAAAGCTGAAATAGATTTGCCCGAAGACACCTATCTTTACGATAAGATTGTTTACGAAAAGGCAGCAGAAAACCTTCAAAAGCTTGTTTCAGACGGGATTTGCAAGAAAGATAGCGTACCCTGTTTCTTCATCTACCGCCAGATTATGAACGGCAGAAGCCAAACAGGTCTTGTAGGCTGCGCTTCCATTGATGATTATATCAACAATATCATCAAAAAGCATGAACTTACCCGTGCAGATAAAGAGCAGGACAGAATCAACCATGTTGACACCTGCAATGCAAACACAGGACCCATTTTCTTAACATACAAAAACGGCGATGCCGTTAAAGCAATTATTGCCGATTGGCAGGCAAACCATACACCGGAATATGATTTTATAGCCGACGATGTTGCTCAGACTGTTTGGGTAATTGACGATGAAAATGTCAATAATGATATTGCTAGGGCTTTTGACAAGATTGATTATCTCTACATTGCTGACGGCCATCACCGGTGTGCATCAGCTGTCAAGGTCGGCTTAAAGCGCAGAGAAGCTAATCCCGACTATACAGGCGAAGAAGAATTCAACCGTTTTCTTGCAGTTTCTTTCCCTGCCGACGAGCTGGAAATCATGGATTATAACCGAGTAATCCGTGACCTTAAGGGCATGAGCCGTGACCAGTTTTTGACAGCTATCGGCGAAAGCTTTGATTTTGAAACAGCACCCTCTTCTCCCTACAAGCCCACAGAAAAGCACACATTCGGTTTGTATTTGGAGGGCAAGTGGTACAAACTCACAGCAAAGACCGGTTCATTCGACCCCAACGACCCTGTTTCTCAGCTCGATGTTTCAATTCTTCAAAACAATCTCATTTCCCCCATCCTCGGCATTGATGACCCGAGAACAGACAAGAGAATTGACTTTGTCGGCGGCATAAGAGGTCTTGAGGAGCTGGAAAGACGAGCAGCAAGCGATATGATTATGGCCATTTCCATGTATCCCACAACTCTTGATGACCTTATGGCTATTGCAGATGCAAACCTTATCATGCCCCCGAAATCCACTTGGTTTGAGCCAAAACTCTTAAGCGGCTTATTTATACATGAGCTTTCATAAAACTCAAGGAATAGGTAATAAAGATGTTCGTAGATATAGCAAAAATAAAAATTAAGGCCGGCAAAGGCGGCGACGGCTGTGTAGCTTTTCACCGTGAAAAGTACATAGCTTCAGGCGGCCCTGACGGCGGCGATGGCGGTAAAGGCGGAGATATTGTTTTTAAGGTTGATACCAACCTTTCAACTCTCGCCGACTTCCGCTACAAGCGCAAATACACCGCACAAAGCGGCGGCAACGGTCAAAGCGGCAGAAAGAACGGAAAAAAGGGCGAAGATTTAGTTATATATGTTCCCCTCGGCACCGTTATCAGAGAAGTTAACACAGGCAAGGTTATGGCTGACCTTTCCGATGACAAGCCTTTCGTAGCCGCAAAAGGCGGCAGAGGCGGCTGGGGTAACCCCCATTTTGCAACCCCCACAAGACAGGCTCCGAGATTTGCAAAAAGTGGAACTCCCGGCGAAGAATGGGAAGTTTCGCTTGAACTCAAGCTGATTGCGGATGTTGGTTTGCTTGGTTTCCCAAATGTAGGTAAATCAAGCTTCATTTCAGTTGTAAGCGAAGCAAAACCCATAGTTGCCGATTACCATTTCACAACCATTACACCTGTTTTGGGTGTTGTTCGCATGGGTGAAGGCAACTCGTTTGTTATCGCTGATATTCCCGGACTTATTGAGGGAGCAAGCGAAGGCATAGGCTTGGGTCACGAATTTCTGCGCCATGTTGAGCGCTGCCGTATGCTCGTGCATATCTTAGACGCCGCAGGCAGTGAGGCGAGAGACCCCATCGAGGATTTTGAAAAAATCAACCTAGAGCTCAAAAAGTTCAACCCTGAGCTTGCAGAGCGTGAACAAATAGTTGTTGCAAACAAAATTGACCTTGCAACAGACGAACAGCTTGAACGCCTTGAAAAATACATGAGCGAGCACGGCTATCAGTTCTTTAAAATGTGCGCACCTATTTCCGAGGGCACAAAAGAGGTTATTAACGCAGTTGCGGCAAGGCTCGCTACCCTGCCCCCTGTTGTCCGCTACGAGAGTGAAGAAATTAAGAGCACCGATCTTCTTCCCGAAAGCGGAGATAACTTCACGGTAAGCTGTGAAGACGGCGTTTATTTTGTTGAGGGCGAATGGCTTCTCAGAATATTGCAGCGCACCGATCTTGACGACTATGAATCTCTCCAATATTTCCAGCGTGTTCTTGAAACAAGCGGAATACTCGACCGTTTGGCGGAAATGGGAATAAACGAAGGAGACAGCGTAGTTATTTACGATTTTGAATTTGATTATGTACCGTAACGGAGGGTTAATTTGGAAAACCTTATAAACAAATCCGAACGAAGCCCTAACACACTCAACCCAATATCTTTAGCATTTTTAGGCGATGCCGTTTACGAAATTTTAGTTCGTGAATTTTTAGCCTTGAAGGGCGACAGACCCCCTGAAGAGCTCCACCGCCTTGCAGTCGGCTTTGTGAGCGCAAGCGCACAGTATAAGGCAGTGCAAAAAATACTGCCATTTCTTTCCGAAGAAGAAACAGCAGCTTACAAACGAGGCAGAAACGCCAAGGTTTCACACATTCCCAAAGGTGCATCTCCTGCTCAATATCACAGCGCAACAGGCTTTGAGGCGCTGTTCGGCTATTTATACTTAAAAGGTGAAGCAACCAGAATGAGAGAGCTTTTTAATATAATTTGCGAGGAGCCAGGCAAATGAAAAAGACTGAATCTTCTTCACTTAGCAAAAAAGAAAAGAAAAAACGAGCATTTGATTTAGCCGTTGATAACATTTTTTGGGTGATAGGCTGCGTTCTGTATGCACTTGCAATCAATATTTTCAATGTACCGAACAATATCGCTCAAGGTGGCTTTTCGGGCTTAGCAATCGTTATAAATTATCTGAGCAAATTACCCGTCGGAGCAGTCAACTTGGCGCTTAACATTCCAATTTTAATTTTAGCGTGGATTTTTATAGGCAAAAAATTCGTTGCGAAAACCCTGTGGGTAACGGTTTTGCTTTCTGCCGCTATTGATATTACTGCGGTTTTAGTTCCTTATGAATATACAGGCGACAAGCTTTTGGCTTCTATTTTTTCAGGAGCGCTGCTCGGTGCAGGAGTTGCAATAGTTGCCGCCAGAGGAGCTACCACAGGCGGCACAGATGTTATGAGCAAGCTACTGCGGCTTGTTTTTCCCCATATGTCTTACGGCAAGCTTGTAATGCTCAGCGATATGGTTGTCATTGCTGTTTCGGCTATAGTATTCCGCAGCATTGAAAGCGCTTTGTACGCAGCAATTGTTATTTTTGTAAGCTCAAAGGTTATCGACTATATTCTTTACGGCATGGGCAAGAGCAAAATGCTCATGGTCATCACGGAAAAATCGGAAGAAATTTCTCATGCAATAATTTCACAATCGCCAAGAGGCGTCAGCATAGTGCCTGTAACGGGAGCTTACACAAAGGAAGAAAAAAATATGCTTGTCTGCGTTCTTCGCAGCAACGAGGTTTCCTCTGTAATAAAGCTGATTAAATCCATAGATCCCAATACCTTTACAATTATTACAGAAGCAAACGAAATTATAGGTAAAGGCTTCAAGCCAACAATTAACGAATGAAATTTAACACATAAAAGGAAAAACAAAATGACTAAAAAAATCACAGCTGTTCTTTTGGCAATTTTCATCGTGTTACCTACCCTTTTCATCGGCGTCAATGCAGAAGATGCACAAAAGCCCTTTGAAAACAGCGAATACTACACTCAGGGTAAATACACACTTCATTACAGAGTTTTTGAAGCAGAAAATGAAAAAGGCAATATCATGATGATTCACGGCTTTGCTCTTTCAACTCAGACATGGGAACCAATGGTGGCTGAGCTATTACCCGAGGGCTACACCTGCGTGCTTGTTGACCTGCCCGGCTTTGGCTACAGCACAAGGGAAAGCGATGTTGCCGAGGAAGATGTTATACCCCGCGAAGAGCTTGTTATTAACTTAATGAAAACAATCGCCCCCATAAACGAATGGAGCGTAATGGGTCATTCAATGGGTGGAGGAGTAGCAATGAACATAGCGGCAATGGAGCCAACTCTCAAGAGCCTTATGCTCATTTGCCCTTGCCCGATTACAGATGTGGGAGATATGATGAAGAACCCCACAATGCTTAAAATTATGGGCACAATGGCAAATTTTATTTTTGAAAACCTTACAAAAATTGATCCCTTGCTTCGCATGGTTGCCTATATGGCATTTATGGATTGGGATTTTACAAAGGGCTATGACCTTGATAAAATCGCCGTACCTCTGCAAATCAAAAACACAGGCTACAGCAACATGGTAACCAGCGCAAGAGCTATGGTTAACGATTTTGAAAAGATTTCAAAAGTTGATATGCCCGTTCTTATTGTTCAGGCAGATAAAGACCTTATTTTAACAGCGGATATGAAGCAAACTGTTGCCAAGGCTTTCCCTCATGCTGCAAACTATCTTGTTGAAGGCGGCGGACATATGTGCGAAGAGAACCGTGCAGAGGAAATATCTGCTCAAGTCCTTGAGTTTTTAGCCAAATAGTAAGCTGCAAAAAACGAGTGCCATTCTTAAGTAGAGTTCACACCCCTTAAGAATGGCACATTTTTTATTTTATATCGTATTTAATCATTGAAGCGACGATCGAGCCGAACATGGGGTGATTGTGGGAATCAGCTCCGTCCCAACACTCCCAAAGGGTTGTTGCGCCCTTAGCTTTCATGTAGTGGAAAGTGCCTATTCCGTTTTCACTTGCCAAAAGCTGTTTTGCAAGGGCTTTATCTCCGTTCTCGCAGAGAATACGCACAAGAATATCCGTGCCGAATATGCCCGTATCAAAACGATTAAGCTCAGTATATTTTTTAACAACATTTTTATATGTTCTTTCATCGCCCAATTTAAGCTCAACAGCAAAGGCATCTGCGCCCTGCACACCGCCGCAAAAAGAGCCTGTTTCAGGGTTAAAATAGGTACCGTACATTGCCTCTACTGCTTTTTGTTCAAATTCCAAAGCAGTAGTATCAGGTTTTTCACCAATAATTTCAGCTATTTCCTTAACAGCTCTTATGGCTCTTATGTGAAAATATGTGTTGACAAAAGGTTCGGGAATTTCAACTTTTTCAACTGTACACCAATCTCCCAAACACCAACTTCCCTCTTCCGAGCGGACAACAAGGCTGTTCTCACTGCGAGAACGCAGATAAGAAAGATATTTAAGCATATTGGGATAATACTTTTTAAGCACTTCTTTATCTCCGTAGTGCTTGTAGAATGTATACGGAACAAACACTATTGCGCCGCCCCAGCCGCCGGGGCCGCCGCCACCGCCGTAAAACGGAGCAGTATTCTCAACCCGACCTGTGTAAATATCCTGACTGTCTGCAATATCCTGCATCCACTTAAGGTACATATCCTTGGCGTCAAAGCAAGTCATTACAGCGTCGCAGGCAAGCTGACCGTCCCCTGTATAGCCTAAACGCTCTCTGTGAGGGCAGTCTGACGGCACGCAGCAATGAATATTATCAAGCTGAGTGCGAATATAAGCATCAAAAATCCATTGGAGATTTTCATTATCCGATTTATAATCCACAATTTGCTTAATATCAGTATGAACAACGGCAAATTCCGTTGGGAATGCGTTGCCCTGTACCTCAAAATATCTGCCCGCATGCCAAGTAAACTGCGGATAAAACTCATACATTTTATGTTCGTTGGAATAAATAAACTCATCCCTCTGAATACGCCACGCACCACCGGCTGAATCAAAATTCAATGAACCGTCGGGGTTAAGCTCCTCGGCATATCGGACAAAAGCTCTTTCATCAAGAACCGTACGATCGCCGAAAACCAGCTTAGCATAGCCTGAAACATTTTCGCCTAAATCATATATTGCGGTATCGCCGAATGAATGAATCTTCTTTGGAATTATTGTTCTGATTTCTCTGTCGGCAGGACAGCTCTGCTTAGTCAGCACCGAAAGAGGAGCAGGAATTTTTGCTGCAGGCTTCCACTCACCCTTATCAATAAGCCTTGCATCCTGAACTTCACCGAAATAGATATTGGTTTGAGTTACATAGGACTTCTTCCACAGAACATTTTCATCTGATTTTGCAACCAATTCATCATCAGCCAACACCTTGAAGCAAAGCTTGAGCGCTCCGTATGCGATTATACCTTCGTTTCGGCTTAAATGCTGGGCATACCAGCCCTCGCCTATATGAAACTCAACTGTATTTTCTCCGTCAACAACGAAATCGGAAATATCGTTTTCAACATAGTGAATCCTGTGCACAAGAATATCATGAAGCGGATAGTTGAGGACTGATAAATCACGCTTTTCGTAGTTAGTCCACGCAGGAGAAAGCAAGGCATCATCAACTTTTTCGCCGTTAATTTTAATATTGCAGAAACCTAAGCCTGAAGAAAAAAGCTTTACACTCTGCCCTTTTTTCACATTAAAAGTTGCCTTTGCATAGACAGCTGAAGTATTATCATCGAATCCGAGCCAATCGCATCCCTCAAAAACCAAATTCATGCACATATCAACATGAGGAAGATTTTCTTCCATAAACTCAGGTCCTGCAACTGCAAAGCCGAATTTTTCATAGAAAGGCACAGCGTGAGTCTGACCGCTGATTTTTATAATATTTGCCCCTAAATCCTTAGCTTTTTCAATAAGCGAAGAAGTTATATCTGCACCGAGCTTTAAACCGCGCATATTCTTTTTTACGGCTATGCGTCCAAGCTTATACACACCCTCATCAAGCTTAATAAGACGGCCTGTTGCAACGGTTTCTCCCTTTTCTTCAACAATATAGTGCCAAGCCTTATCTTCATAATCATCGGCTTCTAAATGAGCAGGGAACAACTGTTCAACGACAAAAACCTCTTCCCTAAGCGGTTTGCTCAGAGCAAAGCCCTCTAAACCGTAAAGCCATTTTTTTGTCATATCTGTTTCTCCTCACTGTTCTTCTGCTTTTAAGAAATCCAAAATCGCCTGTTTATCGGCTGTAACGCTGCCCTGTATCATTTCGGGTCTGCCGCCGCCTCTGCCCTTTAGAGCTGAGTTAAACTCTTTTGCAAAATTTCTCAAATCAACGCTTTCACTGCCTAAGCAGTATTTATAGCCGCCGTTATCTGCGGCAAAGGCTCCGAAAATGCCGCCGCAAAGGGTTTTGCCGGCGTTTACAATTTCACGAAGCCCATCCATCTCGGCTTCATCCGCAAAAACGCAAACATTATTCTCGCTTTTTTTCAGCCTTTCAACATATTTTTTAATACCGCTGCGTTTAATCGCTTCCAGCTCATAATCCACCTTCGCTTTTTCCTGCTTTAAGGCTTCTACAGCACTAACAATATCGCTTTGAGGCGAACAAAGGGAAGCAGAAACAGCCGCAACGCTGTCACATTTTGCGCACAAATCTTCAAGCGCATCAAGGCCACATTTGAGCAATAGCCTTGTACCGCCTCTGTTGCTTGAATGTTCTAAGATTTTAATAATCCCCACTTCTCCCGTATGCAAAACATGAGGAGCGCAGCAGGCGCAAAGGTCGCAGCCCTCTATTTCCACAAGACGAACATTTTCCGTAAGCTCCAGCTTACTTCTGTAATTAAGCGTTTTAAGTTCACTTTCGCTTGGATAAAAACAGCTGACTTTAGTATTGGCAAAAACCGCTTTATTGGCTTCAAGCTCAATTTGCCTAACCTGTTCGTCATTCAGCAGAACGCTCAAATCTGCCGTTATGCCGAAAGTTCCCATATGAAAGCCTGTATTTTCGCAGCCGAAAAGCCGATGGGCTACTCCGCAAACAATGTGCTCTCCCGTGTGGTTTTGCATACGCCTAAAGCGAGTTTCCCAATCAATTTTGCCGAAAATCGAGTCGCCCGAATTAAACTCTTTATCGACAAGATGAACTATAACACCGTTTTCTTCGTTTACATCTAAAACATTTGCATTGTCTATCATGCCGCCGTCAGCAAGTTGACCGCCGCCGTTAGGGAAAAAAGCTGTTTTATCAAGAACCAAGTTAAATCCCTTTTCTACTTTTTCACATTCGAGCACCTTCGCTTCAAATTCTTTGATATGCCCGTTATCATAAAGTCTCTCGGTCAATTTCATCACCTTTTTGCTTTAAAAAAGCCACCTCTCCGTACCAACGGGAAGTGGCTGATTGAAGTTTAAATCGTATTATATTAATTTAACTTGAATATTACTGAATAAGATAGCCCTGATCGTCACCGAAAAACACTTCGTCACTGTTAAGATCTAATCCCTGATCACCGCTGACTGTGATTATATCTTCAACAGTGAATTAGTTTACTTCAACTTCAGGTTTAGTATAAATTTTCATAACTGGAAATCGCCTATATACTATAAGTAGACACATAACCATATACATTTTTACACTAGAAATTATACAGCATATATTTTATAAAGTCAATGGCTTTATAAAATAATTTTTATTTTTCTTTTTTACATATTTTAGCTTTTGAAAGTTGACGGTAAACAGCATATAATGTATAATATAAAACAAATTTATTTTAGGAGTAAACAAAAATGCGTAAGACAAAAATCGTGTGCACTCTCGGTCCTTCATGCAGCACAAAGGAAATGATTAAAAGCATGGCTTTATCGGGAATGGATGTTGCAAGGCTTAACTTCTCCCACGGTACACACGATTACCACCGTGAAATGATAGAAAACATAAAACAGATAAGAACTCAGTTACACAAACCTATAGCAATACTGTTAGACACAAAAGGTCCTGAAATACGAACAGGCACTTTTGAAAACGGTTCAGCCATGCTCCTTGCCGGCAATGAATTTACCCTCACTACTACGGAAACTATTGGCAGCAGCGAAAAATCATTCATCACCTGCGCAAGTCTTCCCTCTCAGCTTAAATCAGGTGACATTGTTTTGATAGACGACGGCCGAATTAAATTAGAGGTCAAAAGCTGTAACGAAACGGATATAGTCTGCCGCATATTAGTCGGCGGTAAGCTCACAGACCACAAGGGCATCAATCTGCCGGGCATTTCGGTAGATATGCCCTACATGAGCGAAAATGATAAGAAAGATATACTTTTCGGCATTGAAAACGATGTGGATTTCGTTGCCGCCTCTTTTGTGCGCCGTGAAGATGATGTTATTGAGCTTAGAAAGTTTTTAGACTACTACGGCGGTCATAAAATCAAAATCATATCAAAAATCGAAAGCATCGAAGGCGTTGAAAACTTTAAATCCATACTCAATCATTCCGACGGCATTATGGTTGCACGAGGTGATATGGGCGTTGAGGTTGATTACGAAAAGCTCCCCGGCTTGCAAAAACGCTTTATCCGCCGCTGTTATCAATCGGGTAAAATGGTAATAACAGCCACTCAGATGCTTGATTCTATGATTTACAGCCCCACACCTACAAGAGCTGAAATCACAGATGTTGCAAACGCTGTTTTTGACGGTACAAGCGCTGTTATGCTTTCAGGTGAAACTGCCGCAGGCAAATATCCCGTTGAAGCGGTAAAAGCGATGGCAAAAATTGCCGAACAGGCTGAAAAAGACAAGTTTGAAATCTATTCCGAAGAATATTCAAAATTAAAATTATATATAGATAATTCCGACACAACAAGCGCAGTTTGTGATGCCGCCTGCACAACCGCAAGAGATATTAACGCAAAAGCTATTATTTCAGTGACAAAATCAGGACAAACAGCAAGGCGAATGAGCAAATTCCGGCCGGAAGTGCCTATCGTTGCGGCAACTCCCTCCGAAAAGACATATCATCAGCTTGCCCTTTCATGGGGCGTTTATCCCGTTCTTGCCCTTTACCAGAATTCATACGAAAACCTTATTCAGCACGCTGTTGACTGTGCAAAACAAATTGATGTTGTCAAAGGCGGAGATATTGTTGTTATTGCCGCCGGTATTCCTCTTGATACAACCGGCAGCACGAATATGCTTAAAATTGAAGTTGTACAAGACGATTGCGAATGATTGACTACAATCTTATACGAAGCAAGCGCAAAACAATAAGCATCATAGTTAAAAACGATGCTTCTGTTGAGGTGCGTGCACCGCTGAAAATGAAGCAAAGCGAAATCGAAGCTTTCGTTTTATCCAAGCATAAATGGATAGACAAGAGCACGGCAAAGATTAGAGAGCTAAACACTAAACATCAGCTTGCGCTCGGCTCTGTTATACCGCTTTTCGGTTTGGAAAGAACAATTATTTATGCCGATGTAAAAGAGCCTGTAATAGCAGATGATAAAATACTGATTCCTCTTGGAAAAGATATTAAATCCGGCTTATTGAGCTTACTGAAAACAGCTGCTCAGGGCTACATACCAAATCGCACCGCTGAAATATCAAAAACAATGAATATTCAGTATTCGTCTATACTCATAAACAGCGCATCAACCCACTGGGGCAGCTGCACAGCCGATAGGATTCATTTTTCGTGCTTGCTCATGCTTGCCGACAAAAAAACTATTGATTATGTAATAATCCACGAGCTTTCCCACATACTTCATCACAATCACTCCCCTTTGTTTTGGGAAGAAGTCGAAAAATATTGCCCTGATTTTTCCATTCATCGCCAAAAGCTAAAAGCCTTTAGCTACATTGCACAAGGGCTAAAATAATAATCATCAAGGACGGTTTAAAATATGAAAAATCAAAAGAGCAAAGCTGCCGCAATAATTGTTTCTCTGATTTTATCAGTCACACTTTTTATTTGCACTTTTACTGTTTTTCGCCCGTATTATTATGAAAACCTTTATATTGCCCCTACACCCACTAATTTGAGCAAAGCATCAGCATCGCAAGGTGAACTCGTTTTTGCGGATTTCTATATATCCACTGACGGAAGCGACGGCGCAAGCGGCACAGTTGACCATCCATTTGCTACAATAAAAAGAGCGCAGGAAGCAATGCGTATGCTCAACAAGAGTTTGAGAAGCCATGTGGTAATCGCAATCAAAGCCGGAACATATGATATCGACAGCTTTAAGCTTACTAAAAAGGATTCCGGCACAGAAAAATGTCCCATTATCTATACGGCTTACGGTGACGGAGAGGTAATTTTATGCGGAAAATCAAGCGAATTTGCTATTGAAATAATCAGCGCAAAGTATGTCACGCTCAGCAACATAACAGTTGAAAACCCAACAGGCAACGGAATTAAGATTGATTCATCTAATGTTGATATCTCAGGCTGTAGTCTTAGAAACATAGCCGGAACGGGTATTATTGCACAGGGAAAAAATATAAACATAAACGGCTGTCATATATCTAAAACAGGGCTAAGTGCAGCTGAAACAAACGGCAATAATATCAGCTTTGACAACAACCTCATTCATTCAAATTCAATGGCCGAAAAAACAATACCTGCGATTATAATTAACGGAAATAAAAACTCCATCACTCACAACGAAATATACAATACTCCCTCATGTGCAGTTTACTACAGCGGCAACAAAAACAGCATTGAATATAACTATATCCACAATGCACTTTTGGAGGTTGACAGCACAGCCGCAATATCAGGTAACCCGGACTCACTGGACGAAGAAAACTTGGTTCGCTACAACTGCATCAGCACCATAGGAAGCGGCAAAAATTCTCCCACAGGTATTATACCGTCACCGGGCACGACAGTTAGAGGAAATATGCTCATAAACATTAAAGGCTCTGCTGTTTGTGTATTAAACCCTAAGGGAGTTGAAATAAGCAACAATATTTCCGTCAACTGCGCCGTTCCCGTAAAAGCGGAAAACAATTCTGACGCAAAAATCGAAAGCAACATTATTCTGCATCACAGTGGAAACATTAATAATTTCCCCGAAAATAATCTTGTGTTTAAACTCAATGAAACAGATATTTTCCTTGACGCTGAAAACGGTGTCTATGATATTCATAAGGACAACAGCAGCATTATGTCAATCGGATTTAAAAACCTCCCGTTTGACAGCATGGGCAGATATTGAACATCTCTATAATTGATACGCAAAAATGGCTTAATCCAAGCTCGGATTAAGCCATTTTCAATTTGCTGAAGGTTAATATTAATAGCTGACTTTAAGCGTCTTTATTTCAAAAGGTCTGAATGTAAGTGTTGAATCTGCACTTGACTGCACTTCTTCAAGCATATTTGTGATTTCAACAGACTTCACACCGTCGAAGAAATTAAATTTTGCATGAGTATAAGCTCCCTCTGCCTCATATGCACGGAGAATAAATGCTTTTTCGCAGTCTTCGCAGGGCTTGACAGATTCAATAATGATATTTGCCTTATCAACGCTTACAAGGCTCTTAAGGGCAAATTCGCCCTTTGAAGCAATTACAGGAACATTGAGCTCATATGCAGGCTTAATAACAGCATCTGCGCAGAAGCCGCAGTTATGGGGCAGGAAAGAATATACGCACCTGTGTATACCGTGGTCGCCTGTAAAATCCGGTCTCGTGCCGCCCTTGTGAAGAGAAAGGCGAAGCTGACCACCGCAGAGAGAAATGCCGTACTTGCAATCATTGAGAATTGCTACGCCGTAGCGTGATTCGGAAAGGTCGGTATATTTATGATTAAGGACCTCAAATTTTGCCTGCTCGATAGATGTATTGCGTGTTGTAGGACGCTTTACATAGCCGAACTGAACCTCCTGACGGGCAAAATCTTCATATACAGATGTATCAAAAGCAGCCTTAAGGAAGCGGTGATCATCGTTCCAATCCATAACAGTATCAAAACGAACCTCTGCACTGTCTGCAAAGAAAATCATATCCTGAGTAACGGTTGATTTAGTGCTGATTTCATACTTGCTGCGAATAATGTGTGCAACCTTGCCGCAGGAAACAACCTCGCTTGAAACAAGCTTGGAAACATCCTTATACTTGCCCTCGATATCAGCATCAACATCCCAGTTATCCCAAAGAGATGGGACATCCTCTGCCATAATAAAGCTATTGAAAGCATAACCCTCACCGCAAAGCTCACGGTCAGCTGACTTATCGACAAAAGACGCAATAGTCATATTGTCGTTAAACTTAACCGTTGCAAAGGGAGTTTCAAGAATATTTCCGTTCTTTTTGAATGCACAACCCTCGGCAACCTCACCCTTAATAAGCTTAAGAGTTACGCTTGAGAATGCAGGAATCTTAACGCCGGCAACAAGAAGCTTCTTATTGCCGTCAAGGTCGGTATAAACCTGCTGAGCATAGCCGCCGTCAACAATATATCCCTCAACATAATCAATAACCGCTACATCGCTTCTTTCAAATGAAAGAGTGTTTGTGAGAGTTACGCAAAGCTCGCCCTCGCCTGCTGTAAATTTTTTGATAAGAGCGGCAGATTTACTGAGCACCTCTGCCATTTCACGGCGTGACTGCTCATGAGCCTTAGGAATACAAGTGCCGGGAAGAATATCATGGAACTGGTTGATAAGCAGAGTTTCATAAAGAGGATTAGATTCCTCAGTTGAAGCAATCACGCCCTTATTAACAGCATCCGCAACGGTAAGATATTCAACATTTCTGAGAGCAAGCTCAACCTTACGGTTGTTGCGCTTAATCTGGTGCTGGTTAGTGAGTGTACCCCTGTGAAGTTCGAGATAAAGCTCACCTCTGTATGTATTGGGATTTTTAGCAGTAGCTTCCAAATCCTTCATGAAATCGCCAACAAGTGTGTATTCCGACTTGGGAACACCGTTCAAATCCTTACAGCGGCGTGCCATTTCGCACATTTCAAACTGAGGTCCTCCGCCGCCGTCACCAAAGCCGTAGGAAACAAGGCGCTTATTATTAACAGACTTCTGTTTAACTATATTTGAGCTTCCCTTTGATTCAACAATTACATTGTGCAAACCCTCAGGGTCCGGCCACATATGAGTCATGTTAAAGTGGGTAAACACCTTTGTGCCGTCAATACCCTGCCAATAGAAAGTATCATAAGGGAAAGCATTAGTATCATTCCAAGAAAGCTTTGTTGTCAGGAAATAATCAACACCGCAGCCTTTCATTATCTGAGGAATTGCCGCACTATAGCCAAATGTATCGGGAAGCCAGAAGCAATTAGAAGTGAAGTTGAAGTATTTACGAGTGAATCGCTGACCCCAAAGGAACTGACGAACCATAGATTCGCCTGAAGTAATATTACAGTCGCACTCTACCCAAACTCCGCCGTTCGGTTCATATTTTCCCTCGGCAACCTTTTGCTGAATCCTTGCGAAAAGCTCAGGATAGTATTTGCGCATCATATCGCTGTGACACGCCGAACTCTGCACAAACATATATTCGGGATACTGCTCCATAAGGCTGAGAGCGTTTGAATATGTACGGGCGCATTTTTTGATTGTTTCATCAATATGCCAAAGCCAAGCCGTATCCATATGGCTATGACCTATAAGACCTGCAAAGGGTGCATCGGAAGCATTGACCTGAGAGAGGAACTGCTTAAGAGCGGGCTTTGCGGCGGCAAGGCCTGCCATAAATTCCTCCTCAGTGCAGTCTCCCTCTGCATAGTAGATACTATTATGCACCTCATAAAGTGCGTTAATTGCCTCTCCCCTGCGGAAGCTGTTAACATCAAGCATATTTGCAACCTGGTTAACAGTTTTCAGGTCAAAATAAAATTCATTGATTTCTGCATTTTTGGTGCAGATATCAATACAGTCAAAGTTGTAATCAAACTCGCTTCTGCCCTCTTCAATAAAGTAATGGCAGCCCTTATAGAGGTGGCCTGCATACATTTCCAAGGCGAACTCAATAGTCTCGCCCGCTTTAGCATTTTTCTTGAGCAAATCGCAATAGTGGTTGCCGTGTGCTGTGTAAACAATTTTAGTTGCAAAAGTACCGTTTACCTTGCCGTTAACCCACAGCATAGCCTCATAAAAGCCTACATGAGGCTTGATGAACAAATCCTTGCCGTCAAGCTCCTTGGGAACAATAAAGCTGCCCTTGAGCCAGCAATACTGACCGTCTGCGCCCCATTTCCAGCCTTTTTGTATAGGAACAAACTTATCATCGGAGGGGATTTCATGGTACTGCTTATCGGCAACCCAAGCTTTAATTTCAGGCTCGGCAACTTTATCAAAAAGCTTAGCATCAAGTATGTCTTCAAAGCTTTTGAGCTTACCGAGCATTCTTTTAATTTGTATTTCGTTTAACATTTTGTTCCACCTTTAACTAAAAAGTATTAATTTATTTTATCAAAAAAATAAATATTGTAAATACTCTTTCAAACATTTACTTTAAATATTTATTTTCACTGTGCCTAATAATAAAAACGGTGATTAAATTATGAACAGAGAAGAGTATTTGCGCACCCGCATTGCAGAAATTGCAGAAGAGCTTTGCGGCGGCAACATTACGCTCGCTCAAAGACGAAACCTTGAACGAGCGTTAAAGTATTACATTGAGGATTTGAGAAACAAAAATTAGTAAGTGAGCCTTGCGTTGATTTCCTTAACCATATTTTCATCGAGCTTTACAACCTTGCGGTCATAGGTCAAAACTCCGTTAACCTCGTTTTCAACATCACTGACCTGAGTATAAACAAGAGCGCAAAGGCCGTGTTTAATCAAGGGTATTGCCTGACCTGTATGCAAACGGCGATAAGCATTCGACAAAGTTTTTTTATTCCGGAACATAAGATAACCAAAGCACTTTCTAATATTCCAAACATGGCTTTTTACAACATTGCTGTAGCCGCCGTATTCGCTTATTACAAATGCACGGTTATCTCTTACATAGGGATGAAGCGGCAGAATATATTTGTGTATGCTCTTGAAATCTCCTCCGCCTTGGTCGTGCCAGCCGCTGGCATGGTCCACAAAACGAGTGGGATCAAGGTGTTTCACATGGTTTGCAACATTTTTGGCGTCAAACTGTCCCCATGCTTCGTTAAAAGGCACCCAACAGCAAATTGAAACGCAGTTGTAAAGATTATCTATCATTTCATCAAGCTCGGTTCTGTACAGCTTCTGAGCTTCCTTATTTTGGCGATTATATAGCTTTTCGTATTTATCCGGCAGCATTTTAATTCCGATATTCGGCAAAACGCCCACTATCATCTGATTGATACCACAGCCGTTGGGCATATCCTGCCAAACGAGCATACCTATGCGGTCGCAGTGATAATACCAACGGGCAGGCTCAACCTTAATATGCTTTCGCAGCATATTGTAGCCCAAATCGTGCATTTTCTGCACATCGTAACTCAGAGCTTCATCCGTAGGCGCTGTCAAACCGCCATCAGGCCAATAGCCTTGGTCAAGCAAGCCTTTTTGGAAATACGGCTTATTGTTAAGGCAAAGCCGAACATAGCCTTTCTTATCTTTTTCCATGCTGAATTTGCGCATACCGAAATAAGATTTAACTTCGTCAACGACTTCAGCATTTTTAACTAATTCAATTTTTAAGTCATATAAAAACGGGCTTTCCGGACTCCAGAGTTTCGGGTCAGGTATGTTTAATTTACCGGATTTATCAAATTCTGCCGCAGCAATGGCGTTTTCACCGTCAAAAGCAGTCGCACGCAATCTCGCTTCTCCGACAAAATCCACAGATAAATCAAGAGAAGCTGTATCAATATCGGGTGTGAGCTTTATAGCTTTAATGTAAGTTTCAGGAACAACCTCCAGCCAAACAGTCTGCCATATTCCCGATGTTGCTGTATACCAAAAGCCGACGGGCTTTCTAATCTGCTTGCCTCGCGGTTGGTCGGCCGAATCCGTAGGGTCTGAAACCTTAACGATTAATTCATTTTCGTACGCCTTAAGATATTCCGTTATATCAAAACTAAAGGGGCAATAGCCGCCTGTGTGTCCGCCGGCTTTAACGCCGTTAATAAACACCTCGCACTGCCAATCAACAGCGCCGAAATGCAAAAGGACTCTTTTGCCGTCATAATTCTCATTAACAGCAAATTTTCTGCGATACCACAGTAGCTCGTCCGCTTGAAGTGATTTTTGTACACTCGAAAGCTCACTTTCAACAGCAAAGGGTACGAGTATCTCCCCTGCTGCCTCGCCCATTTGCGAAGCGGTGTTTTTAGTTATAGCGTATTCGTATTTTCCGTTTAAGCATTGGTAGCTTGCACGCTCCATCTGCGGACGGGGATACTCGCCTAAAGGACAGCTCTTATCAACCTTTTCTGCCCACGGGGTTCTGATTTCATTCATATTTTTTATATCTCCTTAGTCGGTTGTTGCCGATTGGTTGATTCTGTTTTGCTTGAGCAGGTTTTGCTGGATATACTCGAAATCGAGGTCATCAACAACACCGTCTCTGTTGACATCGGCCGCAAGCTGCTGTGCGAAATCCAGCTCATCAATATATATAACTTCGTTGCAAATCATATTAATGATAAATGCATCCTTTTCGTCAATATAGCCATCGCCCGTTACATCTCCGAAAATTACAACATAGTAGCAATCAGCCTTAACGCCTTCCTTCGGATAGAGGCTGACCGACATACCTGTAAACAGCCTATCTTCGGCAAAATATTCTTCATCTTCGTAGAAATTCATATAAACCACAGGGCTTGAGTTTGAGATTTGGCTGTCAAGGTCTGCAACCGTCACTCCGGCCTCCGGGTCAAAACCGCAAAATACATTTATGTATTCCGAAGAAAAATATTCAACCGTTGCTGTAGGAGTAAAGGTGATTAAATTATCCCTGTCAAATACAGCTGTTGTGGATATATTCTCCGTTACATTATCATAAGGAACATTCCAATAAAGGAAATTGTAGCCCTCAACCACAGGCGCAGGAGGAGTTACCGCTTTGCCGCCGTGCTTTGTTGCCGCCAAATAGTAATACGCCGAATCAAAGCCATAGAAAGTAACCGTATGAACAACTGCATCGCTGCCGTCCGGCAAAGCAACAGACGGATGGTTTCCGTCTTGCGCCCAACGCTTATCATAGCCGAAATCATTAAGGCTATAGGCTGTTGTGCCGTTGTATGCCTGGTCTGCCGTTTGCGGTGTGCCAACATTCAAACCGTTTGTTGCAGTGCCGCTTATGTAGAAGCAACGAACAACCTCAACTTCGCTTTCGTTAAGAGAGGTAATTGCACCAACTTCTTCATTAGCCTTTACCATACCGCCGTTGTAGAGTCCAAGCATTTTATGGTAGTTAACAGCAACAACACCGCCGGCAAAGCTATCTGCGCTTACGGTACCGATATTACCGCAATAAAGAACATCAGCAAAGTTTTTGCCGACTACACCGCCGACTTCTGTCGATTTTTCATTGTTTGAATCAATGCCTGTGATATCGCCGTAATTAAAGCAGCTTTCAACGGTATCATCCTCGTGCAAGCCTACAATGCCGCCGACTATAAGCGTACCGTTTACACAGGCATAGTTATTACAGAAGCTGATTTTACCAAAATTATATCCCACTATACCGCCGACATTTCGGTAGCCGGTAACAGTTGAATTTTTAACGGTGCAGTTTGTAATTATACCGTCGCTCTGTGAAGAAATTGCGGCAACATTTGTATTACCTGTAATCGTGAAATTATCTATATTCAAATTTTTGATTGTTCCGCCGAGCCCCGGGAACAGAGCAACATCATTGCCCGTTGAATAAAGATTAATTCCGCTGATTGTATGTCCGTCGCCATCAAAAGAGCCTGTGAAAATATTGCCCATTGAGCCGAAAGGAGCAAAGTTATTAGCTGTTTCGGGATTGCTTACATAAATATCAGCACCGAGTTTATAGCTCTTAGCTGCCCAGCTTTCTTCTGTATTGACAAGAATCCTTGCAAGGCGCAGCTCATTTTCCGTTGATATGATATAGGGTGAAGTAATCGAACCTTCTCCGCCGAAAGGCAAAACATAGCCCTGCATACTATCGCTGCCGAATACGGGATAAAGCTCATCCTGAGCCCAGAAATTATTATCATTACTTCTGTTTAGCAAAAGTGCAACATAACCGCAGCTGAACCACTCTTTATCAGCAGGTGCGCCGTTCACAGAGCTCATAAAATCGGAACAGTAGTAAGCCGATGTGATTGTTATGTTTGTAAAGTCAACCGCAAAAGCATCAACAGCAGTTGCCGTAACCGCAGCGTAGTTGTGGCATTGATTAATCACAGCGTTTTCACCGCTTACAGCAAAGCCGCTCGCCGCCGTACCACCTGTTATATCTGCAATATTGTAACAGAACTGAGCATTGATATCGCCTGCCGCAATAAATGCCGCCGCCATACCGCTTGTGGCTGTTACAGAGCCTTTGTTTATGCTTTTCTCAATATTAAGTGAACCGACAGCACCGAAACCGCCCGCATTTTGTTCCGCTTCAATACAGCCGTTGTTAACACCCGACAAAATTGCTGCATAACAATCTGCAAAATAGCCTCCTGCGTTTAATGCTGCGGTAACATTAGAATTGTTTGTGCAATACTCAAAGCTAACTTTAAGATTATGTGCATAAGCCAATATACCTGCCGCATTTTGTGTAGCGTTTACAACAGCATCAGATGTGCAATTCTCTATAGAAATATTGTCAACTTCGCATAAGCCCACAATGCCTCCTGCGTTTTTGTAAGCGCTGATTTTGCCGTCAACCGAGCAGTCTGTAATTCGGCTTGAGCCCTCGCACATTTTGCCGACTATACCGCCGGCATCTGAGCCGCCGATACCGGCAGCCGTGCTCGACGATTTGTATTGTTCAACAATAATACTGCCATCAAATAAGCAGTCGGAAATATTTCCATAGCTCTCACCGACAATACCGCCTACATCTTCAACACCGACTAAAACAGCGGTGCTTGTGCAGTTAGTAATCGGTGAATAGCTGACACCGGCTATTGAGCCTATATCGCCGTAGCCGTCAAAGTAAGATAAGCTTACATTAAGATTATTAACAGCGCCCTGTTCGCTGACAATGCCGAATATACCAAGAGAAGAAGCGTCTGCCGACATTTTATCGTGCTTAATATAGAAGCCTGCAAGAGTATGACCGTTGCCGTCAAATTTACCGTCAAAGAACTTTACATAATTATCTTCATTTTCGTAATCGTATCCGCCTATAGGTTCCCAAATGACAGCATCGTCAGTGAACACAGGTTCACCGTTGAAAATAATATATTTTCCGCTGTTCATTTCAATATCGGTCATCAGCTTCGCATTAATTGCTGTATTGCCGAAGTTAACCTCATCACGGAACCAAATTAACTGCTCTAAGGAACTGATAAGATAATATCCGTTTTCCTTAGGCGCTTCATATCGGGCATACAAAGTTATAGCATCGGTAATAGGTGTGCTGAAATCAAAAGCCGTTCCATCCTCAAGGCACCATTCCACAAACTCCAAGCCCTCGCCTATTGACGGAGCCGATGCTGCCGTGGCCGTATAGCCGTGGTCTACGGTTTGAGTTGTAATATCAGTACCGTCCAGGTGTTTATAAGTTACATCGTAGCTATCACGGATAAGACCTGAAATTTCAACCGTGTAGTTCTCAGTAATATTGCTTATGGTGTAAATAATACCGTATTTCGGCGTAAGAGTTTTTCCGTTAGCTGTTACAACTATATTCGACTGCATATAAATATCGGAAAGCTCAACGGAGAAGGAGCAGCTCTGTCCGTATGTAACATCGGTAGAGTTATCGGGCAAAAGATAAATTGTGTATGCCTCATGCTCAGGCATAGTTACCGTATATCTGTTGATATCGAGTTCGTTTATGGTTATGGCAATGTTTTCGGTTACGCTATCAATGGTATATTTGCCTTTTCGCAAAATTACGCGTGCACCGTTTGCCCAAATCTTAATTTCGGACTGCGTATAGGCAGGGTCAATTTCAACATTAAAAGAATAGCTTTCACCGTAACGGGCGAATGTTTTTCCGCTCTCCGGTACGAATGTAAAATACTCAGATTCAGGGAAGGTTATATAGTAACGGGTTTCAACTTCACCGCTGAAGTAATAGGACTCTGCCGATTTAGGCGATTCAAAGCTGTTTAAGAATGGTTTCTCTGCATCAGACGGTGTTCCTATTGCCGAAACGCTGAAATAATAATCACCGTATTCGGTAAAATGACCGCCGAAATTACAGCTTAACGCATCTGTAACGGTGAATTTTTTTATAAGAGTGTAGGCTGTACCGCTCTTGTGATAGAGCTTGACAGTATAACCTGTGGCATTTTCAACAGCGGACCATCTACCGACAGGGTTAGTTGTTCCATCATCGTCGATAACAGTATCATCCCAATATATCTTTCTGGGATAATTGAGCCTTGGTATTCCGCTAAATGTTGCACGGAAATATTTTTCGCCGTTGTAGGAGCTGATAATACCGGCAGATGAGGTTGCACCTGCACGAACCGTACCGTTTGCGCTCCATTCAACATAGTTCTCTGCACCAAGCAAATAAATAGCCTTTTGTGTTGAATTTATCAAAACATCAGTCTGTCCGCCACTCAAATAAACATTACCGGCTGAAGAATAAATACCGTTTGTACCGCTTAGGCTTACTGTGCCTTTAGTGATTCTTACATCGGAATATGTAAACACACTCTTGCCTATTGAGTGAATATTAACTGAACCTGTGGTATCGATATTAAGGCCTTTACCTGCCGTAATACCTGCAAGGCCGCTGATATTAAGAGTAACACCCTCTTGAATTGAAACAAAATAATCGCTAAAAATTGCATAGCTGTCGTTACAAATTATTGTAAGCGAACCCGTACCCGTGAAAGTAATATTTCCAATGAATATCATTGCCATGTCATGGGTAGCCTGAATATAGTTATCGCCGATTAACTCAATAGTCATTGAGCCTGAATAAGGATAGGCAAAAATAGGCGTTTGTGGTTTTTCGGAAGTACCGAAATTTTTAAGCGTCAGCACATCCTCCGAAGCGTCATAATTCCAATGAACAAGCTCCAAAACGCCCATATCGTTATAAACTTTTGTATAGGTTTTGTCGTCAATAACAAAGCGCATTAAGCCTGCCGCTTTTGAAACAGGCGCACTGCTGAAAACTAAGGCTATGCAGCAAACTGCACATAATATACTCGCTAATATTTTTGTGCTTTTCTTCATCTCAAACTCTCCTTTTCATAAAATTTTTGTTTAAATTAAATATAATACTACTAATATAAGTATAAAACAAAGAGCCCGATTTGTCACGAAAAACATTTAAGTTTTCATGTAGAAATTAAAGCTACGCACTTGTATATTTTAACTAAATGTGGTTTAATATAGAAAAACAAAAGCAAAGGAAAGGGCATGAATTATGGTTACACATATAGTTTTTTGGAATGTGAGAAACGACGAAAAAAAGCAGGAGAATATGGAGCATATGCGCAAAATTCTCACTGCTCTTGTGGGCAAGGTAGATGGGCTGATAAGTGCCGAAGTAGGGTTCAACTTCAACCCGAACGGATATGACCTTGCGCTTTACAGCACCTTTGAAAGCAAAGAATCCTTAAGCGGCTATCAAACCCATCCTGAACACCTAAAAGTTAAAGAATTTGTACACTCGGTAATAACAGACCGCTGTGTAGTAGATTTTGAAAGCTGATTTTCTATAAAAATTTAGTTTTAACTATTGACAACGGGAGCTATATTTGTTAAAATGTTCCCGTTGTCAACTTACGGGTGTTAGTTGTCAAAGCCTGCGGGTGTAGTTCAATGGTAGAATCCCAGCCTTCCAAGCTGGTCGCGTGGGTTCGATTCCCATCACCCGCTCCATTTTAAAATGCGCTTGTAGCTCAGCTGGATAGAGCAACTGCCTTCTAAGCAGTAGGCCAGGGGTTCGAGTCCCTTCAAGCGCGCCATTTGTGGTGGACATAGCTCAGTTGGTTAGAGTGCCAGGTTGTGGCCCTGGAGGTCGTGGGTTCGACTCCCATTGTCCACCCCATTTAAAAACAGTAATGCACAAAGCACCCATAAAGCTTTGTGCTTTTTTTAACTAAAAAAGAATATTGGGGTGTAGCCAAGGGGTAAGGCACGGGACTTTGACTCCCGCATCCGCTGGTTCAAATCCAGCCATCCCAGCCATGATGAGTGTCTGATTTAGATGCAGGCACGAAAAAACGAGAAAAGCGGAGATTTCGAGAGATTTCTCCGCTTTTTTCGACTCTATAGTTTTTCGAAATTTTGTAGATGCATTTCGGGCATTTCGGGTCTGTAGACAGATTCGAACCAGCGAAATGCATTTTTTGATATAGATTCCCCACAGAAGCAAATCCGTGGACAGATTCGAACCGCCACACACTTTCCGAAGCCTTTCAAAAATCCTTCCCGTTCAAAATTTATTTACAAAGCCATAGATGCAAGGGCATTTTGGACAGATTTGAACCACCACACTACTCCACCTGCCGAAAACAAGGTGAATCCAAAAAAGATGCAATTTCAGTTTGGATATCTGCTCGTCAGCAATAATCGGTTGTTCTGTACGTTTACTCATGTTGCCTCCTCTCTTTCATCTCTGAAAGGCCCTTCATAAATACATGTAAAGAAAAATCCGAATTTTTCTCACGTTTTCAAATATTCTTGAAAAATTTTTCTTATTATAGCATAAATTTTTGATTTAGTGGTGAACAAAAAAAGAGTGCCATCGAAATGACACTCTTTCAAATCATGATTGACAGGCAAAGTAAAGGCGGCACCCGATAAGGTACCGCCTTTACTTGTTGTATTGTTTGCAACAAAGGCAACCCCTGGCTATGCCAGGGGGGAAGGAAAGCTTTTAGCGAGGGGAGAAGTGGACAAGAAAAAAGCTCCTTGATATATTAGAAGTGGTTTGCCGACCACACAACTAAAATAACAAGGAGGTCTT
>CASFRX010000023.1 GCA_949297075.1 uncultured Oscillospiraceae bacterium | reverse complement strand
TTCCGTTCGGGACACAGCAGCACTTCTATTTCATCTGCTTACGGTATAAGTGTTTCCGAGCTTATCAAAGGCACGGACGGCTATGCTGTTGCCGTGATAGGTGACGGTGCTTTCACAGGCGGCCTTACCTATGAGGCTCTCAACAATGCAGGACGAAATCAGGAAGCAAAGCTCATTGTTATTCTGAATGACAACGAAATGTCCATTTCTCAAAATG
The DNA here is from genome assembly GCA_949297075.1 of uncultured Oscillospiraceae bacterium. Lineage (GTDB taxonomy): Bacteria > Bacillota > Clostridia > Oscillospirales > Acutalibacteraceae > UBA8612. The sequence continues at coordinate 40,299 of CASFRX010000023.1, read as the reverse complement.
TAGGTGCAGTTTCAAAATATCTTACAAATATCCGCACCACTAAAGGATATTTCAGGCTTAAAGCAGGCCTTGAAAGAACGCTTAACCATGTTCCCGTTGTCGGTAAATCTCTTTCAACTTCTGTTTATAATCTCAAAACAAAAATAAAAGACAGGATTTACAACAGCAATATGTTTGAGGATTTGGGTTTTAGATATATGGGACCCGTGGACGGACACAATATCAAAAAGCTCTGTGAGGTTTTGGAGGAATCAAAAAACATAAATAGTCCTGTTTTACTCCATGTTCACACAATAAAAGGCAAGGGATACGAGCTTGCCGAGAAAAATCCCAGCGTATTCCACGGCATTTCTAAATTTGATATGGATACTGGAGAGACCCTTTCAAAAAGCGATAATTTTTCTGATAAATTCGGTGAATATCTTTGTGAACTTGCAGAGGAGAATGAGCGTATATGCGCAATTACAGCCGCCATGTCCTTGGGTACGGGGCTCAGCGAGTTTTGTAATAAATTTAACGACCGCTTCTTTGATGTTGGCATAGCAGAGGAGCACGCAGTTGTTTTCGCAAGCGGTCTTGCAAAGGGCGAAATGATACCCTTCTTTGTTGTTTATTCAACCTTTTTACAGCGATGCTATGATCAGCTTATTCACGATGCGGCTTTGCAAAAGCGCAAGATGATAATAGCTGTTGATCGTGCCGGCTTTGTTGGTGAAGACGGTGAAACTCATCAGGGTATATTTGATGTTGCATTTATGAATACAATATCGAATTTTACCATATATTCTCCTACAACTTATGAAGAGTTAAAGCACGATATGCACCGTGCTGTTTATGAGGACAGCAATGTTGTTGCTATCCGATATCCGAGGGGCGGTGAATTTGTAATTCCCGATGATTTCAAACCGACTTACGGTTTGTTTGATATTTACGGAGATGAGAATGCAGATGTATCGATTGTAACCTACGGCAGAATATTCTCGAATGCCTGCAAGGCAGTGAACGAGCTGAAAAACCAGGGAAAGGCAGTTAAAATTATTAAGCTCAATAAAATTAAACCTCTTGATTCCGGCATAATTGAAGCCCTTAAAAACGATAAGCATATATTCTTCTTTGAAGAGGGTATACAAAACGGCGGAGTAGGCGAAAAGCTTGCTTTGAGGCTTCTCGAATCCGGATATAAGGGAGAATATAAGCTTACTGCTGTTGATTATTGCTTTGTTGAACAGGGCAGCGTTGAATCTACAATCAAAAAGAATAATTTAGACTCTCAATCAATTTTCGATATAGTCGGAGGTGCTTTTGTTGGCTGAAAAGAAAAGGCTTGATTTAGCTGTTTTTGAATTGGGCTTTGCTGAGAGCCGCGAAAAGGCAAAAGCACTTATAATGGCAGGTCAGGTTTATTTAAACGGTCAGAAAGAGCTTAAATCAGGCGCAAGTGTTAAGCCTGATGACAAAATTGAAGTCCGAGGCGAAAAAATGCCCTTTGTCAGCCGAGGCGGCTATAAGCTTGATAAAGCGGTAAAAGCCTTCGGCTTGTCTCTCAAAGATAAGATTTGCATGGATGTCGGCGCCTCAACAGGCGGTTTTACGGATTGTATGCTGATGAACGGCGCAGCAAAAGTTTACGCTGTTGATGTTGGCTACGGTCAGCTCGCCTGGAAGCTTCGCAGCGACGAAAGGGTTATAAACCTTGAACGCACTAATTTCAGATATGTCACCGAAGAACAGATTCCCGATAAGATTGATTTTTCAAGCGTTGATGTTTCTTTTATTTCTCTCAAGCTTATTTTGCCCGTTCTTAATTCTCTGCTTAGTGCAAACGGTGAAGCGGTTTGCCTTGTAAAGCCTCAGTTTGAAGCAGGAAGAGAGAAAATAGGGAAAAAAGGCGTAGTGCGTGATAAAGCGGTGCATTTGGAGGTTATAAATAACTGTATCGGCTATGCTAAAGATAACGGCTTTGCGGTAAAGGGTTTGGAGTTTTCTCCTGTTAAAGGACCTGAGGGCAATATTGAATATCTGCTGTATTTGGCTAAAAGCGATGCCGAAGATGCTGAATTTTCACCGCTGGCGGTTGTTGAAGCTTCGCACAATGCGTTAGACAAAGACTAATATAAGAATTAAGGTGAATTGTGGTATGAAAATCGCAGTTATTCCTAATTTAACAAGAGAGCATGCAGTTAAAACAACTCAGGATGTTTTAGCTAACCTTAAAAAGCACGATGCGCAGATTATTATGGCGGATTACTGCTCGGATTATTTCGGCGCAGATACATATTTGTGCTTTTTAGATATTGAAAAAGCAATAGAAACCGCTGATGTAACAATCGCTATCGGCGGAGACGGAACGATACTTCATTCGGGCAAAATTGCCGCTAAATACCAAAGGCCTATCCTCGGCATAAATGCAGGCAGGCTTGCCTTTATGGCGGGACTTGAAAGGCATGAGCTTGATTTGCTCGGCAAGCTGTTCACCGGAGAATATACCGTTGATAAACGAATGATGCTTGAAGTTTTGCTGTTCGACGAATCCGGCCTTTGCGTAAAGAAACATAAATGTATAAATGATGCAGTGTTCTCCAGAAAAATCAATCGCACAATTATTGAATTGACCGTTGAAAGTGATGGCAGATTAGTTAATAATTATTGGGGCGACGGTGTAATTTTTGCCACACCAACCGGTTCAACTGCATATTCCCTTTCGGCAGGCGGTCCTGTTTTAGACCCGACTATCGAAAGCATTATATTGACTCCTATATGTACACATTCCCTTTTCAGCTATCCGATTATTTTCAGCAAGGACGCACGCATGAGCGTTTACGCAACTAAAGATGATGAAACCGAGCTTTGCGTATCTTGCGACGGTGACGCTCCCGTACCAATTGGCTGCGGCTGTACAGCTGTTGTCCAGTGCGCCGATGTTGCGGCTGAGTTTATAAGAATTAAATCAGACAGCTTTACCGAAATACTAAAAAGCAAAATGGCGCACCCATAAAAGAAGGAGAAAAATCATGAAGAAAAAAAGATTGGAATTAGTTTTAAAAACTATTGAAGAAAAAGATATTTCCACTCAGGAAGAGCTTCTTCAAGCGTTGCGGCAAAGCGGTTTAGAGGTTACTCAGGCAACAATATCCCGTGATATTAAAGAATTGGGACTTATCAAATCCATGGGCAAAAACGGAAAGTACCGTTATACAGTGCCTAAAACTGCAATGACGGAAGCGGGCAGAAATTTCCATAACATTATTGCTCCGTCAATCCTTTGGGTCGATTATGCCGTTAATACTGCGGTTATTAAGTGCTATGCAGGCATGGCGCAGGCAGTTTGTGCCGCTGTTGATACAATGGAGCTTAGCGGTGTTGTGGGTACTTTGGCAGGCGATGATACGATTTTTGTCCTTTGCCGCAGCGAGGAAATGGCTGTTGAATTTATCAACACAATACGAAATTTAATGAACAAGTGATTATTAAAGATTAGATATGAGGGTTAAATATGCTCCAAAACCTTAAAATCGAAAATGTTGCTATAATTGAAAAAGCAGATATTTCCTTTGAAAGAGGTCTAAACATAATGACCGGTGAAACCGGCGCAGGTAAATCAATAATTATCGATTCTATAAACGCTGTTTTGGGCGAGCGTACCTCAAAGGAGCTTGTACGCACAGGCTCTGCTAAAGCAAGTGTTACAGCTGAATTTAGAATTAACAATTCAGCTTTTGATTCGATGCTTGAAGAATTGGGCATTGAGCCTGAGGCTGACGGAATGCTGCTTATCAGGCGCACTATCGGCGCTGACGGAAAAAACACATGCCGTATCAACGGCATACCTGTTACTGTGAGCATGCTCAAAACCGTTGGCAGAGAGCTGATTAATATCCACGGTCAGCATGACAGTCAGCGGCTGCTCAATCCTGAAAGCCATTGCGATTTTATTGACAAAATGGCAGATATTGACGCTCTTCTTGCGGAGTATCGTGAAGCTTTTTACAGTTTGGTTGAGCTTAGGCATGAAATATCGGGATTAGTAACCGATGATGAAGAGAAAAACAGAAAAATTGAACTTTTGACTTACCAAATTGATGAAATCGAAAATGCTAATCTCAATCCCGGCGAAATGGAAGAGCTTAAAGCCTTGAGAACTCTGCACAGAAACAGCGAGAAAATTATCGGTTCGCTCAATGCAGCTTATTCGCTCATTAACGGCTATAATGAAGCAGCAGGCGCATTACAGCAGATTAAAATGTGCTTCAATCAGCTGGACGGTGTTTCTCAGTATCATTCAGTGATTGAGGATAGCGCAAATAAACTCAGAGAGCTTTCCTATCAGCTTGAAGATGTGCAGGAGAATTTAAGCTCAACCATTGATGAGCTTGATTATGACCCTGCTTATGCGCAGGCAGTAGAAGATAGGTTAGATTATCTTAACCGTTTGAGCCGCAAATACGGAGCAGATGAAGATGCGATGCTTGAATTTTGCGAAAAATGCAAGAAAGAGCTTCAGGAAATAGAGTTTTCCGATGAAAGACTTATTCAGCTTAAAGAAGAGCAGAAAAAGATAAAGCAAAAAGTTGTTGCCCTTTCAGAAAAGCTTACTCAACGGAGAACTTCAACTGCCGCAGATTTTGCAAAAAAGGTCGAGGCTGAACTAAAATTTCTTGATATGCCCAATGTTCAGTTCGCTGTTGATATAAGGCCGATAAATCTGACGGAAAACGGTGCGGACGAGATTGAATTTTTAATTTCGCCTAACCTTGGCGAAACTAAAAAGCCTCTTGCAAAAATTGCTTCCGGAGGCGAGCTTTCCCGTGTTATGCTTGCGATTAAAAATGTTCTTTCCGATAAAGACGAGATTGATACACTTATCTTTGATGAAATTGATGCCGGTGTCAGCGGCAGAGCCGCAACAAAGCTCGGCAAAAAGCTGAGCGAAGTATCAAAAGGCAGGCAGGTAATATGCGTTACTCATTTGGCGCAGATTGCCGCACAGGCTGATCATCATTTTGAAATCAGCAAGGCTTCGCATGACGGTAAAACCTACACAAGCGTTGTCCCTCTCGATTTTGAGGGCAGGAAGCATGAGCTTGCAAGGATTATCGGCTCAGGAGAAATTACGCAAACACAGCTTAATATGGCTGAAGAATTATTAAATCTCTAAATGGGGTTATTTAGAATGAAATTTGGTGTATGTATTGGCACAAATGTTGAAAATATGAAGCTTATCAAAGAGTTAGGCTTTGATTATGCTGAGTGTCATAGCCAGGAAATTGCAAACAAGCCGCAGGAGCATATTGAGGCCATGAAGGCTGTGGGTTTGCCTATAGTTGCGGCAAACTGCTTTATAGGGCTCAAATTAGTAGGTGAAGAAAGGGCAAGCGATGAGGAGATCAGCGAGTATCTTGAAAGACTGTTCAGCCGTTCCTCATATTTAGGGCTGAAATACCTTGTATTCGGTTCTTCGGGTGCTCGAAGAATCCCCGATGGAATGAGCCTTAAGGACGGCAGGAAGGATATAATCCGCTTCTTAGAGGAGTTGGTTGTACCTGTTGCCGAAAAGTATAATATAGTTGTTGTCATTGAGCCGCTGAGACCTGCGGAATGTAATGCTATTAATACTGTTGCAGACGGTATAGAGGTCGCAAAGGCAGTAAATTCGCCTTATGTTAAAGTGCTTGCAGATATTAAGCATATGTATGAACAAAATGAGTCTTTTAGCCTGCTTTACGATTATAAAGATTGGGTAGTACACGCCCATATATCTAACCCCAATCCGCCTGCCGAGCTTGGCAAAAAGCGCATTTATCCCAAAGTAGGGGATGGATTTAATCTTTCGGATTTTATTGAGCCTTTAAAAGCTATTGGCGTTGAGCATTGCTCTATTGAAGCGGATGTAATTGATTTTAGAGTGGACGCACCTAACGCTTACGAGGCTATTAAAGATTTGAGATAATTGAACTTGACAAAAAATTTATTTACTATATAATGTATTTCAATAGCTGTGATGAGAATAAGTATCCGTGTTTAGGCGTTTAAAGAGAGCTGTCGTTTGCTGCGAGACAGTAACGGCCGGCGTGAGAAATACATCTCGGAGCTGCTTTGCTGAAATATTCAGTAGGCAAGGTCGGGTGCGCCCGTTAAAGCGCTTGAGTAATATTTGCTTACTCATTGAGGAGCTTAGCTGTGAAGTTAAGCTTAATTAGAGGTGGTACCGCGTTAATTCGCCCTCTGTCGTTTTTGGCAGAGGGCTTTTATAATTTTGAGTAAACTAAACCGACCGAAAGGAAAGAAATAATATGCAGATTTATGAAGAACTTGTTGCCCGTGGCTTAATTGCTCAGGTAACAAACGAAGAAGAAATCAGAACAATGATAAATGCAGGTAAAGCAACGTTTTACATTGGTTTTGACTGTACGGCAGACAGCCTTACCGCCGGTCATTTTATGGCGCTCACGCTTATGAAACGCCTTCAGATGGCAGGCAATAAGCCTATTGCACTCATCGGCGGCGGCACGACAATGATTGGTGATCCCTCAGGACGCACCGATATGCGCAAAATGCTCACTAAAGAGGATATTGACCACAATGCCGAGTGCTTCAAGCGTCAAATGGAAAAATTCATAGAGTTTGGCGAAGGCAAGGCACAGATGGTTAATAATGCAGATTGGCTTCTAAACCTTAACTACATTGATATGCTTCGTGAAGTGGGTGCTTGCTTCTCTGTCAATAATATGCTCCGTGCCGAGTGCTACAAACAGCGCATGGAAAAGGGCTTGAGCTTCCTTGAGTTCAACTACATGATTATGCAAAGCTATGATTTCTATCATCTTTTCAAAGAATACGGCTGTAATATGCAGTTTGGCGGCGATGATCAGTGGTCAAATATGCTTGGCGGTACTGAGCTTGTCCGCCGTAAACTCGGCAAAGATGCTCATGCAATGACTATTACTCTTCTGACTGATTCACAGGGCAAGAAGATGGGCAAAACAGCAGGCAACGCTGTATGGCTTGACCCCAATAAAACTTCACCCTTTGAATTTTATCAATATTGGCGCAATGTTGCCGATACTGATGTTCTTAAATGTATCCGTATGCTTACCTTCCTCCCCATTGAAGAAATCAATGAAATGGATTCTTGGGAGGGCAGTCAGCTGAATAAAGCCAAGGAAATCCTTGCTTTCGAGCTTACAAAGCTTGTTCACGGCGAAGAAGAGGCTTCAAAGGCACAGGAAGCTGCCCGTGCTCTGTTTGCAGGCGGCGCAAATACAGATAATATGCCTACAACCGCCCTTGCTTCAGAGGATTTTACAGAAGGTAAAATTACGGTTATTGATGTTCTTGTCAAAATCGGAATTGCAAAGTCAAAGGGCGAAGCACGCAGACTTATTGACCAAGGCGGAGTCAGTGTTGACGATGTAAAGGTCAGTGGTATTGATGCCGCTATCGAAGAAGCAAAGCTTGAAAACGGCGGCTTTGTAATCATCAAAAAAGGCAAAAAAGTATTCCATAAAATCACAAAGTGATTTATACTTATTGTATACCGATATCCTTAAGGGTATCGGTATTTTTTTATATCTTTTGCGGATAATAGCTATATTATTATTTGCAGGTGATTAACTTGAAAAATACTAAAAAAACGGTTTCAAGAGTTATTACAATATATTTAATACTTATGTTTTCTTTCGGTTTGCTGCCCGTTCGTATTATACAAATATATAGCGGCAATATTTCAGCCGGCAATGTATCAGCATCTAAAAGCGTTGAAATTGCTCAAAGCAGGGGACTTATTTATGATATAAACGGTGAAAGGCTTGTGGCAGATAAATCAAGCTTTATAAGCGTTGTTAAGCCGGGCGTTTTGGCTATGAATGAATTGAAGCAAGTTTTAGATAAAAAAGCTTTTGAAGCGGCTTCAAAGGAGATAAGCCGAAATAATCCTATAGTTTTGGAGCTTGGCAACAGTGTGATCTGTGAAGATATTACCACAACTCAAATATACAAGCGGTATAATAGCTCAAATCTTGCAACTCATGTAATCGGTTATCTTGATGAGAGCGGAGAAAGCGGTGTAACCGGTATAGAAAAGAGCTTTGACGAGTATTTGAATAAACATAGAGGAGTTTTGCGTGCCCGTATTTATGCACAGGCAAACGGCGATATCCTGGCAGGAGAAGAAACAGAGTTGATAAACGATAATTACAACAGCAAAGCCGGAGTTGTGCTGACTATTGACAAAAAAATGCAGGCGGCTTTGGAAAATGCAATGGATTCATGCGGATTAAAAAAAGGTGCGGCAGTCATATTAAAGGTTGATACAGGAGAAATATCGGCTATAGCAAGTCGGCCTAATATCAACCGTAATAATATTGCAGAGTGTTTAACGGACAGCGATTTGCCTTTATTTAACAGATGTTTCGGTGCTTATCCCGTAGGCTCGGTTTTTAAGCCTCTTGTTGCTTTAAGTGCATTGGAGCAGGGGATTACTGCGGATTTTGAATATTATTGCAGCGGAAGTATAAACAGCGGCTCGAGAAGCTTTGGCTGTCTTAAAGCACACGGAAAAGTAAATATGGCATCGGCGCTTTGCTATTCCTGCAACTGCTATTTCATAAATCTGATAGAGAAAATTGACTTCAAAAAAGTCTTGGAATCGGCAGCAGATTTAGGCTTCGGAAGCTCTGTTGAACTTGCATACGGCATGAAAACCTATAGTGGGAGCTTGCCGCAGTTAAAGGAGCTTGAATCTGCCGAGGCAAGGGCTAATTTTTCTTTCGGTCAAGGAGCTCTCAGCGCAAATATTATTCAGGTAGCCTCTCTCTATGCGGCTATTGCAAACGGAGGAAAATATACTGAGCCGTATTTGGTTCAAGGTCTGTGCGATGAAGATGGTGAGATTTTCAATCGCCATATTTCAAAATCGCCTTTTAGGCTTTTTTCTTCGGAAAACACTAATTTAATAAGCTCATTTTTAGAGCTTGCCGTGCGTGAGGGTACAGGTAAAGCAGCCGCTGTTGCGGATATAAATGTCTGCGGCAAAACGGCAACAGCGCAAAGCGGTGAATTTATTCAGGGGAGTGAACGATTGGTCACCTGGTTTGCAGGTTATTTTCCGTATGAAAGCCCTGAATATGCAGTGGTAATTATGTGTGACGATGGTGAATCAGGCTCTGTAGACTGTGCGCCTGTGTTTTCAAAAACCGTAACTGCAAATATTAATAATAATTAATATAAAAGTCTTTACTTTTATGTGTGGAGTGTGATATAATGAATTGATAACAGATATTGGAGTAGTAGAAATGAGAATTCTCGGCATTGATCCGGGCTATGCAATAATTGGCTACGGTGTGGTTGATTATATTTCAAATCACTTTACTGTGGTTGATTACGGGGCTGTTACAACTCAGGCACATACTGATTTTGATCTGCGATTGCAAACCATATATAACGGATTATCTTGTCTGATAGAAAATTACAAGCCTGACGCTATGTCTATTGAAAAGCTTTTTTTTAACACTAATACCAAGACGGCTATTGATGTTGCACAGGCAAGGGGTGTTATTGTGCTTGCCGCCGCACAAGGCGGATTGGATATAGCGGAATACACACCTTTACAGGTTAAGCAAAGCGTTGTCGGTTACGGCAGGGCAGAAAAAAAGCAGGTTCAGGAAATGACAAGGCTGATGCTGAATCTCAAAGCTGTTCCAAAGCCTGACGATACAGCCGATGCGTTGGCTCTTGCTATCTGTCATGCCCACAGTGCAGGCTCTCTCTTAAAATGATAAGTATTAACGGAGGTTAATCGGTATGTTTTATTCAATAACCGGCAAGGTTGTTCATACGGACGAAACAAGCGTTGCCGTATCTTGCAACGGTGTAGCTTTCCGCTGTTTTACAAGTCTTAACACTTTGCGTAAGGTTGCCGAAATAGGTGATACGGTTACTCTTTTTACATATCTTAGCGTGCGTGAAGACGCTCTCGATTTGTTCGGCTTTGCCGATGAAAACGAGTTGGATTGCTATAAAACACTAATCAGCGTTTCCGGAGTAGGACCAAAAGCAGGCTTGGCAATACTTTCTCAGCTAACCCCCGATAAGCTTGCTTTAGCTGTTGCCTCAGGCGATGTTAAAGCAATTACGGCGGCACAGGGCATAGGTCCGAAAATTGCTCAGCGCATTATTACCGAGCTTAAGGATAAGTTAGCTCCCTTTGCAATGGGCGCATCTGCTATTGAGCTTTCGGAGGTCAGGGCAGTAAATTCAACTGATTCAGGCAGTGAAGCCGTAGAAGCTCTTATGTCGCTTGGCTTTAGCCGAACTCAAGCGAGCATTGCTGTAGGCAAGCTTGACCCGAATCTGTCCGTTGATGAACTTATTAAACAAGCTTTAATCGGAATGTCCGGCGGCTTTTAATGGAGGTGAGCCTTAATGCCAGATGAAATGGATTATGAAAGCCGAATAATTGCTTCCGGCTATACTCAGGAAGATAACTCTATAGAGCAGTCCTTGAGACCTCAGCAAATGGATGATTATATCGGTCAGGAAAAAGTCAAGGAGAACCTGCGTATATATATTGAGGCTGCAAAATCAAGAAATGAGCCTCTCGATCATGTTTTGCTCTACGGACCTCCCGGCCTTGGCAAAACCACTCTTGCAGGTATTATAGCCAATGAAATGGGTGTCAATTTCCGTGTCACCTCAGGTCCTGCAATCGAAAAGCCGGGCGATTTAGCCGCACTTCTGACCAACCTTAACGATGGCGATGTGCTTTTCGTTGATGAAATACACAGGCTTTCCCGTGCCGTTGAAGAGGTTCTTTATCCTGCTATGGAGGATAATGCCTTAGATATTATTATCGGCAAAGGTCCGTCGGCTCGTTCCATAAGGCTTGATTTAAAGCGTTTTACTCTTATCGGTGCGACTACCCGTGCAGGTCAGCTCAGCGCACCTCTTCGAGACCGTTTCGGCGTTATACTGCGATTAGAGCTATATACGCCGGAGGAGCTTGCAAGTATAGTTAAGCGTTCCGCCGGAATACTAAATGTTGAAGCTGATGATGAAGGCGCTTTGGAAATTGCCTCTCGCTCCCGCGGCACTCCTCGTATTGCAAACCGTTTGCTTAAACGAGCCCGTGATTTTGCTCAGGTTTTTTCTTCAGGCAAAATAGATTTGAAAAGTGCTCAGTTGGCTCTCAATCGCCTTGAGATTGATGAACTCGGACTTGATAATATTGACAGATTGCTGCTCTCTTCAATAATCAAATTTTATAACGGCGGTCCCGTAGGCCTTGAAACAATAGCCGCTGTTATCGGAGAAGAAGCAATTACTATAGAAGATGTATATGAGCCTTATCTTATGCAAATCGGCTTTTTGAGCCGTACCTCCAGAGGCAGAATAGTAACTCCGGCAGGTTATGCCCACCTCGGTCTTCCTATGGAAGGGCAGCAGAAATTATTTTGAAAGGATTTAATCTAAATGGGTAGACTTTTTGGAACAGACGGTGCAAGAGGCGTTGCAAACAGCGAATTGACTTGTGAGCTCTCGATGCAAATCGGCCGAGCTGCTGCAATGGTATTAACCGATAGTCAGCATAAGCGTCCCCGTGTGCTTATAGGAATGGATACTCGTATTTCCTCCGAAATGCTGCGCTCCGCAATCTCCGCGGGACTTTGCTCGGTAGGTGCGGATGTGCTCAGCGTTGGCGTTGTGCCTACACCTGCTGTTGCTTTTCTTGTTCAAAAATACGGTTATGATGCCGGTATTATGATTTCAGCATCACATAACCCCTGTGAATACAACGGCATTAAAATTTTCAAATCTGACGGTTATAAGCTGCCTGATGAATTGGAAGAAAAAATCGAAGAGATTATTCTCGACGGAACTATAGTCCCTGATGCAAAAATCGGCGGTGAAGTCGGCAGAATCAGAGAAGCCGATATGTCGAGAATTGATTATATTGAGCATTTGCTCGAAACTGTTGATGAAGAGTTTAGCGGAATGAAAATCGCCTTAGACTGTGCAAACGGTTCAGCTTCTTTTACCGCTCCGCAGCTGTTTACGGATTTGGGTGCTGATTTTGAAATTCTTTCAGCTGTGCCAAACGGTATCAATATCAACCGTAACTGCGGTTCAACTCATTTGGAAGCTTTGCAGAAATTTGTTATTGATAATAAATGTGATGTTGGTTTCGCTTTTGACGGAGACGCAGACAGAATGCTTGCCGTTGATGAAAACGGCAATGTTGTTGACGGCGATAAAATTGTAGCCATTTGTGCTAAATCTTTGCGTGAGCAAAATATGCTTAAAAATGATACGGCCGTAGTTACTGTTATGAGCAATATGGGCTTTCACGATTATTGTAAAAACAACGGAATAAATGTTGAAGTTACCTCTGTTGGTGACAGATATGTGCTTGAGCGCATGATTGAAGGCGGATACTCTATAGGCGGTGAGCAGTCAGGTCATGTTATTTTCCTTGACTATGCTTCAACAGGTGACGGTCAGCTATCTGCAATTCAGCTTTTGCAGACTATAAAGCGCAGCGGCAAAACCTTGAGTGAACTTGCAAAGGAAATTGAGATTTATCCTCAGGTTATGGTCAATGTCCGTGTTTCTAAGATAGGCAAGGTTCGATATGCAAAAGATGCAGAGATAAAGAAAGCAATACAGAGCGCAGAAGCTGAGCTTAACGGCGCAGGCAGAGTGCTTGTAAGAGTTTCAGGAACAGAGCCTTTGATTCGTGTAATGGTTGAGGGCAAGGATGAAGAACAGATTAAACGCCTTGCTGATGATATTGCAAGCGTAGTTAAAGATAGACTTATATAATTTTTAGGATAAAACATTATGAGAAATTCTGATAAATGGAGAGATTATGAACTGCTCGACTGTACTGATGGCGAGCGTTTAGAGCGTTGGGGCGATGTTATTCTTATTCGCCCTGACCCTCAGGTTATTTGGAAAACCGGCAGACGCCATCCCTTGTGGCGAAAAGCAAACGCTCGGTATAATCGCTCGCAAACGGGCGGCGGCAGTTGGGAGCTTCTCGGCAAGCTCCCGGACAGATGGGAAATCAGCTACGGTGATTTGAAATTTAATATCAAAACAATGGGCTTTAAGCATACCGGGCTTTTTCCTGAGCAGGCTGCTAACTGGGATTTGGTTAGAGGTATGATTGAAAATGCAGACAAACCCCTCAAGGTTCTTAATCTTTTCGCATACACAGGCGGTGCAACGGTTGCCGCCCTCAAAAGCGGCGCTCATGTAACTCATGTTGACGCTTCAAAGGGTATGGTGCAGTGGGCAAAGGAAAATGCTGTTTCAAGCGGCGTTGCTGATGCTCCCGTGCGTTGGTTGGTTGATGACTGTATTAAGTTTGTTCAGCGTGAGATTCGACGGGGGAATAAGTACGATATCATAATCATGGACCCTCCGTCATACGGTAGAGGTCCGGGCGGTGAGGTTTGGAAGCTGGAGGATGAAGTTTATAACTTTGTTTCTCTTTGCGAACAGCTCCTTGCCGATGATGCCCGTGCAATCCTCATTAATTCTTACACAACGGGTCTTTCACCCTCGGTTATGGAATACATACTCGGCTCCTTAATCGTTCCGAAACACGGCGGTACGGTCAGCGGAGCAGAGTTGGGTTTGCCTGTAGCACAGACGGGTATGTCACTGCCTTGCGGCGCAACGGCAATTTGGAAAAAGCAGGATAAATAAATGGAAAATATCATTGAGTTTGAAAATGTCAGCTTCCGCTATGAAGCTGATGAGGAGGGCAAGCTTCTTGACCTTGCTGTCGAGAATATCAACCTCGGAATAGAAAAGGGAAGCTTTGTTGCAGTTTTAGGGCACAACGGTTCGGGTAAATCTACTCTTGCTAAGCTGACTAATGCCATAAATGTGCCTGAAAGCGGCAGAGTGCTTGTAAACGGTCTTGACAGCGCCGATGAAAAGAATACTGATGAAATTCGCCGTACTGTGGGCATGGTTTTTCAAAATCCCGATAATCAGATTGTTGCCACAATCGTTGAAGACGATGTTGCTTTCGGCCCCGAAAACCTCGGAATTGAGCCGCAGGAAATTCGCCGCAGAGTAGACGAAGCTTTAAAATCCGTCAATATGTATGATTTCAGGCTCAGCGAACCGTACAAGCTTTCAGGCGGTCAGAAGCAGCGCGTTGCGATCGCAGGCGTTTTAGCTATGCAAACTCAGTGCATCGTGCTTGATGAACCTACTGCTATGCTTGACCCAAGCGGAAGGCAAGAAGTTATATCTACTATTAAACGCCTCAACAAAGAGCTTGGCATCACAGTAGTATTGGTTACACATTTTATGGAAGAAGCTGTTGAAGCCGACCGAGTTATTGTTATGGATAAAGGCACCGTTTTTGCCGACGGGACGGCTCGTGAAGTATTTTCTCAGTCGGAAAAGCTTTTGGCTGTGGGTTTAGATGTTCCTCAGGCAACTCAGCTTGCCAAGCTGCTTAAGGCCGGCGGAATTAATATTTCAACGGATATTTTAAACGAAAAAGAATGTATAGAAGCACTTGTTTCACTTTTGAAGGAGTAAATAATGCCTGTTATTTCGCTTAGAAATGTTACGCATACATACGGCGAAGGTTTGCCGATTAGTGTAAGCGCAATAAAGGATATAAATTTAGATATTGAAAGCGGCGAGCTTGTCGGCATAATCGGCCATACAGGTTCGGGCAAAAGCACACTTGTTCAGCATCTCAACGGCTTATTGAAGCCTACTTCGGGTTCTGTCTTTATTGACGGAGAGGATATATGGGCAAAGAAAGGTAACATAAGACAGGTTAGGTTTAAAGTTGGACTTTGCTTTCAGTATCCCGAATATCAGCTTTTTGAGGAAACGGTTTTTAAAGATATTGCTTTCGGTCCTAAAAATATGGGACTTAGCAAGGAAGAAACAGAAAAAAGCGTTTTGGCGGCCGCAAAATATGTCGGTTTAAAGCCGGAACTGCTCAGTAAATCTCCTTTTGACCTTTCCGGCGGTGAAAAACGCCGTGCGGCAATAGCCGGCGTAATGGCTATGAATCCGAAAATTCTTATCCTCGATGAGCCAACTGCAGGTCTTGACCCTAAGGGCAGGCAGGAAATTCTCAGCATGATTAAGCATTATCAGAGAACAACAGGCAGTACGGTGCTGCTTGTTTCTCACAGCATGGAAGATGTGGCAAGCGTTGCAACAAAAATACTTGTTATGAATAAATCCCGACTTGCTATGTATGACAGCGTTGAGAATGTTTTTTCAAGAGCTGATGAACTGCAGAAAATGGGACTTACAGTGCCGCAGATTACCCGAATTTTTATAGGACTTAAAGAAAAAGGCATTGATGTTGAAACCGATGTTTATACTGTAAAAGAGGGCTATCGCAGGCTTCTTTCAATGCTGAAAGGAGGCGAACGATAAATGGCTCGTGATATTACTATCGGTCAGTATTTCCCCGGGAAATCATTGCTGCACAAAATGGATCCGAGAGTTAAGATTGTTCTGACTTTAGTATTTTTAGTAGTAATTTTTCTCTGCAAAAACTTTTGGGCAATGGGTCTTATGGTTGCATTCCTTTTAGGCGGCGTGCTGATTTCAGGTGTGCCGTTTAAAATGCTTCTCAAAAGTCTTAAAGGTATTTTGCTGATTATTTTTATAACTGCAATTCTCAATCTCTTTTATGCAACGGGCGGAAAAGTCTTGCTCGATTTGAAATTTGCTCAGATTACCGATAAAGGCGTATATACTGCCATTTTCATGGCTGTTCGTATATCTTGTCTGATTATTTCAAGCTCGCTTATGACTTATACTACAACGCCTACTATGCTGACAGATGCTATCGAGCGTCTGCTTTCGCCTTTAAAGGTGTTTAAAATTCAAGTCAATACTCTTGCAATGATGATGACCTTAGCTCTTCGATTTATACCTACTCTTATTGAAGAAATAGATAAAATTATGAATGCGCAAAAGGCGAGAGGTGCTGACCTTGAAAGCGGAAATCTTATTGAACGAGCGAAAGCACTTGTACCGATTTTAGTTCCTTTGTTCGTTTCCTCTTTCCGCAGAGCTTATGAGCTTGCTTTTGCAATGGAATGTCGCTGCTATACAGGCAGTAACGAGCGCACCCGAATGAAGCAGATGAAAATGTCTTTCTTAGATTTTATCTTTATTTTCGGCATAATTGTTTTGCTTGCCGGTGTGATTTTGCTCAACCGATTTTTTGTCCATCTGATTTAATTTATTTGGCGGTGTTGTTTTGAGAAATTTGCTTTTAACAATTAGATATCTCGGCACCGCTTACAGCGGCTGGCAGGTGCAGGAAAATGCGCCCTCTGTTCAGCAAACTCTTCAGGATGCCGTTGAAAAGCTTTTTACCGTTCGTGAAAATATTGTCGGTTGCAGTCGAACCGATGCAGGGGTTCACGCAAATATGTACTGCTGTAATATCAGAACTCAGTCGCTTTTACCATGTGAAACTGTTGTAAAGGGACTGAATGCATATTTGCCCTCGGACATAGCTGTTGTATCCTGTCAAGAGGTTGATTACGATTTCCATGCAAGATACAGTTGCGAGGGAAAAGAGTATGTTTATTTAATACATAACTCTCAAATCAGAGATCCGTTTTTAGAAAACCGCTGTTGGAATTATAAAAAGCATATTGATGCCGATTTTTTGAATAAACAGGCGCAAAGCTTTTGCGGCGAACATGACTTTAAGGCTTTTTGTTCAGCGGGAAGCAGCGTTCAAAGCACCGTACGCACGGTCAAATCCTTTAAGGTAGAGCGAAGCGGCGATAATATTATAATGTCAGTTCAGGCAAATGGATTTTTGTATAATATGGTTCGCATAATGGTCGGTACACTTACCGATATAATCATGGGGAGAATAGCTCCCGATACTATAGAAAGTATTATTGAATCTTGCGACCGCACTAATGCGGGTATTACAGCCCCTGCACAGGGCTTGTATTTGAACAAAGTGTTTTATAAAAGCAACACTTGAGGAGAAAGAAAATGGATGAAAATGAAAGACGAAATATGACCCCTGATGAAGAGGAGATAATGCGTCAGCGTATGAATGAGCGCAGGCAAGCTAATGCTCAGCGGCAACGAGCTGCCCAAGCAAAGAAGCAAAAGCAAAGGCAGATAGGCGAAAAGGCTGTTTTGATTGCCAAAATTGCACTTGCTGTAATCGTTGTGCTTTCGCTGCTGTTTATTGCTGCGCGTTCTCTTGGAAATATTACTTTTTCAAAAGCCGCTGATTATATATCACAGAGCTTTTCAAATTTGAAACCCGGTGACGGTTATCCTGTGCAAATGGGCTCAGGAACAGTTGATAATATGACATCTTTAGGCGGTAATTTAGCCGTGCTGAGAGATGACGGATTAATTTTGCTCAATTCAACAGCAAAAGAAATTAACAGTTATCAACATTCATATTCAAAGCCTGTGCTCAACTGCATTTCAAACAGGTTTTTATTAACTGACAGAACAACAGGAAGGTTTTTTATTGCCGACAGCAATGATGTTCTGTTTGAATCACAGCTTGAAAAAGAAATTTTTTGTTCCACATTAGGCGAAAAAGGTAATTTTGCCTTTTCTTGCGCCGCTGATGATGCCGCAAGCGTGTTAAAGGTATATAGCTCGAGCTATGATAATGAATTTACTTTTAAATGCTCGGAAGAATACATTATTTCCGCTTCAATTTCTCAAAACGGCAAGTATATTGCCGCTGTGGGAATAGGCTCGAAAAATGCGGCTGTTTATTCCACTGTGTATATAATTGATATCAAGGACCAAAAAGTTTTAGCTCAGCTTCCTATTAATGCGGCTAAAGTAAATACAATATATTTTACCGAAAACGATATTGCGGTTGCCGTTGCCGAAAGTTCATATTATATTATTGAAATTGCCAAAGATAAGGCTGAAATTGTTTTAGATAATAAAGTTGAAAACCATGTAATAGCTTCTTTTACTCCTTATGAAAACGGCTGTTTTTCAATGGTGTTTACTAAATTCGGAAGCATAGATTCAGATATTCTCGTGTTTTTTGACAGCAGCGGCAAAGAGAAATTCAACATTGAAACCAAAACAAATGTAGACTGTGTTGATGTCAGCGATAAGTATGTTTGCTTTACCGACTCGAATAATATAGTATATTCCTACAACTATTCCGGCAAATTAATCGGCAAAACACAGTTAGATATGAATGCTCAACAGTTAACTGTTATTGGTAAATACGCCTATGCGCTTTGTTACGGCGATTTGCTCAGACTTGATGTTAAAACGATATAGAATAGGGGAGGCGTTTATGGAATTCTTAATCAGTTACGGTATAGATATAGTATTTGTTGTTATTTTTATTGCCGTAGTTTTCAGTTCTGCTCAAAAGGGCTTTCTAAAGTGCATTTTGTCGCTTGTTTGTACTGTTGCCGCTTTGGCTGCTGCGCTTACTCTTTCACAGCCTGCGGCGGAAATTGTTTACGATAATGTTTTAGAAAAAGCAGTTGTTGACAAAATCCAGACAGCTATGGACGAAAATATTGACCTGAAAACAGCGGTTGAAACCGTTAATGCGGCGGTTAAGATGATACCTGAATTTTTGATTGAACCTGCAAAGAGTTTAGGTGTAGATATAGAGGGAATCTCAAGGGAAGTTTCCGAGTTGAAGCTTTCGGCCGAGGATACTGCTTTGCAAATATCAAGGCAGATTGTTCGTCCGGGTGCTATAGTTTTGTTAAAACTTGTCTGTTACATCCTTGTTTTCTTTATAGTTAGAATGGTATTGGGATGGATAGTCAGTTTTGTTAATAAATTACCTGCGCCGTGGCTGCTTAAAAAAGCAAATAAATTGCTTGGTGCCGGCTTAGGCGCTGTGAAAGGAGTTGTGATAGTTTTAATGCTCAGCCTCGCAGTTAATGCACTTGCCTCAATTTTAAACGATGGCAGTGATTTAGACAAGGCGCTTGATAGCTCACATATAAGCGCTGTTGTCCGTGAATTTGATGCGGCGAGTTTAATTTAAAAATCAGTCAAATTTTTATGTATTAAATTAACATATAATTTTGGAGTGTGATATTGTAATGGATATTATTAAACATTATTTGACAGGTTGGAAAACCGTTCCCAATTTTATTTCTTTTGTGAGAATTTTACTTATTCCCGTTTTTGGTGTGCTTTTTTATAAGGGATACCTCGGTTGGTCCTTGGCAATACTTATTATCAGCGGAATAACTGATTTTATAGACGGAAAAATCGCTCGTAAGTTCAATCAGATAAGTGAGCTCGGCAAAATGCTTGACCCTCTCGCAGATAAACTTACGCAAATTACAATAGCAATTATACTGTTCCTCAAATTCAATGCGGTAAATGACAGTGTAATCCGTGCTTTCAGTTGGATTTTCTTAGTTTTCCTTATTAAAGAAGCTATCTTTGTTATCGGCGGTGTCACCATGATAGTTCTCGGCATGATGCCAAGTGCAGCCGAGATTTACGGCAAGGTTGCAACATTTGTATTTTACGGTGTTATGGTTGTTTTGTTCCTCTTTGGTCCTGAGGTGGGTGTTTTTGCAAGCGCATTTACTCTGCCCAGTGTTGCTTGTATGGTTTTGGTCTCAATTTCAGCAGTACTGGCGCTTGTTGCCTTTGCTTCATACATCCCCGGTGTATTACAGCAGGTAAAAGAAAAATACGGCAAGAAATAATTCATATTCACAGGAGTTTAAAATAAAAGAAATGAAAAGAATGATGTGCAGTAAATGCAAACAGCGTCCTGCGGTAATTTTCATTCAGCGTGTTGAAAACGGTCAGGGTACTCCGGAAGGACTTTGCCTTAAATGCGCAATGGATATGAATGTTGGTCCCATCAAGCAAATGATGGAAAAAATGGGCATTAC
Organism: uncultured Oscillospiraceae bacterium; assembly: GCA_949297075.1. Lineage (GTDB taxonomy): Bacteria > Bacillota > Clostridia > Oscillospirales > Acutalibacteraceae > UBA8612. The sequence continues at coordinate 20,401 of CASFRX010000023.1, read as the reverse complement.
CGAAGACGATGTTGACGCAGTTACGGAGCAAATGGATGCTGCTTTTGACGGCATGGATGATGCCTTTGAAAACGGCGGTGCACCGACCTTCCCGTTTATGCAAAGCTTTATGAACGGTATGGGTGATATGCCTGAAATTCAGCATGGCGATGAAAACGAAATTGTAGCAGAAGAAGTCGGCGGAGAAAATAGCAGAGATTTCGGCAAAAAGAAGAAAAAGCCTGACAATAAAAAGAGAAAGTATTTAGCTCTTTACTGTACTGACCTTACTAAAAAGGCTAAAGACGGCAAGATTGACAGAATTATCGGCCGTGATAATGAAATTTACCGTGCTATACAGATTCTTTGCCGCCGCAGTAAGAATAATCCTTGCCTTATCGGTGAACCCGGTGTAGGTAAAACCGCTATTGCAGAGGGCTTAGCGCTAAAGATTGCAAGCGGAGATGTGCCGGCAAAACTTGCCGATAAGGAAATACATCTGCTTGACTTAACTGCCCTTGTTGCAGGAACACAGTTTAGAGGTCAGTTTGAAAGCAGAATCAAAGGCCTTGTTGATGAAGTAAAGGCAGAGGGAAATATTATCCTCTTTATTGATGAGGTTCATAATCTTGTAGGTACGGGCGATGCTGAAGGCTCAATGAATGCGGCTAATATCTTAAAGCCTGCTCTTTCTCGCGGTGAAATTCAGATTATCGGCGCAACAACCTTTACGGAATATCGTAAATATATTGAAAAAGATGCCGCTCTTGAGCGCAGACTCCAGCCTGTTAAGGTTGAAGAACCGAGTATTGAAGATACTTACAAGGTTCTTGTAGGCATTAAGGATTACTATGAAGCTTACCACAGAGTCAGAATTAACGATTCTTTGGTTTACAGCGCAGTTGTGCTTTCCGAACGCTATATTAACGACAGATTTTTGCCTGATAAAGCTATAGACTTGCTTGATGAAGCCTGCACTTGCGCCAATCTTCGCAATAAGTATATTTCTATGTGCGAGGTTGCGGAAAAGAAGCTTGCCACTCTTAAAGTTGAGCATCAGGAGCTTTCAGAAGCAAAAGAAATTGATTATGAAGCCGTGAGCAAGGTTAAGGCTGAAATTATGGCTTGCGAAAACGAAATCAGTAATCTGGCAGAACTTGCCAAGGACAATAATGTAACTGAGGATGATTTAGCTAAGGTTATTCAGCTTTGGACAGGCATCCCTGCGCAAAAGGTTATTGAAAGCGATTTGCGCCGCCTTGCAGACCTTGAAACTAAGCTTAAAGCTAAGCTTATCGGTCAGGATGAAGCTATTAAGCTTGTTGCGGCGGCAATTAAGCGAGGCAGAGTTCAGATTAATCCGCGCCGCAGACCTTCATCCTTTATTTTTGTCGGCCCTACAGGTGTGGGTAAAACAGAGCTTGTTAAGCTTCTTTCACAGGAGCTTTTTGATACTCCCGAAACACTCATTCGCCTTGATATGTCTGAATTTATGGAGAAACACAGTGTTTCGAGAATTATCGGCTCGCCTCCCGGCTATGTGGGTTATGATGAAGCAGGTCAGCTGACAGAAAAGGTTCGCAGGAAGCCCTATTCTGTTATTCTTTTTGATGAAATCGAAAAAGCTCACCCGGATGTTATGAATATTCTGCTCCAAATTCTCGATGAAGGCAAAATTACAGATGCTCAGGGCAGAACAGTCAGCTTTGAGAACACTGTAATTATTATGACATCGAACGCAGGCAGCGACCGCAAGGACGGTGCACTCGGATTTGCCAAGAGCAAGGGCGAAGCAACTACAGACAGAGCTATGAAAGCGCTTAGAGAATTTTTGCGCCCTGAATTTATTGGCCGAGTTGATGAAATTGCAGTTTTCAATGATTTAACTCAGGAGAATTATAAAGAAATAGCTGTTTTGATGCTGAATGAGCTCGTTGAGCCGTTGCAGAATAAAGGCATTGCATTTAGCTGGAGCGATGATGTGCCGGAAGCCTTGGCTAAAAAGTGCGAAAACGGCACACGAGGCGCCCGTGATTTACGCAACGCAATTCGACGAAATATTGAGGACAAGATAGCTAATCTTATTGTAGATAATGCGGAAACTCCTCTAAAAGAGGTTCGGCTTTCTGCACAAGATAATGAAATTATTGTTTTGGCAAATTAATAGAGAGAGGTAAATGAATGAAAGAACCGATATTATATAGGGTAGTAAAACCTATACTGAATGTAATTCTTACACCGATTTACAGACCGACAATTATTGGAAAAGAAAACATTCCAAAGGAAGGAAAAATTATTTTAGCCGGCAATCACACTAATTTTCTTGATTGTTTAATAATTGCGAAGGCTACAAAACGAGTTGTTCACTATATTGCTAAAATCGAGCTTATGAAAGGTTTGGGAAAATTTATTTTTCCCGGTTTGGGTATAATCCCTATTGATCGCAAAACCAACGGCAAGGATGCGATTATAAGCGCCGAAGAGGCTTTGAATAACGGAAAGCTTATTGCTATTTTTCCTGAAGGCACAATCAACAGAACTGATGATATTATGATGCCATTCAAAGGCGGCGCTGTAAAAATTGCAAGCGATACCGATACAAGAATTGTTCCTTTTGCAATAACGGGAAAGTATAAGCCATTTAAGAAAGGCTTGACCGTCAAGTTCTTTCCAAGCATTGAAGTACCTCACGGCAGTTTGAAGGCAACAAACAAAATGCTTGAAAATACGGTTCGTCAAGAGCTGGAAAAATCAAAGGAGGGTAAATTAGCATGAGCAAAGAGAAAAAACCGGAAGACAGAGAGCTTGGATATAAGCTGTTTGTGCCGATATTAAAACCGATTTTTAAGTTTTATTATAATCCTAAGATAATTAACGGACAATATATCCCAAAAGACGGCTCTATTATTATTGCAGGCAATCATAAGCACATAATGGATCAGTGCCTTACAATTTGCGCAACAAAGCGCATGATTCATTATATGGCAAAAAAAGAATATTTTGAAGGTAAATTTGCTTGGTTCTTCGGTATGATGGGCTGTATTCCTGTAGATAGAGCAAACGGAGATATTAAAAGCGTTAAATCGGCAATGAAAGTTCTCAGAAAAGACGGTGCCATAGGAATATTCCCGGAAGGAACAAGAAATAAAACTGATGCTTTTTTGTTGGAATTTAAGCCCGGTGCAGTTTCTCTTGCTAAGAAAACAGATTCCTACATAGTTCCTTTCGGTCTTACAGGCGATTATAAATTCAGGAGCAAAAATCTCGCTGTCCGATACGGCAAACCCTTTAAAGTAGGGGATATGACCGTTGAAGAGGCAAACGAAAAGCTGAGATCCGAAATCGAGCGTTTAATGCTTGAAGGGATGAACAGCAAATAATCGGTAAATAATAGGAACTCATCCGTTTAGCCGGCGAGTTCCTATTCAGCTTTATTGCTATCAGAAATGGCTGCAAAAACTCTGCAGGAACGAAGTGCTATTCCGATGCTTTCGTCTTTGTTTTTGCAACCATAAGTTTGAGAAAAATCGGCACCGATAAACGCACTGCTGACCTTAGCCTTTTGAATAATGAATAGCTGAAAAAAGAGATTGCCCGTGTAAAACCCCTTGCCGATTTGCAGGCAAAGCTGTAAACAAGGAAATGGTGAAGCACGAGTTTTTAGGCTCTACCTGCCGTCAGAAAGCGACTTGCTCGGACGGCACAACCGTGACGATTGATTTAGATAAAAACACCTACACTGTTTTCTCATCTTGAAACTAAAGCTCTGTTATGATAAAATATAAGAAAAAAATGAAAGCGGTTATATAATGAAAAAGTTTTCTCCATTTCCCGTTTGGGGTCCTTACGGAAAGAAATACATGGGAATTTCACGAATTGCCGAGCATACATCCGCAAGCGGCGTTCGATTTGATTTTACTACTGTTCCTGCAATTTTCGGCGGCGATATAAAGGTTCCGAATGTTACTTTGCCTTCGGGATGTCATCCTTGGCGTTGTTCGCCCGATTATTCAATTTTTACATATCGTCACGACCTTGAATGGAAAGATAAGGTTTACGCCGAGGTTTCTTATGTAAGACTAAGCGATGAAAGCACATTAGTCAGAACTGAGTTTGTTAATAATTCACCTCTTACACAGAACTGCCTTGTTAATTTCTTCAGTTCCATTGAGTATCCTTATCCCAAATTCTGCAAGCTCACTATTCCTGAAAAGTGCGAGTACAAAAAGGCTCTTGATTATGATACATATGATTATGCCGAAACTCGTCCGTGGGACGAGCAAAATGCAGACGGTTTCAAAAAAGGAGAGTTTACAGACAATGCTTTTGTCGGCGGCTTTGGCCTTGGAGACAGAGCCGGCAAATGGCATATGCCTCACCGTTATTTGCCTCCCTTTGGTGCTGTTAAGGGCGATAATGCATCGTTCACAATCGAATGTGCAAACAGTTACGAAGATGCAGTTCTTGCCGTGCGTTACAGAACAAGCGATATTCATTATGTTCAGGGAGAAATGGTTGGTGTAAATTTAACAAGCAGCAAAAACACCGCATCTTTTATGCTCAATGATATTCAGGTCGATTTTGAGCCTACAGATGAGCTTAGAATTATATTTGTCCCTTTAGGAAAAGTCGAAAAAGGAAGCTTAAAGCTCAGCCTTAATGCTCTCGGTACGGGTGCTGCGGAATTTGATTTTTTCTGCATTACGGAAAAAGAAGATAAAGAAAAAATATCAGTTGAAACGGTCGGCTATGATTTTATGCCCGAAATCAGCACAAAGGCATGCGATAACGGATTTATTTCCGTTTGCAAATACAGGGATGTTGACGGCGAATTTATACTTCGCACTTTCAACGCTAACACTCGTTACAGAGAAATTGAAACAGGTGCGCTTGAAGACTGCATGACTGCACGGCTCTCAAATTCTGATGTTACTTTTGATGATGTAACAGAGAGCTTTACCGGCGCTTTTTCGAGAAAGCACAGCGATGACGGCTTTTTCCACAACGCAATAGTGCATACTCTTTTTGTTAAGCCTAATTCAAAGCATATTGAATACGCAGTTATTTCAAAAGATGAGACAGAATATCTCCCCTTGGAGGAATACGAAAGAATATATGACGAGAGATTAAAAGAAGCAGGCGAAATCAGCCTTAATAAAGAGGGCAAAAAATATGAACTAAGCTGCAATATACTAAAATCAACTGTTATGGTTAATGCGGTTTATCCCATATATAAACACGGCGAATATATTATTCACCACACACCCGGCAAGCGTTGGGATTGCCTTTATACATGGGATTCAGGCTTTATCGGGCTCGGTTTGAATGATTATGCGCCTCATTTCTCCGAATATAGTCTTGATCTTTATTTGAGCGAGGAAAGCAATCCCGATTATGCCTTTTTGCATCACGGCTCTCCCGTCCCGGTTCAGATGTATCAGTTCCTTGAAATGTTTAAACGCAAAAACGATAAATCTCAGATGAAAGAGCTTTATCCCAGACTTAAACTTTACTATGATTATCTTGCCGGTAAGGTCAGAGGTTCTACAACGGCAAAGCTTAAAAGCGGACTCACCACAACTTATGATTATTTCTATTCCACAAGCGGCATGGATGATTATCCCGCTCAGGTGGAAATGATGAACAGAGATATAAGAGATACTACCGCACCGGTTATTTCAACATCACAGCTAATCAGATGCGGTAAAATTCTCAAAATGGTCGCACATAAATTAGGCCTTTCAGATGATGTTAAAACCTATGAAGAAGATATTGAGCGGCTTACCGAGGCTCTGAATAACTACTCATGGGATAAGGAAAGCGGATATTACAGCTATGTTCTCCACGATAAGGACTATAATCCTATTGGATTTATGCGCACAGAAAACGGAGAAAACTGCAACAAGGGTCTTGACGGAATTTATCCGATTATTGCAGGAGCTTGTAACGATGAGCAAAAAGCGGCAATTCTCTCCCACCTTAAGAGCGATAAAGAAATGCTTTCGCCTTACGGAATCAGCGCTGTTGATATGACGGCAGGATATTTTGTGGTAAACGGCTATTGGAACGGCAATGTATGGTTTCCTCACCAGTGGTTCATATGGAAATCAATGCTTGATATGGGAGAAACAGACTTTGCATATACTATAGCTAAGCTTGCTCTTGATGTATGGAAGAGAGAGGTTGACTATTCCTATTACACATTTGAAATGGTTAATGTCGTAACAGGCAGAGGCGGATGGTTCCACAATTTTGGCGGACTCTCAACACCCATTACCATGTGGGCAAATGCCTACCATAAGGCAGGCACCCTCAACACGGGCTTTGATACATGGGTTGACCAAGTGAATTTCAGCGGCGATAATAAACAGCTTGATGCAAAAATTACTTATTTTGGCAAAAACGAAAAAACTACCGTTATCGCAACCATGAACGATGATGAAAACAAGAAATATACCGTAACCTTTGACGGCAAAGAGGTTAAATTCAGCGAGCGATTCAAAGGCACGCTTGAAATAGAACTTTCTGTCAGCGATAACGAAGTTCACAGTTTACGCATAAAATAATAAAATAATTCTAAAGAAGTGAAGTAAATTATAAATGGATTTATTGATTAAAATTGTTGTAACTTTTTTTGCCGGAATGGGTGCAGGCCTCGGCACAGGCTTTGCGGGGATGAGTGCGGCGGCGGTAATAACACCTATGCTTGTAACCTTTTTAGGCATGGAGCCGTATATGGCGGTGGGTATTGCGCTATCGTCGGATGTTCTTGCCAGCGCAGTTTCTGCTTATACCTACGGCAAAAATAAAAATCTTGATATAAAAAACGGCCTGTTAATGATGTTTAGTGTTCTTGTGTTCACGGTCGTAGGCAGCTATGTTTCAAGCCTTGTGCCCTCAACGGCAATGGGTAATTTTTCGGTGTTTATGACCTTCCTTTTGGGCATTAAATTCATTGCAAAACCCGTTATGACAACTAAAGAAGCTATGCAGTCAGTTTCCGCAAAAAAAAGAGCGATTCAGTCAATTATCTGCGGAATAATTATCGGCTTTATTTGCGGCTTTGTCGGCGCAGGCGGCGGAATGATGATGCTGCTCATTCTCACAAGCATTCTCGGTTATGAGCTTAAAACAGCCGTTGGAACAAGCGTATTTATTATGGCTTTTACAGCTTTGACAGGCGCTGTATCACATTTTTCAATCGGTGGTTCACCCGATTGGCTCATACTTGCGCTCTGCGTTGTTTTTACTTTCATTTGGGCAAGAATTGCCGCCGTATTTGCAAACAAAGCAACGCCAAAAGCCCTTAACCGGGCAACAGGTATCGTGCTGGTTGTGCTTGGAGCAGTCGTTATGGGTTTTTCCTTTTTAAATGATTAAAACATACACAGCAGCACAAATTTCATAGCTGTAAATTATAAAAATCCTGCTCAAAAAAGCCTGTCGGTCGAAATGATCAATATAATTGATTCAACCTTTTGCAGGCTTGCTTGGATTTTTACGGTTCAGGTAAAAGCTCAGCTGAAATATACGGCGGCGTCCGCCCAACAAAAAAAACTAATCTCAGAAAAATTCAAGAAAATTCAAAAAAACACTTGACATTTTAGCGCTTTAGCTATATAATACAGTAAACCGTTGAAGAAGAGTAAGTAGGTTTCGCTTAGTATTCTCCAGAGAGCTGCAGATGGTGTGATTGCGGCGAAAAACACGAAACTGAATGGGCTTCTGAGGGCGAGCAGAAAAAAGTTTTCGGGAACTTTTAGTATGTGAGACGGAGTATGGCTCTCCGTAATCAAAGGTCTGCGTATGTTAGTGCGTGAAAAGTGGGCGTGTTGTAATGATGCGTCAAGCCGGGTGGCACCGCAGGTATGAATTTTCACATCCTGTCCCAGCATTGTTTTGGCTTGGGACAGGATGTTTTTATTTTGTCTCAGGTAATATTTGAGAAAGGAGACATAGCAATGTCCGAAAAGAAAATTCCTTACAAAATTTATCTCAATGAAAATGAGATGCCCAAAGCATGGTACAACTTGCGTGCCGATATGAAAAATAAACCCGCACCGCTTCTTAACCCTGCTACACATGAGCCTATGACAGCCGAAGAGCTGTCGGGTGTTTTCTGTGCTGACCTGGTGGCACAGGAGCTCAACGATACTACACCGTATTTTGATATTCCCGAAGATATCAGAAATTTCTACAAAATGTATCGTCCGTCACCCCTCGTTCGTGCCTATTGCCTTGAAGAAAAGCTTGGCACTCCTGCAAAGATTTATTACAAATTTGAAGGCAACAACACAAGCGGCTCACATAAGCTCAATTCCGCTATTGCTCAGGCATATTACGCAAAGAAACAGGGCTTAAAGGGTGTAACAACAGAAACGGGAGCCGGCCAATGGGGTACAGCTCTTTCCATGGCTTGCTCTTATTTTGACCTTGATTGCAAGGTATATATGGTTAAATGCTCTTATGAACAAAAGCCCTTCCGCCGTGAAGTGATGAGAACATACGGCGCATCGGTAACACCGTCTCCCTCAATGGAAACAGAAGTTGGCAAGAAAATTCTTGCTGAGCATCCCGGTACTACAGGCAGTCTCGGCTGTGCTATCAGTGAGGCAGTTGAAAAGGCTGTTACTTCTGACGGTTACCGCTATGTTCTCGGCAGTGTTCTCAATCAGGTGCTTTTGCATCAATCGGTTATCGGCCTTGAAACCAAAATCGCACTCGATAAATACGGCATTAAGCCCGATATTATCATCGGTTGTGCCGGCGGCGGATCTAACCTTGGCGGTTTAATTGCTCCGTTTATGGGCGAAAAGCTCCGCGGTGAGGCTGATTACCGCATTATCGCCGTCGAGCCTGCGTCCTGTCCCAGCTTAACTCGCGGCGTTTATGCTTACGATTTCTGTGATACGGGTATGGTTTGTCCGCTTGCAAAAATGTATACACTCGGCTGTGATTTCATTCCCTCTGCTAACCATGCAGGCGGTCTTCGCTACCACGGCATGAGCTCTACGCTTTCTCAGCTCTATGATGATGGACTGATGGAAGCTACATCCGTTAAACAGACCGATGTTTTTGAAGCTGCTGAATATTTTGCTCGTGTAGAAGGTATTCTTCCTGCACCGGAAAGCTCTCACGCAATCCGTGTTGCTATTGATGAGGCTCTTAAATGCAAGGAAACCGGCGAAGAAAAGACTATCGTTTTCGGTCTTACGGGAACAGGCTACTTCGACATGGTTGCATACGAGAAGTTCCATGACGGCGCAATGAGCGATTATATTCCTACTGACGAAGAGCTTGCACAGTATGCTGCAAAGCTGCCGAAGATTGACTAAATAAAAACAGTGTAAAATAAAAGAATGAGAGGCTGTGCCAAAAGGTATAACCTCTCATTCTTTTGTTTATGGCTTACATGTAAATATGATTATAATCCAATCTTGCCGTTTTTATGGCTTATGAATAAGTTTTAATAATTCCCTCGGCTATTTCTCGTTTAGATACGCAGGCATCCATGGCTTGCTTTTCTATGTAGCGGTGAGCTTCAGGCTCGGTCATATGCAAGATGCTTACAAGAAGTATTTTAGCTCGGTTTACTATACGGATTTCTTCCATGCGCTCTTCAACCGACAGAGTTTTCTTTTCTAATCTGCGAAGCCTCTCCCTTGCGCTGGCAAGCCAACTGAGAGCCTGGGTCATTATTATTTTCGATGTTGGCTTAGGCAGTGTAAATACTCCGTGAGAAACAACTTTATTGTTTACTTCTGCGTGAATATCGGAGCGCACAAGCAGAAGCACGGCGGTTGTTATAGACCTGCAACAGTCAATGGCAAAGCGAGTGCCGCTGTCATCAGGCAGCGGTGCGTTGATGATAACAAAATCAAAATTTCGTTCAGCAAGATATCGCTTGGCTTCGCTCACATTAGAGGTGAAGCAAATGGGCTGATAATTTGAACGGGGGAGCATTTCAAGGGTTGCGCTATTAAAAGCTTCCGATGAGGAAACCACAAGAACACTGTAAATTCTTGTTTCTAAACTCATTTGCTGCCACCCCTTTCAAATTAGTGTAATTCTCCGTTTATTGTTTGCAATAAATCTGCAGTACCTTTGCCGGAATGTGTTCTTTAATGAAATCGCTGTTTTGAGCAGCTGCACAAGCTTCTTTCAGGGTCTGCGGAAGCTTTTTGAATTTCTTGAGTGTCGCTTCATCAGCATGGAATAAGTTAATATCCGACGCCGGCATAAGCAAAGTCTTATTTTTTAAGCCTTCAAGCGCCGCATAGATAACAAGTGCAAAGGCAATATACGGATTAGCTGACGGGTCAGGGGAACGCAATTCAGCACGCTGCGCCGATTCAGGGGAAGCGGGAATACGAACCAACTGAGAACGGTTTTCTCTTGACCAGGAAACATAGGCAGGAGCTTTGTTTTCTCCGAAACGGGTATAGGAAACTTCCGTTGGATTTAAAAAGGCGGTCATTTCGCAAATACGGTTCAGTACGCCTGCAATCATGTAGTACATATCTTCTATATTGTTTTTCGGAGATACCGAAACATTTATATGGAAACCGTTGCCCGGTTTATGCTCCAGCGGTTTCGGTGAAAAGTCCACATAGAGCCCGTTGCGGCGAGTAACCGTCTTAACAACGGTTTGGAAAGTCATTGTGTTGTCGGCGGCAGAAAGAGGATCGGAATAACGGAAATCAATCTCATTCTGTCCCGGTCCTTCCTCGTGATGAGAGGATTCGGGCTTGATGCCCATTTGTTCGAGAGTTAAGCATATTTCTCGGCGAATGTTTTCGCCTTTGTCGTCCGGGGCTAAATCCATATATCCGGCTTCATCATAGGGGATTTTTGTAGGTTTACCGTTTTCATCAAGTAAAAACAGATAAAATTCCTGTTCTGCACCGAAAGCAAATGAATAGCCTTCTTTTTTTGCTTCTTCAATAGCTCTTTTCAGAATACCCCTTGTGTCGCATTCAAAAGGAGTGCCGTCCGGATAGGTTATATGTGAAAACATTCTCACAACCTTACCGTGCTCAGGCCTCCATGGGAGAAACATAAGCGTTTCGGGATCGGGATGCAAAAGCAAATCGGAATGAGTTTCATCACCAAAACCGGTAATTGCGGATGCGTCAAAAGCTATGCCGTATTCAAAGGCACGAGAAAGCTCAGACGGCATAATTGCTATGTTTTTTTGTTTTCCGAAAACATCGCAGAAAGCAAGACGAATGAATTTTACATCCTCTTCTTCTACAAACTGCATAACCTCTTCCTTTGAATACTTCATAGCTATACCTCTTTCTATTAATTTGCTACATACATCTGCTTATAGGGATTGTTGCTGTCCGGAGTAGCAACCGTAAACTGCGAATTAAGTATCTGCTCTTTATCATAGCCGAAAATATGGGCAAATTCGGAAATTTGTTCTTTAATACACTCCAAATCTTTGGCAGTGGCAGGGCTCAAACAAACATTTTTCGGGAAAGCGGATTTTTGAACCTCGCCCCTGAAAAATACTTTACCTCCGTGCATACCCGTGCAGGGGAAGTTGCTTACAAGCTTTCCGTCGGTACCCAACCCTAATACTACAATAATGCCGCCGGCTTGATATTCACCGAGAAAACTGCCTGTTGAGCCGCCGATAATCATAAGCGGAACCTTTTCTTTATATTCCTTCATATGGATTCCGGCACGGTAACCGGCATTCCCTTTGACGAAGATTTTGCCGCCGCGCATTGCGTATCCGGCTGCGTCTCCTATATTGCCGTGAATAATGATTTCACCGTCGTTCATAGTGTCTCCGACAGCATCCTGAGCATTGCCGTTTACTGTGATGGAAGCACCGTTGAGATAAGCGCCGAGAGCGTTCCCGGGAATACCTTCAATGGTAATGCTTTTATCTTTCATACCACAGGCGATGAATCGCTGACCGCAGCAACCCTCAAGAGTAACTGAGCTGTTGCTCTCACGCAATTTTTCATTAAGTTCTTTAAATTCAATATTTTTTACATCTAATGTCATGTTATTATACCACACTTCCAAGCTTTTTTCTACGGGTTTCGCAAGAAAATGCAAAAAGTGATGCGTTTTCTGTTAATAAATCGAAATCAAGGGTATCGAGAGGAGTCTTTTCACGGATAAGAGAGGTGTAAATTCCTCCTCCTGATACATCGCCTACCAAAATATATCCTTTCAGCTCGCCGTTCTCTAAAAAGAATTTTTTGTAGCAATCAGAAAGCTTTATAACCTTGACGGTGCCGCCGTCTTTTTCGGCTACATAGTTGCCGGCAGTCATAATATGAAGCCCCAAAAAGCCGATGGAGTTCATGGGAATAGCGTTATCAAAGTCCTTATCCTGACCGGCCATATTGTTCATACCTGAATTTGCAAAAGCGCAGTTATATTCGCAAAGATGGCATCCGAGACACCATTCTTCGTTTACAAAAACTCGTTTCATTTATTGTTCCCCCGCATGTGAAATACCGAGTATTTCAAGTTCCTTTTCTGTCAGTCCTATGCCACGAAGCATCAGACGGTTGCCGCGAAGCGCTTCGATTGAGTTGATTCCCATACCGCCCATAAGCTCTTTGATTTCATGTTGCCAAGCCGTCATAAGGTTTATCAAATGCTCTTTCCCTATTTCGGGATTAAGCCTTTTCACAAGTTCGGGTCTTTGTGTAGCTATACCCCAGTTGCATTTGCCTGTTTGACAGGTGCGGCAAAGATGACATCCGAGTGCGAGGAGCGCCGAAGTTGCAATGTAGCAAGCGTCTGCACCTAAAGCTACTGCTTTAACAACATCTGAAGCGCTGCGGATACTGCCGCCGACGACCAAAGATATATTATTGCGTATACCCTCATCACGAAGTCTTTTATCAACGGCAGCCAAAGCGAGCTCAATGGGAATACCTACATTATCACGGATTCTTGTGGGGGCGGCACCTGTGCCTCCTCTGAATCCGTCGATTGCAATAATATCAGCACCGCTTCGAGCAATACCGCTTGCAATAGCTGCAATGTTGTGAACAGCCGCAACCTTAACGATAATCGGCTTTTTGCATTCTGTTGCTTCTTTTAAAGAGTAAACAAGCTGTCTTAAATCTTCAATAGAATAAATATCATGATGGGGAGCAGGAGAAATGGCATCGCTGCCTTCGGGAATCATACGGGTGCGGGAAACATCACCAACAATTTTTGTTCCCGGAAGATGTCCGCCGATACCGGGCTTAGCACCCTGTCCCATCTTTATTTCAACTGCGGCACCGGCTTTCAGATAGTCCTCGTGAACGCCGAAACGGCCCGAAGCAACCTGAACTATGGTGTTTTCGCCGTAAACATAGAAATCCTCGTGAAGCCCTCCTTCACCGGTGTTGTAATAAATACCGAGCTCCTTTGCCGCAACAGCAAGGGACTTATGGGCATTGTAGCTGATAGAGCCGTAGCTCATAGCCGAGAACATTACGGGAATAGAAAGCTCAAGCTGAGGCGAAAGGTCAAATTTGATTTTTCCCTCTTCGTCCCGTTTTATTTTGCCGGGCTTTTTGCCGAGGAATACTTTTGTTTCCATGGGCTCGCGCAGAGGGTCTATAGAAGGATTGGTGACCTGTGAGGCATTTATCAAAATCTTGTCCCAATAAATGGGGAACGGCTTCGGGTTACCCATAGAGGACAGGAGCACACCGCCGGAATTTGCCTGCTTATAGATTTCTTTAATAGTATCATCTTGCCAGTTGGCGTTTTCTCTGAAAGCACAGTCGCTTTTAACGATTTTCAATGCTCTTGTGGGGCATAGTGAAACACAGCGCTGACAGTTTACGCACTTTGTTTCATCTGAAAGCATAAGTCCCGATTCGCTGTCGAAAGTATGCACTTCGTTTGCACACTGTCTTTCGCATACGCGGCAGGCAATACATCTGCTTTCGTTTCTAACAACTTCAAATTCGGGATAAAACAGCATAGCCATCAAAATGCACCTTCCTTTACTTTGATAATTACGGGTTCTCCGCCTGCAGGAGCATACATATTTTCTGCATTCGGCTCCATAACACGAATAGCTGCCTCTTCACTTGCAATAAATACTTTATCGTCCTTTTCGCCTACAACCATGGAACGAAGTTTTAAACGGTCGTTCAGAGCCATAAGTCCGCCGTTAAAGCCGAATACTATGGAGAAGGGTCCGGTAATTAGCAGACTTGGGAAAACGGTGCGCAGGAACTCATGCTTTTGTTTATCATAAAGGTCGGTTTTATTTTGTATTGTACTCCAAAATGGGGCTGCAATAACGCTTGCAGCTTCGCCGAGAGAGAGCTTCTGCACACGAAGCAGATAATCCATAATGTAGGTGATAACTTCCGTATCGGTCTGCAAAGTGCATTTGTATCCGAACATTTCAATGAAACGGCGGTTAGCATCATATGAGGAAATCTCACCGTTATGAACTATAGAGTAATCCAGCAGGGTAAAGGGATGAGCACCGCCCCACCAGCCGGGTGTGTTAGTGGGATATCTGCCGTGAGCAGTCCATGAATAACCTTCGTATTCGTCTAATTTGTAAAATACGCCTACATCTTCGGGAAAACCGACAGCCTTGAATGCGCCCATATTTTTGCCGCTTGAAAATACATAGGAGCCGGGCATTTCACAGTTTATTTTCATAACCGTTCTTGCAACATATTCCTTTTCGTCAAGCTGAAGATTATGAAGAATTGATTGCAAAGGAGCTACGAAGTAACGCCAAATAACCGGCTCATCGGTAATTGCCGGAATTTTTTTTGTGGGTATAATCTCGCTTTTAACGATTTCAAAGCGTTCTTTTAGGAATACTTCGCAGTTCTTTCGTGCGGCTCTGTCGTTAAAAAACATATGTAAAGCATAAAATTCCTTATATTCCGGATAAATGCCGTATGCCGCAAAGCCGCCGCCGAGACCGTTGGAACGGTCGTGCATCGGCTTCATTGATTCGACTATTTTTTCGCCGGTCATTCGATTTCCGTCTTTGGATATCACTGCGGCAATCGCACAGCCGGAGGGAATTCTTATTTGACCTTCAATACTGTTCATAAAGATTAGCGTCCTTTCCTCGTCTAAGCATTCTTGACAAACTTAGGTTTATCTGCGATTAATAATCTGTAGAGTGAATATACCTGCAAAATATAATCGAGAAAAATTTTATATGGCTTGTAACATATTTACCTAAACTTCCATATGCTTACTGAGCTTTGCAGCCTTTCCGTTAGAAGCAGAGTTTGTAAGCTGCGCTTCAAAATAAAAAGAAAGGCGCTCATTTCGGCACAGAAGTTTTTCTGTACTAAAACGAACGCCTTTGCTCTTTACGGGGCATTATACCGCAAGAATTCTTGATTGTCAATCCAAAACAGAAGAATTTGTGAAAAACTTTTTTCGCAAAAATTTCAAAAAAGGGGGTTGACAAACATTTTTGCAGGGTGTATAATCCAGTGCGTAAAAGGCAAGGGCGTCTTTAAGTGATGAAATTTCTCATCCTTAAAGGTGTCTTTTGTATTATTAGGAGGAAATTTAATGAGTTATGTTGACGAAGTGTTGGAACGCGTGGTAAAAGAAAATCCCTATGAGCCTGAGTTCCACCAAGCAGTCAAAGAAGTTCTTGATTCGCTTAGACCGGTAGTTGAAAAAAATGAAGAACAGTTCAGACGGGACGCTCTTTTGGAAAGATTAGTAAATCCCGAAAGACAGATTAAATTCCGTGTACCGTGGATTGACGATAATGGTCAGGTACAAATCAACACAGGTTACCGTGTTCAGTTTAACAGTGCGATTGGTCCGTACAAGGGCGGTCTTCGTTTACACCCCTCGGTTAACCTCAGCATTATTAAATTCCTTGGCTTTGAGCAGATTTTTAAAAACTCTCTCACCGGTCTTCCTATCGGCGGCGGTAAGGGCGGCTCCGATTTTGATCCCAAAGGAAAATCTGACCGTGAAATCATGAAATTCTGTCAGAGCTTTATGACAGAGCTTAGCAAATACATCGGTGCCGATACTGATGTTCCTGCAGGTGATATTGGTACAGGCGCCCGTGAAATCGGATATATGTACGGCCAGTATAAGAGAATAAGAGGCCTTTTTGAGGGTGTTCTCACCGGTAAGGGCTTGTCCTATGGCGGTTCTCTTGTTCGTACCGAGGCAACAGGTTACGGACTTCTCTATATTACAGATGAAATGCTCAAGAGCAACGGACACAGCCTGGAGGGCAAAACTGTTGCAGTTTCAGGCGCAGGTAATGTTGCAATTTATGCAATCGAAAAAGCAGGACAGCTTGGCGCAAAGGTTGTTACCTGCTCTGATTCAAACGGTTGGGTTTATGATCCTGACGGTATTGATGTTGCGGTGCTGAAAGAAATTAAGGAAGTTAAGCGTCATAGACTAACTGAGTATAAAGCCTACAGACCTAATTCCGAATATCACGAGGGTAAAGGCGTATGGACAGTTAAGTGCGATGTTGCTCTTCCTTGTGCTACACAAAACGAGTTGAATCTCGAAGATGCAAAGAATCTTGTTGCTAACGGCACTATTGCCGTAGCCGAGGGTGCTAATATGCCCACAACTCCCGAAGCGGTTGATTATCTGCAGAGAAATGGTGTTCTTTTCTTGCCAGGTAAGGCAGCTAATGCAGGCGGTGTTGCTACATCTGCTCTTGAAATGTCGCAGAACAGCGAAAGACTCCATTGGAGCTTTGAGAGAATGGACAGCACACTAAAGTCGCTTATGGTTGATTTGTTCCATAACCTTGAAGCTGCCGCTAAGAAGTACGGTGTAGACGGTAACTATGTTGCGGGTGCAAATATTGCAGGCTTTGAAAAGGTTGTCGATGCCATGAATGCTCAGGGTATTGTTTAACAGAGCTTAGCAAAGATGGTAAAACAGAATATCTATTAAAAGGCAAGGGCGTCTTTAATTTCACTATGAAGTTAAAGACGCTCTCTCTATTTTTTCAAAACTCTTTTTTGAATTCATCGAGCTTTACAATCTAACAGTCAAAGCTTATTTGGACTTTTAAACTGCAAGGTTTGATGAATTCAGAAAGGCTTAGATAATAAAAATGTGCAGTTATGAAAGGATTGGTACAAAATTATGAGTACAATAGCAAAGAGTTTCGGAAGCAAGGTTTTTGATGACCGCGTCATGAAAGCAAAGTTGCCTGCAAAAATTTATAATTCACTTAAAAAGACTATTGATGAAGGCGTCGATTTAGATATAAGCGTAGCAAATGCAGTAGCATCCGCAATGAAAGATTGGGCAATAGAAAACGGCGCTACCCACTACACACATTGGTTCCAGCCTTTGACCGGTATTACCGCTGAAAAGCACGACAGCTTTATTACACCCTCACCTGACGGCGGCGTAATTATGGAGTTTTCCGGAAAAGAGCTTATCAAAGGTGAGCCGGACGCATCTTCATTCCCCTCAGGCGGCATCAGAGCTACTTTTGAAGCTCGCGGCTATACCGCTTGGGATCCCACATCTTATGCTTTTATTAAGGGTAAAACTCTCTGTATTCCCACTGCTTTCTGCTCTTACGGCGGTGAAGCACTGGACAAAAAAACCCCCTTGCTTCGCTCAATGGAAGCTCTCAATACTCAGGCGCTCCGTATTCTTCGCCTGTTCGGTAACGATAGCGTAAAATGCGTTAAAACTTCGGTTGGCCCTGAGCAGGAATACTTCCTTATTACAAAGGAAATGTACGATGCCCGTCCTGATATCCGCTTTACAGGCAGAACACTTTTCGGTGCAAAGCCCCCTAAGGGTCAGGAAATGGATGACCATTATTTCGGCGCAATCAAGCCCAAGGTTGCCAAATATATGGAAGACCTGAACAATGAGCTTTGGCAGCTTGGTATTCTTGCCAAAACTGAACATAACGAGGTTGCTCCTGCTCAGCACGAGCTTGCTCCCATTTATTCAACAACAAATATCGCAACCGACCACAACCAGCTCACTATGGAAATTATGCAAAAGGTTGCAAGCCGCCACGGACTTGTTTGCCTGCTTCATGAAAAGCCCTTTGCCGGCGTAAACGGAAGCGGTAAGCATAACAACTGGTCAATTTCAACAGATTCAGGCGTAAACCTTTTGTCTCCCGGTGAAACACCTTATGAGAATGCACAGTTCCTTTTGTTCCTTTGTGCTGTTATTAAGGCAGTTGACGATTATCAGGATTTGCTGCGTATCTCGGTAGCAACTGCAGGCAACGATCACAGACTTGGCGCTAACGAAGCACCTCCCGCAGTTGTTTCCATGTTCCTCGGCGATGAGCTTAACGCAATTTTGGAAGCAATCGAAACCGATACACCTTATGTTGCCGCAGGAAAGACAAAAATGAAGCTCGGCGTCAGTGTTCTTCCCAAGTTCACAAGAGATACTACAGACCGTAACCGTACATCTCCCTTTGCATTTACCGGCAATAAATTTGAGTTCCGTATGCTCGGTTCCTCTAACAGCATTGCTTGCGCAAACATTATGCTGAATGCGGCGGTTGCCGAATCTCTCAAGGTTTATGCTGACCGACTTGAAGGCGTAGAAGATTTTGAAACTGCACTTCATGATATGATTAAAAATACCATTAAGGATCACAAGAAGATTATCTTCAACGGCAACGGCTATGATGATAGCTGGATTAAGGAAGCAACTGAAAAACGCGGACTTCTCAACTATCGCACAACAGCAGACTGTATGCCTCATTTGCTCGATAAGAAAAATATTGATATGCTTACCTCTCACAAGGTATTCTCAGAGCGCGAGCTTCGGTCCCGTGAGGAGATTATGCTTGAAAACTATTGTAAGACAGTAGTAATCGAAGCAAATACTATGGTGGATATGGCTAAATGCTCTTATGCGCCTGTTGTTGCAAAATATGCGGCATATATGGCAGGAAACGCAGCTTCCATAAAGGCTCTCGATTCATCTATTCCCTGCGAGTATGAGTCAGGCATCGTAAAGCGTCTGTCTGTTCTTTGCGACAGAATTGCAAAGACTGCCGATGAGCTCGAAAGCGCAGTTATGAAGCTCAAGGATGCGGAAAACATAGACAGCGAGGCTTATATGATTCGAGATACAGTTCTCCCCGAAATGGCAAGCTTGAGAGCTGCTGTTGATGAAGCAGAAACCCTTATTGCTAAGGACTTCTGGCCATTCCCGTCTTATGCCGATATGCTGTTCAGCGTAAGATAACAGTGTAAGATAACATAGAAAGTGTAATTGTTATGAGTGATGTCGAAAATGTTGTAAAGGTTCGTACCGGCGAATGAGGCTACTATGCTCTTCAAGATGAGGAATAATTCTTCACGAACGGTTTTTTATGAGAACATAACCTCTTGAAATTTAGTAATAGACGACTAAACATAAGCCGTTAAAACTCGGCTTATGTTTAGCTGTATTTTAGAAGGAGAAAAAAACATGTGTTCAATAATGGGATATTGTGGTGACTGTGCAACAGAAGAATTTGAACAAGGCTTTGAAAGAACTGTTTCACGAGGTCCTGATGATTCAAGAATTATTGATACCGGCAAAGGCCTGCTTGGATTTCACCGATTGGCCATTATGGGATTGACGCCGGAGGGAATGCAGCCTTTCCGCCTTGAAAACAGCTACTGCGTTTGCAACGGTGAAATATACGGTTTTGATAAACTGAAGAAAGTTCTTCAGGAAAAATACACCTTTGAAAGCGATTCGGACTGTGAAATTCTGCTTCCTTTTTACAAAGAGTATGGCGTGGATATGTTTCCAATGCTTGATGCGGAGTTTGCACTTATAATTTACGATGGCGAAAAGAAAGAGTATATTGCCGCCCGTGACCCTATAGGTATTCGTCCTCTCTATTACGGATATGACAGCAACGGCACAATTCTTTTTGCAAGCGAGCCGAAGAACCTCATTGGTTTGGCAGACAAAATTATGCCGTTCCCTCCCGGACATTACTATAAGGATGGCAAGTTTATTTGCTACTGTGATATTGCCGCTATAGATGAGGTCTCAGATGATTCCCTTGAAACTGTTTGCAAAAACATTCGCGTAAAATTGACTGCCGGCATTGAAAAAAGGCTTGTTGCTGATGCAAAGGTTGGTTTTTTGCTTTCGGGAGGACTTGATTCTTCCTTAGTGTGTGCCGTTGCCGCAAAGAAAAGCAAAACTCCTATTAAAACCTTTGCTATCGGTATGACCGAGGATGCCATTGACCTTAAATATGCCCGTCAGGTTGCCGATTTTATAGGCAGCGAGCATAAAGAAATCTTTATGACGCCCGATGAAGTTATATCTTCGTTGGAAACTGTAATTTATACACTTGGTACCTTTGACATCACCACTATCAGAGCAAGCATGGGTATGTACCTGCTGTGTAAGGCAATTCACGAGCTGACAGATATTCGTGTTCTTTTAACAGGCGAGATTT
>CASFRX010000022.1 GCA_949297075.1 uncultured Oscillospiraceae bacterium | reverse complement strand
CTTTTCGCCTCTTTTGTAACTCAACAAGCTGACCTGAATTTTCTTGCCGTAAAGGTCGCCGTCAAAATCAATGATGTGGGTTTCGCTTCGCTGTTCATCATTTGCAAAGGAGGGGCGTCTGCCTATATTCGTAACGGAGCGGTATTCCTTGCCGTCAATAAAAGTGCGTGAAGAATATACGCCGTATTTCGGCACTATCAGCTCAGGGGAAAAAAGCTGATTGATAGTGGGACAGCCTATAGTTCTGCCGATTTTATCCCCGTGAACAACCTCAAAACAGTAGCTGAAATTGCGGCCGAGCATGGCGTTAGCTTCTTCAATTCTGCCCTGCTGCAGAGCGTTTCTTATGCGGGTTGAACTTATAGGCTCACCCTCAAAATCAACGGATTTTGCCGCAAAAAATTGAATTTCGGCAGCTTTACAAAGGCTTTCGAGCAGAGCTGAATTGCCTTTGCCTCCTTTGCCGAAATGGTAGTTGAAGCCGCAGCAAACTGCGCCTGCATTCAGCTCTTTGATAAGTATTTCTTCAAAGAACTTTTCCGGCTCATAGTCTTTAATTTTCAAAAAATCTGTTTTGATGACCTCAACACCGCATTGCTCAAGCAAATCAGCCTTATGGCTGTCGGTTATAAGCGCTTGTCCGTCTTTTGCGAAAGGACGGGGTTCAAGCAGCAACACACAGGGGGAAAGCTCAGGCCACTGCTTAGCGGAATTTATTACCGCCATATGTCCCAGGTGCAGACCGTCAAAATTGCCCAGGGCAACTGCCCTTTTCTTTTTTGCCATTTGTTTTACCTTATGTGTCAATATAAAGTCGTTTTATAGTGAGTTCGCCGCTGTTTTCCGCTAAGCTCCCAAGACCTAAAAATCTGCCGTTGGGAGAATAAACCTTGTTTAATCCTATAGCGATTTTTGTGTGTATGCGCCCTGCGTCTAATGAGCCGCCGTTGCAAAAGCGTTTTGCCTGTGCTTCGGAAACTGTTACTATAGGATAGGGAAGCAAGGCTTCAATGCTCGCTATATCCTTTTCGGTGATATTCTCAAGGCTTTTGCATTGCTCTAATTTAACACCGTGAGCCTCAGTGCGGCAAAGTGCGCTGAGAGCGGCGCCGCAGCCCAAGGCTTCGCCCATATCAGCCGCCAGGGAGCGCACATAAGTGCCCGATGAACATTTAACCTCAAAGCCAAATTCCTGCGCCTGTTCATCGGCATGGGTCATTTTGAGGGAATAAACAGTGATTCTGCGGCTTTCACGCTCAACTTCTATTCCCTGTCGGGCAAGCTCATAAAGCTTTTTGCCGTCTTTTTTCAGGGCTGAGTACATAGGGGGAACCTGCTCGATTTCTCCAACAAATCCGAGCATAGCTTTCTCAAATTCCTTGGCGGTTATGCGGCTTTCGGTTCGAGTTAAAACCTCGCCCTGCATATCGAGAGTGTCTGTTGTAATTCCAAGCTTGACCGTTGCACGGTAAGCCTTATCGTGGCTTGGCAAAAACTCTATAAACCGAGTTGCACCGCCGAGCATAACCACAAGCACGCCTGTTGCCATGGGGTCGAGGGTACCTGTGTGACCTGCCTTTTTTGCGCCGAGCTGTCGTCTTAGGCGGTTGCCTGCAGCGAAAGAGGTTATATCCTGCGGTTTATTTAGAAAAACAACACCTGTCATATAAATTCTCCAACGGTTTCAATGAGCTTTGCCTTGGCTTCCTCAACAGTATCATAGGGGAGGGAACAGCCTGCGGCATTGCGATGTCCGCCGCCGCCAAGCCTTGCACAGATTGCGCTTGCATCTACAGGGTCGTGACTGCGAATGGAAGCCTTGTATGTGCCATCGTGACGTTCTCTGAGGGTAATTCCTACAAGCACACCCTCAATCTGCCGGGAAAGGGCGGCAATTCCGTCACATTCGGTTTCATCTGAGCCGCTTTTTGCGAACATATCACGGGTTATGGTAACTATTGCACATTTACCGTCGTAATAAAACTCCATGCCGTCAAGGGCAAGGCGTTCTAACGCCGCATAGGTGCGAGTTTTTGTTTCAAACATCAGGGTGTTGATTTTTGCCGCATCTGCGCCGTAACCCATGAGCTGAGCCGCCAAAAGATGAGTTTTTGGGGTTACATTTGCGTAGCGGAAACAGCCTGTGTCTGTAGAAATGCCCGTGTAGAGCCTGTCGGCAATATCTTTTGTTATTTCAACACCCATGAGCTCAACAAGCTCGACAATTATCTCTGCCGCTGCAGCCGCAGCTGAGTCGATAAAGTTAAGAGCTGCATACTGCCTGTTGGAGCCGTGGTGGTCGATGCTTAGGTCAACCCTTTTTGCATATTCTGCCTCAACGCCTTTGCCCATGAGAGCCGTATCCGCTATATCAACGGCAACTACTGTCTGCTCCTCGAAATCCTGCTTTTCAACATCAAGATACAGGAATTTACGGGGAAGCTCTTCTTCGTTGATTACATTTGCCTTTTTGCCCATGCTGCGAAGTGCAAGGCAAAGCCCGAAGCCTGAGCCGAGCGTGTCTCCGTCAGGGTGAGCGTGAGTCAGAATTGTGTAATTATCGTGTTCTTTAAGGTAAGAAGCTACTGCGCCAAGATTAACAAGCATGGCTTACACTCCTCAAGTATTATTCCTCGGGTGTGCCGAGGTCTTTGAGCATTTTTGCAATGCTCATGCCGTGTTCAATAGAATCGTCTGCGACAAAGCGAAGCTCAGGCGTCTTACGCAGGCGCAGTCTTTGGCCAACCTCTCGGCGGATGTAGCCTGCGGCATTTTTAAGACCCTTTGCAGCCTCCTGTGCGGCCTCTAAGCCCTCCATTGCGCTGATATATGCCTTAGCGTAGGAGAGGTCGCCTGAAACTTCAACTCTAACTACGGTTAAAAGCTTGCCTTGAACACGGGGGTCTTTAATTTCATCGCGGATTATTGCGATTATTTCACGCTTAATGTCCTCCGCAACTCTGTCAGTTTTATAACCTGCCATATTTTGATATGGGACTGATGATTTCATCAGTCCCTTTACCTTTCATAAATTAGTCACGGTATTCTTCGATAACGAAAGCTTCAAAAATATCGCCAAGCTTAATGTCGTTAAACTTGTTGAGAACAATACCGCATTCGTAGCCTGAAGAAACTTCCTTAACATCGTCCTTGAAACGCTTGAGGGAAGCAATTTCGTCCTCGGTGACAACAATACCGTCACGAACAAGGCGGATTTTAGAAGTACGGGTTACCTTGCCGTCGAGAACATAACAGCCTGCAACATTACCGACGGAGGAAATTGAAATGACATTACGAACTTCAATTCTGCCCTGAACAACCTCACGGGTTTTGGGAGCAAGCATGCCCTTCATAGCGGCTTCAATTTCTTCGATACAGTCGTAAATAATTCTGTACATTCTCATTTCAACGCCGTCACGCTCTGCGTTTGCCTGTGCGGCAGGGTCCGGACGAACATTGAAGCCGACGATTATAGCGTTGGAAGCGTTTGCGAGCATAACATCGCTTTCGCTTACTGCGCCTACGCCGCTGTGGATAACACGGACGCGAACCTCATCGTTGGAAAGCTTTTCAAGGTTCTGCTTAACTGCTTCTGCCGAGCCCTGAACATCTGCCTTAACGATAACATTGAGATCCTTAACCTCACCTGCCTGTAAAGAGGAGAAGAGGTTATCAAGAGTAACTTTCTGTACGGAGTTGAACTGGTCATCCTTAATCTTCTGTTTGCGCTGTTCAACAAGCTCTCTTGCAAGTCGCTCGTCGCTTACTGCGTCAAATACATCGCCTGCCTGAGGAGCCTCCGCAAGACCCATGATTTCAACAGGGCAGGAGGGACCTGCGGACTTAACATTCTTGCCGTGCTCGTCAACCATTGCACGCACACGGCCGACAGCTGTACCGGCAACAATAATGTCACCGCCGTGGAGAGTGCCGTTCTGGACAAGGAGAGTTGCGATAGGTCCGCGACCCTTGTCGAGCCTTGCTTCAATAACAATACCCTTTGCGGCACGGTTGGGGTTAGCCTTGAGCTCTTTCATTTCTGCAACGAGAAGAATAGCTTCAAGGAGCTTATCAATGCCCATCTTTGTGTGAGCTGAAACGGGAACGCAGATTGTGTCGCCGCCCCACTCTTCGGGAATAAGCTCATATTCGGTGAGCTGCTGCATAATCCTTTCGGGATAAACATCGGGCTTATCCATTTTGTTGATAGCTACGATAATGCTGACATTTGCCGCCTTTGCGTGGTTAATAGCCTCAATAGTCTGGGGCATGATACCGTCATCTGCCGCAACAACGAGAACGGCAATATCTGTTGCCTGTGCGCCGCGGGCACGCATAGATGTAAAAGCGGCGTGGCCGGGAGTGTCAAGGAATGTGATAAGCTCACCGTTTGCACGGACTCTATAGGCACCTATGTGCTGAGTGATGCCGCCTGCCTCGGTTGAAGTAACGGAGGTGTGGCGGATAGCGTCGAGAAGTGAAGTCTTGCCGTGGTCAACATGACCCATAACGACAACAACGGGATTTCTCGGCTCAAGGTCTGCGTCGTCATCCTCGGTGGCGTCAATAATTCTGTCTTCGATTGTAACAACAACCTCTTTGTTGACCTTTGCGCCAAGATCGGTTGCAACGATTTCCGCCGTATCATAATCAAGCATATCGTTGATAGTTGCCATCTGACCGAGAGCGAAGAGCTTTTTAATAACTTCTGCGGCGGTCATTTTCAGCTTGAGGGCAAGGTCGCCGACTGTAATTTCGTCCGGGATTGTTATTGTAATCTGCTTGCTTGCACGCTCTGCCGCAATTCTCTTGAGTCTTTCGGCTTCGGTTTCACGGCGGTGAGAGCGCATGCCCTGCTTGCGGTATTGCTTGGATTTTTGGTTGAGCTTCTGCTTTCTGATTGAGGAATCCTGAATACCCTCCGATTTGTTGACGGGAACAATGTTTTCATAGTGCTCGTTATATTTCTCAAGCTGAACATTGTCTGCTCTTGTATCAATCGTGCGCTTCTCACCCTTGGTTCTTGCCTGCAAGGGACCGGTGCGCTCCTTTTTCTTTGGCTTTTCGGGCTGTGCAGGCTGTTTTGCCTGGGGCTGAGCGGCAGGCTTTTTCTGTGCAGGCTTTTTGTCTGCCTGATTCTTCTGCTCAGGTTTCTTTTCTTCTGCCTTGGGCTGAGAGGTTTCCTCTTTTTTGGGTTCGGGCTTCTTTTCCTCTGCCTTGGGCTGAGAAGCAGTTGCAAAATACTCGTCAAAGCTTTCTACTGCATTTTGCTGAGTAAATGTCTCAAAAATAATGTCAAGCTCCTTGTCTTCAAGAGCTGTCATGTGGTTTTTAGTGTCGTCAAAATACTGTGCAAGCAGCTCAAGCACAACTTTGCTCGACTTGCCGAAGTCTTTGCCGACTTCGTGGATTCTGTATTTTATTGCTGCCATGCGTTATCCTCCTTAGGTGGGCAAAAAAGCATTTGAACGCCGGTTTCTCATGCTTTTTGCGCCGTATTCATTATCTTTAACCGGTTTTGTTGGAAGGGCTGATTATTCTTTGCTTTCTTCAAGCTCGGCAAGCATATTATCATATACCTGCTTGTCAATTTCACAGCCGAAAGCTCTTTCAAACCGCTTTGCTTTAATTGCATTTTTCAGGCAATCGCTGTTGCGGCAGATATATGCGCCTCTGCCGTTTTTCTTGCCTGTGAGGTCGAGCGATATTTCTCCCTCAGGTGAGCGTACAGCACGGATAAGCTCCTGCTTGGGCTTCATTTCGCCGCAGCCTAAGCATTTGCGAAGCGGAGTTTTTCTAACTTTATTCATATTGCCACCGCCGAAACCTTAAAATTATTCCTGAATTTCAAAGAAACCGCTTTCGGGCTTAATATCAATCTTCCAGCCTGTAAGTCTTGCGGCAAGGCGAGCGTTCTGACCCTTGTTGCCGATTGCAAGTGAAAGCTGGTTGTCGGGCACTGTTACACAGCATGAGTTGGGCGCATCATCGAGAACCTCAACGCTGATAACATCAGCCGGAGCAAGAGAAGCTGCGATAAATTCTTCGGGAGCTTCGCTGTATTTAACAATATCAATTTTTTCGCCGCCGAGAAGGTCAACAACCTTGCCTACACGGGCGCCTCTTGCGCCGATGCAGGAGCCGACAGCGTCAACATTTTCGTCTGCGCTGTAAACAGCAACCTTTGTTCTTGAGCCTGCTTCACGGGAAATAGCCTTGATTTCGACAGTGCCGTCAAAAATTTCGGGAACTTCTTCTTCAAAGAGTCTGCGGACAAGGCCGGGATGTGTTCGGGAAATCATAGCCTTTACGCCGCTCTTTTCGCCCTCGCGGATATCAACGACATAAACCTTAACAAGGTCTCCGATTTTAAGTTCTTCGCCGGGTACCTGCTCAGTCTTGGGAAGCACGGATTCGCCCTTGCCAAGCTCAACTGTTGCGTTGCCTGTTGCGGCGTCTATGTTAACTATTCTAACTGTTACAAGCTCGTTGTGCTTGCTCTGGAATTCTTGCTTAATCTGGCTGCGCTCAGCCTCACGGATACCCTGGCGGATAACATTTTTTGTTGTGCTTGCAGCAATACGGCTGAAATCTCTTGTTTCAAGGGGAATTTCGATGATATCGCCGGGCATTGCGCCCTTCTTGTAGCGCTGTGCCTCCTCAGGGAGAAGGTCGGTTATGGGATCGGAAATTTCGGAAACAACATTTTTACGAAGATATACTGACATTTCACCATCTTCGAGGCTGATGTCACAGTAGCCGATATCACGGCCGTACTCACCCTTTATTGCCGAAACAATAGCCGCCTGAATCCTTTCGCAGAGCATATCGGCAGGGATGTTCTTTTCCTTCTCAAGCATTTTAACTGCTTCAAAAAATTCTTTAGTATCCATTTTTTCTAAATCAATCCTTTCAGGGTTATTTATAAATTTTTTTAAATTATTTTGCTGTCGTTGAGTCGCACCCAAGTGTAATCCTTGCGTGAGAGCATGAGCTGACGCTCGTCGGTTTCTACGGTTATGCCCTCGCTGTCGTGAGCAATGAGCTTGCAGTGAAGCTCTCTTTCGCCAGTTTCTATGGGTCGGAAAAGCCTTACGATTATGTCGGCGCCGATGTAGCTGTCAAAATGCGCCGGGCGTGTAAGCTCTCGGTCTGTGCCGGGGGAGCTGACTTCTAAGCAGTAGCTCTGCTCAATGGGGTCAGCCTCGTCAAGGGGCTTGTTGATTGCGTGGCTCATTTCTACGCAGTCATCAATGCTCACTCCGCCCTCTTTGTCTATGAATATGCGGAGAATCCAGCTTGCGCCCTCTTTAACAAATCTTATATCCCAAATCTTGAGGCCTAACTGCTCTGCTATAGGCTCTGCGATTGCAGTTACTGCTGCAACGGTGTTGCCGCCTTTGCCCTTGCCTTTGCTTGCCATATTTTCACTCCTTCGATGAGGCTTAATTTGCCTCTACAACAGTAAGAGAGCGGACTGTTGCAGCCCACTCTCTTAGTTTACAATTCGTACAATGATAGTGTAACACAGATTTGCTGAAATAGCAAGGTTTTTTTAATTATTTTTTACTTTTTTTGCGTCTTCAGCCTTGAAAACATAATCCTTGCCGGGAAGAATTGCGTTGAGAACAATACCTGAGATTGAAGCAACAGCAAGACCGGAAAGAGTGATGTTGATTGAACCGACTGCGAAGCTGATACCGCCGGAGATACCAAATGCGCAAACGAGGATGACGGCGGCAACGATAAGGTTGCGGCTCTTTGAGAAATCAACCTTGTTTTCAACAACATTGCGAACACCGATAGCGGAAATCATACCGTAGAGGATGAAAGAGATACCGCCGATAATAGCTGTGGGGATAAGGCTGATAAGAGCTGCTACCTTGGGAGAGAAGGAGAGGAGAATGGCAACGCCTGCTGCGATTCTAACTACTCTGGGGTCATAAACCTTTGTAAGGGCAAGAACACCTGTGTTTTCGCCGTATGTAGTGTTTGCAGGACCGCCGAAGAGGGAAGCGAATGTTGTTGCAACACCGTCTCCGATAAGGGTGCGCTTGAAGCCGGGGTCGGCAATGAAGTTTTTGCCTGTTGTTGCGCCGATTGCGCTGATATCGCCGATGTGCTCCATCATTGTTGCAAGTGAGATGGGAACGATTGCGATGATTGCGCTGATGATTTTTGATTTATCGGTTACATTGCCGAAAACAATGTTTTCCTTGTGGATGGGTAATCCAATCCATGCGGCGTCCTTGAGAGCCTGAATCTTTGCAGGGTCAAATACATCGCCGTCGCCTGCAAAATTCATAACGGTTGCGACTGCGCAGGAGATAATTATGCCGAGAAGAATGGGGACGATTTTGCTCATGCCCTTGCCCCAAATGTTGAAAACGATAACGCTTGCAAGAGCTATGAGAGCAAGTATCCAGTTTGTCTGGCAGTTGCTGATTGCGCTGCCTGCAAGGCCGAGGCCGATAGCAATGATGATGGGTCCTGTAACAACAGGGGGGAAGAATTTCATAATCTTTGCAGTATCAAAGATTGCAAAGAGAATTGAGAGAACGAGATAAACAAGACCTGCACAGGCAACGCCGAGGCAAGCATAGGGAAGCATCTCTTTGTTGATTAAGGTTTCGCCGGCTTCGTTTGTGTAGTTTGTAACGGCAGCGTATCCGCCAAGGAATGCGAAAGATGAGCCGAGGAATGCA
Organism: uncultured Oscillospiraceae bacterium; assembly: GCA_949297075.1. Classification (GTDB taxonomy): domain Bacteria; phylum Bacillota; class Clostridia; order Oscillospirales; family Acutalibacteraceae; genus UBA8612. The sequence continues at coordinate 11,986 of CASFRX010000022.1, read as the reverse complement.
GGGACTTTGAATTTGGTTACAAGGTGGAAGAACAGTGTGCCAAGACCTGCCATAAGCAGAGTTGTGGCAATGTCAAGACCTGTAAGAAGGGGAACGAGGACTGTTGCGCCGAACATTGCAAAGGTGTGCTGGAAGCCGAGAATAAGCATTTTCGGCACGCCGAGCTTTCTTGCGTCGTAAATAGGCTCTGAGCCAACTACGATTTTTTCTTTTTTACTCATTTGTTTTTTACCTCCTGCGGTTTTTATTAAAGGGCTTTAAGCCTTTATTCAACTATTACTGCGCCTGTTTTTCCGTCAAACTCAGGCAGGAAAACAGCGACCTTTTCGCTGTGGGATGTGGGTATGTTTTTGCCTATATAATCTGCTCTTATGGGGAGCTCTCTGTGACCTCTGTCAATGAGAACGGCGAGCTGAATGGAAGCAGGCCTGCCCACGGAGAATACCGCCTCAATGGCGGCTCGGACCGTGCGCCCGGTGTAAAGCACATCATCAACCAATATAACACGCTTGTCCGTAATATCCGTGTTAAGAGGCTTTGAGTATGATGTGTGCAGGTTTGCGTTTTCAAGGTCGTCCCGGAAATGTGCAATATCAAGCTCCTCGATAGGCAGTTCAATTCCCTCAAGGTGTGTAATGTTATCCCGAATCATTTTTGCTATTGGTATACCTCTTGTTTTTATTCCCACAAAAATGATGTCGTCTGTTCCTTTGTTGCGCTCAACAATTTCATGAGAAATGCGGCGCACTGCCCGCTCAAGGGCAGCCTCATCCATTAGCGTAGCTTTGAATTTTTGCAAGGCACAAACCTCCGAAATAGAAAAATCTTGCCCAAAACAGTACGAGTCTCAGAGCAAGATTTAAAAACGATATTGTGCAAATCGGCCCTCAAGCCGTTAAACCCTTTCGTCTTAAAAGATTTGCCTTTTTTGCCTTTTAATAATAGGGTTAATTACTCGGAAAAGCCGGATTCTACAAGGCGAACAAGCTCGTCAACAGCCTGTGTTTCGTCTGAGCCGCCTGCGATGATGCGGATTTCCGTGCCGCCCATGATGCCCAGTGAAAGAACACCGAGAAGGCTCTTTGCGTTAACACGGCGGTCTTCCTTTTCAACCCAGATTGAAGACTTAAATTCGTTAGCCTTCTGAATAAAGAATGTTGCAGGACGAGCGTGAAGACCGACCTGATTCTGAACGGTTACATCTTTAACATACATAATAAGTAATCTCCCTCTAAAATAATGAATAGCGTCTTTTCAAACGCACAAGCTTACATTTTTGTAATACATATTATACCACAAAAACCGCCCTCGTCAATGAATTTTCGCCACTTATTGACCTGTTTTCAAAAAATCGGCGGCAACGCCAAACCTTGGTTTTTTGGCTGAACTCGCTTTGTATATTTTGCACATTTTATTTTGCTGTTTTTCTACAATTTGACAGTTGAGTATTAAAAAATTATAGGTATAATCAAATATATTATAGGAAAAGCGAGGTTAAAACAATGGTTTCAGGAAAAATTGCAGATTTAAAGCGTTATTATTCTCTTCATCCGGCTATGGAATTTATTGACAAATTCATGCAGGAATACATGGCAGAACCTAAGCCTGATGGCGGTTATGAAATTATTCCCGGCAGATTAAAGGCAACCGTATCAAGCTACGAAACGGGCAAGGCAGAGGAAAAGCGGTTTGAAGCTCACAAAAAATTTGCCGATGTTCAGGTTATCGTAAAGGGAGCAGAACGCATAGATTGGGCAGATTTGAGCGTTTGCACGGATATGCTCAGCGAGGAATACTCAAAAGGTGGGGATATTGCATTTTATGCCGAACCGAAATTTTTGAGCAAGGTTACCCTTAAAACAGCCATGTTTATGGTTATGTTCCCCGAAGATGCCCATAAGCCCTGCGTTATGGCAGGAAACACGCCTGAAGCAGTAACAAAAATAGTTTTTAAAGTGCTTCTTTGATAGTTTTGATAAATTGATTAAAATATAATAATTAGAAATTAAAAATAAGCTGTCACTTCGCATATGCCGAAATGACAGCTTTTCGCTGTAAATCAATCTCTTGGGTTTTTATAATCCTCTACAACCTTGCCGTCCTGAATTCTGATAACTCTTTCGGCTTCATCGGCAATGCCGTTATCGTGGGTGATGAGGATTACGGTTCTGCCCTCCTCGTGAAGCTCGTGGAGAATACGCATAACCTCTTTGCCTGAGCGGCTGTCAAGGTTGCCTGTGGGCTCGTCGGCGAGGATTACAGGAGGCTTTGCCGCAACGGCACGGGCGATTGCAACTCTCTGCTGCTGACCGCCGGACATCTGACTGGGCAGGTGGTTCATGCGCTTTTCGAGGCCTACTCTTGTGAGGGCGGCTGTGCTCAGCTCGTGGCGCTTTTCTGCCTTAACGCCTCGGTAAGCCAGGGGCAGCTCAACATTTGCCTGCGCCGTAAGGCTGGGAATAAGGTTAAAGCCCTGAAAAATAAAACCGATTTCCTGGTTGCGGATTTCGGAAAGCTGGTCGTCCGTCATTGTGAAAACATCAATGCCGTCCAGCAGATAGGTGCCGCTTGTGCAGACATCCAAAAGGCCGAGCATATTCATCAGAGTGGATTTACCTGAGCCGGACTGACCGACAATGGCAATAAATTCGCCTTTATCTATAGTTAGGCTCACTCCGTCCAGAGCATGAACTTCGTTTTCACCGGGATTGTATATTTTATAAACATCTTTGATTTCAATAAGGTGGCTCATAGCTAACTCCTCAAATAAATATATTTATATTTTAAACGCTGTTAGAGCATTAGTCAAGACTTGAAAATTTGATATCGCTACTGTATAATGATAACATCAAATTATTGAGAAAAGGTGACGAAAAATGAAAAAATCATTAATTTTTAAAATTATTGCAGCAGCCTGTGCCTTTGCAATGTGCCTTGGCCTTGCGGCCTGCGGCGGTGGCGAAGATGAAAGCATCGACCTGAGCAAAAACGCAAAAGTCAGGTTCACAATGACAAGCGAGGGCAAGCCTCTCGGCGAATTTGTTGTTGAGCTTTATCCCGAATATGCGCCCATTACTGTAGAAAATTTCTTGAAGCTTGTTGACGAGGGCTTTTACAACGGCGTAGGCTTCCATCGCATTTATGAGGGCTTTATGGCTCAGGGCGGTGACCCTGACGGCGACGGCGTCAGCAACGGCACGGAGGAGACAATCAAAGGCGAATTTGCTCTCAACGGTGTTGAGAATAAACTCTCACACACTCGCGGCGTAATCTCAATGGCTCGAACAAATGATTATAACTCCGCAAGCACACAGTTTTTCATCTGCTATTCCGATGATTATGCAAGCACTCTTGACGGCAGCTATGCTGCTTTCGGCAAGGTCATAGAGGGTATGGAGGTTGTGGATTCTTTCCTCGATATTGAGCGTGATTACAACGGCGAGCGCCTGCCCACCAAGCCTGTTAAAGATATCACAATGGAAAAAGTAGAAATCGTTGAGTGAAATAGAACTTAAAGAGAATATAAAAAGCTTCACTTCTTTTCGAGGTGAAGCTTTTTGATTTAATTAAATTTATTCTCTTCCGATAAGGATTCGGGTATATCCTGCGTTGCTTCTGCTGTTATTTCGCCTGATATTTCAACTGTTGTCTGCGCCGTGGTTTTCGGCACATAGGCTGTTGTAGGCGGCAGGGGTGTGTTGGAAATTTTAATACAGGTGTCCGTGATTGTAAAGGTTAAAATGAAAACGGCTATAAGCACGGCGGCATAGATTATGCCGTTGCGCATTTTTCTCCGAGCCTCCTCCTGCTGAAAGCTCAGTTCATGGGTAGAGGTGGGGGAGTCATCTTCATAATCTTTGCTGAATTGCATAATCGGTCTGCGGTGTATTTCCGGTTCAGGTATTACCGGACGGAAATCCTCAGGCAGCTGCTCCTGTTCAGGAACTTTTTTCTCTTTATTTTCCATTTTTTACCTCTTTATACAAAAAGAGTTTGACCGGAAAGACCGGCAAATCCAAGGGAAATCATGGCAATGTAAATAAACAGAATCGGCTTGCCACGGAATGAATTGCTTATGGTTTCATTCTGCTTCAGGCGATCTTCACCTTCGCTGATAAGCAAAACGGCAATAATAAAGGCAATGCCTGCGCCTATGCCGAGGCCGATGGATTCTGCTGCACTGAATGCGGCTCTTCGGTTAATAATGGGAACGGCAAGCACAAGAGTGTTAACCGCCGCCATACCTACGCGGTGCACATTCTCCTTGTCGTGCATAAAAAGCTTGATAACAGCGGTTGATACAAGGTATATCAGAGCCAAAACAAGGCAGTAAACGCCAAGGTGAAGGGAAGTGCTCAGCGCATTAATTTCGGATATGAAATCCAAGGCGGAGCAGACGGCGGCAGTTGCGCTTGTAAAATAAGCCACCAACAGCGCAATGGGGAAAAACTCACGGGGCTTAGTAGCAATTCGTATAGCTTCGCTCATTCCGAAGCCGCCGCCGAAAACAAGGTTTTGCAGCAGTAAGGCAAAAACGGAGGCGTTTAAAAATGCATAAATCATTTGTTTTCATCCTCCTTATGCTTGCTGAAAATGTCGTCCATTGAGCGATTCATAAGTCTTGCAAGCTCTTCATCTTCGTCATCAAGGCTTGGAACATTCCAATGCTTTTTAGCTTGTATGGGTTCGGCTTGAGGCGCTTTTGGAGCAGGCTCGGTAGCGATGGGCTCGTGTTTTTCGGCTTCTGAGCCGATGGCTTCTTCATATGTGAGCTCTTTAAACTCAATGTGTTCGGGCTCAGATTTAGGTTCAACTTCAACTTCAGCCTCGGATTCAACAGCGATTTCCGGCTGAATATCAAGCACGGGCTCTGTTGACCCTTGTTCTTTAACAGGCGCAGTATTTGCAGCCGTTTCAGGTTGTTCGGGTTGGATTTCAGGCTTTTCAGCTTCGCCGTAAGGCTTTGACCGTTCAGGCTGAGCGTAAGAAACGGTCTGATTTCCTTCTTCAAAAATTTCGGCTGTCTGTGCGGTAATTTCATCAAAGGTAAAGGGGCCTTCTTCGGGAGTAAAATCGGGCATTATGATAGCCGGTGCAGGAGAAACTGCCTTGTGCTTTTGCTTCTTTCCGGGCTTAGGCTGCTTTTTATCAAGGTATTTCGGGAAATAGGCTGAAATAAACGCACGCAGAGCGGCTGCGGCAAAGCCTATCATCAAAAAGCCGCCAAAGGGAAGAAGCAAACCCGGAATAGCCATATTTTTAAACAGCTTAAAGCCTGCTATTGAGCCGTTCCCCAAAAATTCACGCAAAATGCCGACTAAAATCAAAACGGCTGAATAACCTACGGATGCCGTAAAACCGTCAGTCAGAGCGGCGAGAGGCTTGAGCTTAACGCCAAATCTTTCACATCGCAGAACGAGCAGGGAATTGACCGCCATAATGGGCAAGTATATTCCCAAAGAGCCGAAAAGCTCAGGGTTAACTCTTTCTAACATCACCATAAACGGGGTTACGATTCCGCCGCCCATGATAATATAAATTCCTGTTCTCACCCAGCGGGGAATAACCTTTAGAAAAGCAGAAGCTATAAATTCGCTGAGCGTTATGGTAACTGTTGCAACCAAGGCAAGCAACGCCGCACCTTTGAAGGTGGTTGCCATTGCAATAACGGGGCATAGACCGACAGCCTGAACCAAAACGGGGTTAAAAATGCCTGCATTATGCAAAAGCTTTGAACCAAAGCCGGGCTTTTGTGCTGCCATGTCTTATACCTCCTTAGCAAAATTTTAATTAATTTAGTATCCTAACAGCAATACCCAATAATAGACATTCGCTTTGCTGTTGTAATAGCAGCCTACACCGGCTGTTTTGTAATCGGGGTTGAGCAAATTTTTGCGGTGGCCGCTGCTGTTGAGCCATGCTGTGACGGTGGATTGAGGTGAAGCCTGACCTGCAGCAAGGTTTTCGGCCATAGCCTTATCGCTTACTGTGTCCCAGTTGCTGCCATCGGGTCGGTCGTGGGAAAGCTGTCCCATATCGCTTTGCTCTTTTGCTCTTGTTTCGGCTGCTTTTGCAAGCTCGGAAGAATATGAAAGGGTATCAAGACCTTGCCTTTTCCTTTCTTCATTTATAAGGCGCAAGGTGTCGCTTTCAAAATCTTTATCTGAGCTATCTGCAATAACGGTAGTCGTGACCTTGATTGTTGTGGGCTGAGCTGTGGTAGGTGCGTCGGTAGCAGCCTGTGTAGTTGCAGCCGTTGTTGTGGGGGCAGTTGTTGTTACTGCGGCAGTTGTCGGCTGCTTTTTAGTGGTAGTGGGTCCCTTTGTTGTTTTGGGCTTTGTTGTTGTGGGTTTAGCCGTTGTTGTGGGCTTTGTTGTTTTTTCGGCTTTTTGTGTTGTAGATTTCGCTGCTGTGCTTTCGGCGGTTGTTGCGGCTGTTACTATGTCTGCGTGGCCGAAGTTGAAGCTTTCCGATTCGCCGTTATTGTTGTCGTTTTTGGAACAGGCGGCGAAGCTCAAGCATAAAATAGCTGTAGCACAGAGAGCTGATATAACCTTTAAGTTTTTCACTGTTTTACCTCCCTTTTTTCAAGGAGCTTTACAAGCCACTTATCAATTACTGGCCACACGGCATTAATTATAAGTATGCCGAAGCTTGCGGCCTCTTCAAATGCACCGAAGCGGCGCATGCACATACAAACTATGCCGCCGAAAAATCCGTACAACAGGCGGCTTAAGGGGCGTTTGGGCTGTGTACCCTGCTCTGTTAAAAGGAAGAGTGCGGCAAAAAGCATATATCCTGCACAAAGCTCTAAAACAAGAGAGGAGAACAGATTTGTAACTCGGGGGAAGCATATGGCTATCAGAGCCGCACCGGTTACAAAGCCCGAAACGCTTATGAAAAGCTTGGTTCGGCGAATTAGCATATAAATGGCGCTGCCGAAAAGAACGATAATACAGCCTGCACCCATAGGGCCGGGATAATTTCCCGTAAAAATATCAATGGCTTTAACGGAGCTCAGGCTGATTGAAGTGTTTTGGGAAAGCATAAAGCCGAGAGATGAGCCTGCCGAGCCTGAAAGCAAGGTGTTTGAAGCTGTGATTTGCGGATAGTCAAAAATCAGGTTCGGGAAGCATATAGTTAAGAAAGACATACCTGCCGCCGCAGGAGAGAAGACGAGGGTATCTGTTCTGCCGAAGGGGAGCTTTGCCGCAACAACTGCAAAGCTGCTGCCTAAAACAGGCAGCCAAAGGGGAGCGTTGGCAGGCAACATCAGAGCTATGACTATGCCTGTTACAATCGCACTCAAATCGCCTATTGCAGAGCTTTGCTTTAATGCCTTTCGGCCTACGGCTTCACAGATTACCGCACTTAAAACTGACATAAAAATAAGCGCAACTGCTCTTGAGCCGTAAAAATACCATGCGCTTACACAGGGCAGAACAAGAATTGCCAGCATATCAAGCTGAAATGATCGTATATCTTTTTTTGAAGATACTTGAGCCATGGCAAATCTCCTTCCTTATTTTGTGCATTGATTTTAAAGTCCGATTTAGTTTAGTATTATTATGTAATGGCGAATACATTAACAGGGGGTAGAAAAATGAAATTTGAAGCCTTAACCGACGAAACCATTATCGTCGAGCTGTCTGATGATGATATGAAAAACCTCAACATAACATATGAGGAGATGGATTATTCAAAGGTTGAAACCAAGCGCGTAATATGGACTATTCTTTCACGCGCAAGGCGAGCTTTGGGCTGTGAGATTGATACAACGGGCTGCCTTTTTGTTGAGGCTATGCGCCGTGATTCGGGCGGTTGCGTGCTGTTCTTTTCTGCCGGTCAGGAGGAAAGCGGTCGCCGCAAACCGAAAAGGTATTTGGTGAAAAAGGCCGAATACATAACCTGTGAAATAGATTCGGCAGATGAACTGATTGCCTGTGCGCAGGCTTTGCGAAAAGTTAATTCAAGATATGAAAGCAGACTTTATACTTTAGACGGCGTATATCGCCTTTTGGTGAGAGCCGAAAACGGCTTAGGGAAAATTAAGCTGTACTTGAATGAATTTGGTAAAGTGATAGGGGAAAGCGCCATGCTCACCGAAATGACCGATGAGCATTGGCACTGCTTAGCTGAGAAAAATGCAGTCGAACTGCTCAGCTCTGGAACAGGAGCATCATAAAGCCTGCGGCAACTGCCGAGCCTATAACACCTGCAACATTGGGTCCCATTGCATGCATGAGAAGGAAGTTTGCGGGGTTGGCTTTCTTGCCCTCAACCTGTGCAACACGGGCAGCCATGGGAACTGCGGAAACACCTGCCGCACCGATAAGGGGATTTACCTTGCCCTTTGTAATGATGTACATGAGCTTGCCTAAAAGGACACCGCCTGCTGTTGAGAAGGAGAAGGCTACAAGGCCGATTACGATAATGCCCAAGGTCTTTAGCTGGAGGAACTGTTCGCCGTTGGCCGTTGCGCCGACGGAAACACCCAGAAGAATTGTTACAATATTGCAAAGTGCGTTTTGTACAACATCGCTCAAACGGTCAACAACGCCGCTTTCACGGAAGAGGTTGCCTATCATAAGCATACCGATGAGGGGAGCTGTTGAGGGAATGAGAAGCGCACAAATTATAACAACAACTATTGGGAATATGATTTTTTCAGTCTTGCTTACCTTGCGCAGAGTTTCCATTTTAACTTCACGCTCTTTTTTTGTTGTGAGCAAGCGCATAATCGGGGGCTGAATAAGAGGAATGAGCGCCATATAGGAATAGGCTGCAACAGATATAGGCGCCAGCAGATGAGCCGCCAGCTTGCTCGCCGTGAAGATAGCCGTGGGGCCGTCTGCACCGCCTATAATGGAAATTGCAGCAGCTTCTTCGGGGGTGAAACCGAGAAGAATAGCAATGGTGAATGCAACATAAATACCCAGCTGAGCGGCTGCACCCAAAAGCAGGCTTGAGGGGTTGGCAAGCAGAGGAGCGAAATCGGTCATTGCGCCGACGCCCATAAAGATAATGCAGGGGAAAATACTGCTTTTTACGCCTGCGTAAATAAGCCGTAAAACACCGTCGTCATACCAGTGCGCGCCCTCAACCTTTTGAGCGGCGTCCATCAGACCGGCAGGGTCTGCCATAAGGCCGGTTTCAGGTAGGTTAGCCAGCAGCATACCGAAAGCGATGGGAAGAAGGAGCATTGGCTCAAATTTTTTGACAATAGCAAGGAATAAAAGGCCAAAGGAAACTAAAAGCATTACGCCCTCCTGCCATGTTAAGGAGGCGAAGCCCGAACTTTCCCAGAGGCCGAGAATAACGCCTGTAAAACTCATGGAAAATTAAACCCTCTCTCAGATAACAGCAAGAACATCGTCAGTTGAAACAACAGTGCTGTTGCCCACAAGAATCTGCTTAACAACGCCGTCGCACTCTGCTGTGATTTCGTTTTCCATCTTCATAGCTTCAAGAATGAAGAGTGTATCGCCTGCTTTAACTGCCTGACCCTGACTGCAGAGAACCTTGAGAATAGTGCCGGGCATGGGGCTGAGAACCTTCTTGCCATCTGCACTGGGAGCTGCGGGAGCAGCAGGCGCTTCCTGAGCAGCAGGTGCTTCCTGAGCTGCGGGAGCTGCCGCAGGGGCAGGAGCGGCAACAGGTGCTGCAACGGGAGCTGCAACGGGTGCAGGAGCTGCGCTTTGAGCTGTTGTTACATTTGTGATAACTGCATCGGTCTCGTTGACCTCTACTTCATAGTTTTTTCCGTTAAGTGTTACGATGTATTTCATTGTTTTTTACCTGTACCTTTCTTTTATTCTTCTATAAGTTTTATTGATTTGAAATCGAGTCTGTCCAGCGGAATACCTGTCTGATGGCTGACGAGAGCCATGATAACTGCCGCCGTAGGCTCGTCTATGCCGCAAAATTCGAGAAGCTGAATTCTCTTGAAAGAAAGCTTTTCGAGGGGAATACCTGTTTGGTAGCTTGTCAGTGCCATGAGCACTGCCGCTGTAGGCTCGTCTACATTAACGAGCTCAAGGGGTGTGTCGAGCAGCTTAATTGATTTGAAATCGAGATGCTGTAAGGGTTTGCCTATTTGGTGGCTGACGGTTGCCATAATTGTGGCGGCTGTTGTTTCGTCTGTGCCGTAGAGCTCTACATGACCTGTAGATTCTGCACCGTGCGCCGCAGAAGCGGAACTTCTTCTTGAGGTAGCTTCAATTTCAACAACATCCACATTGCCGCCTTTTTTTGAGAGGCTTCTCACAATGCGAGAAAGCAAAAATACCAAAACGGCGATAAGAGCAAGCTCTGCCATAACAACAAATATGCTTACACCGGAAACCATGAGCGCATCAGTTAAGCCGAGCGCTTTTCCTGCTAACATCGCTATCACTCCTTGATTTCCTTAATTGAATATTTGAATGTGTTCTTTTCTCTTTCTTTTCTCTGCTCGAAGAAAGCTTTGGCCTGCTGGGGGAATGCGATGTAAGAAAGCACATCCTCGTCACAGCGTGCGTCTGCGCCGAGCTCCTCCTTAGCGGCCTCAAAGCCGGGCTCAAGAGTATCGGCAAATCTGCCTGTAAAGGGCTTCTCATCGCCAAGGACGAGCTTCTGAAGCTCTTTGCTTACCTTGCCGGGAGCCTTGCCGTATTCGCCCTTGATATAGGCTTTAACTTCTTTTGAGATATTTTTGTATCTCTCGCCGAGAAGAACATTGAAGGTTGCCTGAACGCCAACCATCTGGCTCATAGGAGTAACGAGGGGCGGATAGCCGAGGTCTTCACGGACTCTGGGAGTTTCTGCAAGAACCTCATCAAGCTTGTCAAGCTTGCCCTGAGCAGTGAGCTGAGCCACAAGGTTGGAGAGCATACCGCCGGGAATTTGATAATCAAGAGCGTCTGTTTCAGTTGCCATAACAACTGGGTTGAGCAGACCGCTTTCGAGGTATTTCGCACGAAGGGGCTTGAAGTAAGAATTGATTTTTGAGAGAACCTTGGGGTCAAGTCTAACATCGTAGCCCTGATTCTTGAGAGCATAAGCAAGCGTCTCCGTGGGGGGCTGGCTTGTGCCGCCGGAGAGGCTGGAAATAGCAGTGTCTATAACATCTGCACCTGCCTCAACAGCCTTTTGCAGGCTGAGCATACCCAGACCTGTTGTGGAGTGTGTGTGAACAACTACGGGGAGCTTAACGGCGCTCTTGAGCGCTTTAACAAGGTCGTAAGCTTCCTGAGGAGCGAGGATGCCTGCCATATCCTTGATACAGATGGTTTGTACGCCCATCTTCTCAAAGCCTTCTGCAATCTTTACGTAGCTTTCGATATTGTGAATGGGGCTTGTTGTGTAGCAGATTGTGCCCGAAGCGATAGCGCCGCTTTTAAGGGTTTGGTCAACTGCAACCTCAACATTGCGCAGGTCGTTCAGAGCATCGAAAATACGGATTATATCAATGCCGTTTTCAACGCTTTTTGCAACGAACTTGCGAACAACATCATCGGGGTAGTGCTTGTAGCCCAAAAGGTTCTGGCCTCTGAGGAGCATCTGCAGCTTTGTGTTGGGACAAGCGGCTTTGATTGTTCGCAGCCTCTGCCACGGGTCTTCGCCAAGGTAACGCAAGCATGAATCGAATGTTGCGCCGCCCCAGCACTCCAGCGAATAGTAGCCTGCCTTATCAAGCTCGCCGAGAATAGCCTTGAAATCTTCCATAGGCATTCTTGTGGCGATAAGTGACTGGTTAGCATCGCGGAGCACGGTTTCTGTAAACTGTACTGTTTTTTTAGCCATGTCTTTTCCTTTCGTGAGAATAATGCATGTTGCAAAATCTTCCCATTATAAAAATATTTAATCTCTATTATTTTATCCTCTTTTTCTTCAAATTGCAATGCTTAAAGGGTAAATTTTTACAGTTTTCGGAGAATAAAATTTATTCAACTCAAACAAAAGACGAAAATGGTAAATGCAATATATATAATTATTAAATATTTAT
>CASFRX010000021.1 GCA_949297075.1 uncultured Oscillospiraceae bacterium | reverse complement strand
TAAAACAGAAGCCATATATCTACATAATAGAACTTATATTGCTTATAACCGCAAAGGTATGACAGCCTTTGCGGTTTTTTGTTTGTCGTTATTTGTCGGAATAAAGGATAAGCCTGCTTCTGGCGGGGGCTGTCGTTCGCCGCCTTTCAATCTGAATTTTCAAAAAATTCAGATTGGAGGTAAAACAGTATGGCTTACAACAAAGCCAGAGAAGAAAAGAAATGGCGGCTCTGGAAAGAAGCCGAAGAAAAACAGTTAAGGAAGCTCGGCGTTGATGAAAGTACCATTGAAACGCTCCGTTCTCACGATTGGGCGATTTTCAATTCAGACAGACGGTACTATCAGCGTATGCAGGAAGCGGGTACATACCTTGAGGGAGTTGCCGATGATACGCAGCAGCCCGAAATAAAGACGGTTGAGGATTTTTTGGACAGTATCGAAAATCAGCAGCTCTATCAGATTTTGATTAAGGTGGACAAGCTGACCCTGCAAATCGCCTTGCTGAAGATACAAGGCTATTCCACTCGTGAAATAGCCCACTCTCTCAACATTACCGAGAAAGCTGTTTACAGGCGAATGGACAGGCTCAAAGAAAAATTAAAAAAGTTTTTTGAATAGAGGGGAAAATCGCAGTTCCCCACGGGCTACAGGGTGAGAGGACAAAATCCTCACACCCTGTTTTCCTTTGTGTGGCGAAAACAGGATTGTTCCTTGTCAATCGAATAGCCATTCGCCAAATACTTTCTCTTTGTGATTGTGATAAGCATAAGCGTGTCGAGAGGTACGCCACGACCTGCCGCAAGGCAGAGAGCGACAACTACCTACTCAAAATATCGGGCAGCTCCCGATTTCGCCGTAACCCACAAAGATGATAATGATACTCCCGTCCAGTCACAGTCCGAGCGTGATAAAACCGTCGCAGGCAATGAGGGCGGCTCTGGCAGACCGTCAGTTGGGGTGGAACTCCCGTGGCGTCAGTTCGCTGCTGACCGTTTGGCGACTTCCCTGCGTGAAACGCATTTGCATCTTGGGGTGTCGAGGACAAATAGAGATGCTTCTATCATAAAGCCAAATACAAGGCGGTCTATTGAAACAGAGAATTGTTTATGCTCTTCCGACCTTAAAAACTTCCTTGTGTTTGGCTGATTACATAGGCAGAGCTTACCTGCTTATATCCAGATAGGAGGTCAAACTAATGGATAAAACAATTAAGCGTGGTGACATATACTACGCAGACTTAAACCCTGTTGTCGGCTCGGAGCAAGGAGGAACACGACCTGTACTTGTTATCTCCAATGATATAGGAAACAAGCACAGTCCTACGGTCATTATTGCCGCCATAACAAGCCGTGTACGCAAAAAGAAGAAATTACCTACACACTTATATTTGGGGCAAATTGAAGGGCTTCCTGCGAACTCAATCATTCTCTTTGAGCAGTTACGCACAATTGATAAAAGCCGCTTGAAAGAACATCTCACACACCTTGATGAGCAGTATTTGAAATCGCTTGAATTTCCTCTCCTCATCAGTATCGGAGTTGAAAAAAGGAGGAGCTTATGAACTTTGGAGATATATATGCGTTAGTCTTAAAAGAATACCCAGACATTTTAACCGTTGATGAAATGAGCAAGGCTCTTGGTGTCAGCACAAAAACAGGTTATCAATTACTCCGTGAAAACAAAATAGAACACCTGAAGGTGGGCAGAGCGTACAAAGTACCAAAAGCCCATCTTCTTTCTTATTTGAGGTTAGGTCTGCGAAATGCGGAGAATTAAAGAATTTGCACATTCGACTTCTTTGGCTTAAATTGCTACAATGTATATGGTCAACAGCAGAAGTCGGTGCTACGCAAAGGAGGTTATATTTATGGTAGCAGGACATCTGCAAGAGAAAAAAGGCTATTTTTATATGGTTTTGAGCTATCCCGATGCTGCGGGAAAAAGAAAAACGAAATGGTTTCCGACAGGAT
>CASFRX010000020.1 GCA_949297075.1 uncultured Oscillospiraceae bacterium | reverse complement strand
GACAATATCTTATGTTCTGTGTTATACTTTTCATAGTGATTGAGTCCTTTCTGTTGGATTTTTGTTTGTGGTGAACTTATTCTATCAGAACTCAATCACTTTTTCTATTCCTTTTTGTCTCACATCAATTGTAAACCTACAAATTTAATAAACTTGCTTCAAATAACATTTGACAAATACGGCTAAAGTATATATTATATACTTTGTATAAGTATAGCTATAAACTTTTCACTTGTATCAAAACAGTTTACCGTTTATCAGATTAAAAGGTGGATAAAACTATGTCAGAAAGATACTTTTACGCCAAGGCGGCATATGCGGCTTTGGGCATAGATACGGAAAAGGTTATTGAGCAGCTTAAAGGCGTAAAAATCTCCCTCCACTGCTGGCAGGGTGACGATGTTTCCGGCTTTGAAGACTGCGGCGCTCTTTCAGGCGGCATACAGGCTACGGGCAACTACCCCGGCAAGGCTCGCAGCGCCGAAGAGCTCATGGCAGACCTTGACAAAGCTCTTTCCCTCATGCCCGGCGCACATAAAATAAATCTGCACGCAAGCTACGCTATTTTTGATGGTGAACCTGTCAGCCGGGATAAGCTTGAGCCTGAGCATTTTGCAAAATGGGTTGAGTTTGCAAAGGAAAGAGGCTTAGGGCTTGATATCAATCCCACTCTTTTCTCTCACCCAATGGCGGCAGACGGCTTGACTCTCTCTCACCCCGATGAAAAAATCCGCCGCTTCTGGATTGACCATTGCAAGGCAATGAGAAAAATCGGCGCATACTTCGGCAAAGAGCTTGGCATCACCTGCGTAAATAACATATGGATTCCCGACGGCTACAAGGACACTCCGGCAGACCGTCTCGGTCCCCGTCAGAGACTCAAAGCTTCTCTCGATGAAATTCTTTCCGAAAAATATGATCCAAGTTATCTTGTGGATACGGTTGAATCAAAGGTATTCGGCATCGGTGTTGAATCCTATACAGTTGGCTCACACGAGTTCTACATGAACTATGCCGCAAAAAACAACATAATCTGCCTGCTTGACAACGGCCACTACCACCCCACGGAGGTTGTCAGCGACAAAATCCCCTCAATGCTCCTTTTCAGCGACAAAATCGCTCTCCATGTTACAAGAGGCGTCCGTTGGGACAGCGACCATGTTGTAACCTTTGACGACGAGCTGAAAGAAATCGCAAAAGAAATCGTGCGTTGCGATGCTCTTGACAGAGTGCTTATAGCTCTTGACTATTTTGATGCAAGCATCAACCGTATTGCCGCTTGGATTATAGGCGAGCGCAATATGCGCAAGGCTCTGCTCTACGCCATGCTTCAGCCCTATGCACAGCTCAAAGCTATGCAGGACGAGGGCGATTTCACAGGCATACTTACAATGAGCGAAGAGCTGAAATTCTATCCTTTTGCCGATATTTGGGAAGAATACTGCGAGCGCTGCGGTATGCCTGCAAGAGAGAGCTGGCTTGAAGAAATCAGGCAGTACGAAAAAGATGTACTTTCAAAGAGGGCTTGAATATGCCTACTGTTAAAGAAATTTACGATTATATAAACTCCCTTGCCGAGTTTGACGCTCAGGAGCAGTGGGATAACAGCGGTCTTCTCCTCGGCGACCCCGAAAAACAGGTTGAAGCCGTCGCTCTTGCCCTTGACGCAACGGCAAAAACAGTTGCGGCGGCAAAGGATATGGGTGCACAGCTTTTAATCACTCATCACCCGGTTATTTTCTCTCCGCTGAAAAAAATCACCGCAGGCAGTGTTGTTTACGAGCTTATATCAAGCGGCATTTCCGCAATCTGCGCTCACACCTGTTTAGACAGCGCTTCAGGCGGAGTAAACGATGTTTTGGCGGCAAAGCTGGGCTTAGAAAATCCTCAGCCTCTGCCCCTTGACGGCACTGATACTCCCATGGTAAGGCTGGCTGAGCTAAAAGAAGCCCTCAGCGGCGAAGAACTTGCAGGCTTAGTCAAAAGGAAGCTCGGCTGTCACCTGCGCTTAGCCGATGCAGGCAAACCCATCAAAACCGTTGCTCTTTGCGGCGGCTCAGGCGGCTCGCTGCTGTATGAAATCATAGGCAAAGCCGACGCTTTCATCACGGGCGAGCTTTCCCACCATCATTTCATTGATGCGGCAGATAAGGGCTTAACGGCAATAGCAGCAGGCCATTTTGAAACAGAACAGCCCGTAATGCCTCAGCTTTGCGAGAGGCTTAAAAATAAATTTAAAAATACTCGCTTTACCCTGATTGAACAGGATAATCCGGTAAAATACTACTAATACCGAAAGGACAGCTAAAAATGTTAGACATTAAAGTTATACGCGAAAACCCTGAGCTTGTTAAAGCCGCTATGAAAACACGCAACAAAGATATGGACGCCCTTGTTGACGAGGTTCTCGAAATTGATGTTAAGCGCCGTGAGCTGACAGCAAAGAATGACCAGCGCAAGCAGGAGCAGAATGCCGCAAGCCGCGAGATTCCCAAAATCAAAAAAGAAGGCGGCGATATTTCCGCAATCATGGCTCGAATGAACGAGCTGAAAGAGGCTGTTAAGCAGGATGACGCTCTTATTGCTGAGCTTGAAGAAAGACAGCAGAAAATAATGTATGAATTTCCCAATATCCCCAACAAGGATATTCCCATAGGCAAGGATGACAGCGACAATGTTGAAATCCGCCGTTGGGGCGAGCCCACAGCCTTCGATTTTGAGCCCAAGGCTCACTGGGATTTGGGCGCAGATTTGGATATTCTCGATCCCGAAACAGCCGCAAAGGTTACAGGCGCCCGTTTCCATTTCTACAAGGGCGCAGGCGCAAAGCTTGAACGCTCTATCATCAACTTCTTCCTCAACACTCACACCGAACACGGCTACACCGAAATTTTCCCGCCCTTTATGGTAAACAGAGCCTCCATGACAGGTACAGGTCAGCTTCCCAAGTTTGAAGAAGACGCTTTCAGACTTGAGCGTGAAGATTATTTCCTCATTCCCACTGCGGAAGTTCCCGTTACAAATATGCACCGCAACGAAATTCTTGACGGTGAAAAGCTTCCCCTTAAATATTGCGCATATTCAGCTTGCTTCCGTGCAGAGGCAGGCAGCGCAGGCAGAGATACACGAGGTCTTATCCGTCAGCATCAGTTCAACAAGGTTGAGCTTGTTAAGTTTGTTGACCCCGAAACCTCTTATGACGAGCTTGAAAAGCTCACCGACGATGCAGAGCGCGTTCTCCGCCTCCTGGGTCTGCCCCACAGAGTTGTTTGCCTGAGCAGCGGCGATATCGGCTTCTCCTCCGCAAAAACTTATGATGTTGAAGTATGGATGCCCTCTTATAACCGCTATGTTGAGATTTCCTCCTGCTCCAACTTTGAGGATTTCCAGGCACGCAGAGCGGCAATCCGCTTCAAGAAAACAGCCAAGGATAAGGCTCAGCTTGTTCACACCCTCAACGGCTCAGGCGTAGCAATCGGCAGAACAGTTGCCGCTATCCTTGAAAACTACCAGAACGCTGACGGCACAGTCACCGTTCCCGAGGTTCTTCGCCCCTATATGGGAACAGATATCATCAAATAAATCCGCTTATAAAAATAAGACGAAAGAGAGGAGGCAGAACATATGATGAATTTACTCGTAACCCTTGATTCTAACTATGTTATGCCTCTTACTGCCCTTTTGCGTTCCATCATGAAATCCAATCCCGACAGTGAATTTACGATTTATATTGCACATTCTTCACTGACCGAGCAGGATTTTGAAAAAATCAATGCAAGCGTAGATTTGAGCAGGACTGAAATCTGCCCCATAGTTATTTTCGGCGAAATGATGGCAGATGCGCCCGTGCTCAAACGCATCACAAGAGAAACCTACTACCGTCTTTTGGCTCACGAATACTTACCCGAAAGCGTAGAGCGTGTACTCTATATCGACCCCGATACAGTTGTAATAAAGCCCCTTGACGAGCTTTATAATATTGATTTCGGCGATAATGTTATTGCAGGCTCAACTCATGTTTTCAGCATTGTTCGACGCTTCAATTTGAAGCGTTTAAGCCTGCCTTTTTCTGCCCGCTATCTAAATGCAGGCGTGCTGATGATGAATATTGAAAAAATGCGTACAATGTATTCCTCCGAGGATATTTTTGAGTTTATCCGCCTCAACAGCAATGATTTGCTTTTGGGCGACCAGGATGTTATCAACGCTCTCTACGGCAGGCTCTCCATTGCCCTGAAGCCTCAGCTTTACAACTGCGATGAAAAAATCTGTCGGCGTTACAGACTGAAAGAAAAAGATGTTCGCCGAGATACGGTTATAGTCCACTTCAATGGCAGTAAAAAGCCGTGGAAAGAAGAAAAATACAAGGGTATTTTAAAGCCTTTTTGGGACGAAGCCAACTGTAATTAATATTGAAAATATTTAAACGAAAAAATTATGATGTCTGATAAAAATATATCTAAAGCAAAAAAAGCGGCTGTGATTATAGCCCTTCTTGCTCTCTGCGCAGGAACTGTCACAGCCTATATAAATTTCGGTCAGGAAATGTTAGTCTTTCTCAACAAGCCCGAAGAGTTTCGAGCTTGGCTCAACTCATTCGGCGGCTGGAGCGAGGCAGTTTTTGTTGCAATCAGAGCCCTGCAAACCGTTGTTAAAATAATTCCTGCCGAGCCCCTTGAAATCGGCTCAGGCTACGCTTTCGGCACTATGGGCGGACTGCTTTGGTGTATGATAGGCACGGAAATCGGCTCTCTGGTAATTCTCCTGCTCTCGAAGTTTTTCGGTGAAAAATTTATCCGTCTTTTTGTGCCGGAAGATAAAATGAAAAGCTTCAACTTTTTAAAGAAGAAATCCAATATATATGCCGTTCTGTTTGTTATTTATTTAATTCCCGGCAGTCCGAAAGATTTGATTACATATTTTGCGTGGATGCTGCCCGTCAATATCCCCACATTCCTGCTGATTACAGGAATTGCACGCATACCCTCCATAGTTACTTCCACCATGTGCGGCGCCGCTCTCGGCGAAAAGAATTACATAGCGGCGGCAATAATATTTGCAGTTACAACCTTGGTCAGCATAATCGGGCTTGCAATTTACCGAAAATATGAAACTAAGCATAACGGAGAAGCCGATGAAAGCCTTTGATATCATAATTGCAGGCGGCGGCGCAAGCGGACTTGCGGCGGCAATAGAAGCCAAGCGCACCGATAAAGCAAAAAGAGTTGCCGTGCTTGAGCATTTGCCGAGAGTTGGCAAAAAAATACTTGCCACGGGAAACGGCAGGTGTAATTTAGGCAACCTCAATGCCCCGAATCACCCCTACACAAATGCGAATTTTACCGCTGAAATAATGTCGCAATACTCTGCTCAAAGCCTTATTGAGTTTTTTGAATCAATAGGGCTTTATGTGCGCTCGGACAGCGAGGGCAGACTCTATCCCCACAGCAATACTGCGGCGGCAGTGCTGGACGCTCTGCGTTTTGAATGTGAAAACCTTGGGGTTGAATTAATTTGCGACTTCAAGGTAACAGCAATAAAAAAAGAGAAGAATTTTGCCATAAACGGCGAATATCTCGCCCGAAAAGTCATAATTGCCTGCGGCGGCAAGTCAGCGCCCTCTCAAGGGTCGGACGGCAGCGGGTACCCTCTGCTCAAAGGGCTGGGACACAGAATTACTCCCCTTGCACCGAGCCTTGTTCAGCTTGTAACGGACACGGCAAAAACAAAAGCTCTAAAAGGAGTGCGTGCGGCGGCAAGCCTAACCCTGTCAAGCGGCGGAAGCTCAAAGGGCGAAATCCTTTTCACGGATTACGGAATTTCCGGCATAGCGGCAATGGATTTGAGCCGCTTCGTAAAAGCGGAGGCAGCTGCTCAAATCAGCCTGGATTTTGCCTGCGATTACAGCTTGAACAAGCTTGAAACGGCAATAATAAATATCGCAAAGCACAATCCGTCTTTGCCCATAGATAATCTGCTCAGCGGCTTTGTGCCCAAGGCGTTAAGCGCCGCCATAACAAAAGCCGCTCTCGGATATTTGCCGAAATCTGCCGCAGAAATCGGGAAAAAACAGGCAAAAAGAATAGCCGAAGAAATGAAGAGCTTCACAGTAGCCCTAAAGGGCACTAAGAGCTTCAGTGATGCTCAGGTCACAAAAGGCGGCGCAGATGTTTCACAGTTTAATGAGGAAACTCTTGAATCAAAAAAATGCCACGGACTTTATGCCTGCGGCGAAATTTTAGATGTTGACGGCGCTTGCGGCGGATTCAACCTCGCATGGGCCTTTGCCTCAGGCAGAACCGCAGGAAAAAATGCGGCAATAAGTTAAGGAGATGTAAAATGGAATTAGTTTTTCTAACCGCCCTCGGAGTCGGCGGAGCCAGCGTGTTCGGCGCAATCATCGGCTTTGTTTTCAAAAAGATATCTCACAAATTCTCGGATATCGTCCTATCCTTTGCGGCAGGCGTCATGCTTGCGGCGGCAGTGTTGGGCCTTATTATCCCATCTATCGAAAAAGGCGGAAAATATGGCATATTGGTCACCATAGCAGGCATTTTTGCAGGCGCAATATGTATAAACCTGATTGATAAGGTTGTACCTCACCTGCACAAGCTTGTAGGCATGGACAACGAGCATCACAACAACTCAAACCTGAACAGAGTTCTTCTGTTTGTAACAGCCATTGCAATACATAATCTGCCTGAAGGCATAGCCGCAGGCGTCGGCTTCGGCTCAGGCGACACTTCACGGGCGCTCATAATAGCCGGCGGCATAGCCCTGCAAAATATACCGGAGGGCATAGTCATCATCGCCCCCATGCTTTCCGCAGGCGTTGCGCCCAAAAGGACTTTTATCTGTGCCTTGCTGACAGGCTTGGTTGAGGTAATCGGCACATTTATCGGCTATTTCGCAATAACCGTCTCCACCGCCATTCTTCCCTTTGCCCTTGCCTTTGCAGGCGGCACAATGCTCTATGTAATCAGCGATGAAATGATACCCGAAACCCATGCCCACGGAAGCGAACGAGGCGCCACCTACTCTCTCATCGGCGGCTTTTGCCTGATGCTACTGACAGATGTAGTATTCGGTTAATCCATATCAAAAACACAGCAAAACATCAGACCGTCTGCTCGCTTGAACAGACGGTCTGATTTTCATATTACTACTTGATTTTTAAACTATTTTGTGAATTTGTACTTACCCTTAACTGCCGTTTAACCAAAAATCGGGGATGTAAAACGAAAGTTTTTTACATCCCCGATAAGTTTATTTTTCTACTGTAACTTTAATTTGATTATATTCTTCCTGCGCTTCGAAAAATATTGATACAATTTTATCAATTTCATCACCTAATTTTTCAGCTGCTTTTGTTTCAGGCTTAAAAATTATTTTAATATTTGCAGGAACATACATAAGTCCTGTAACGGCATCCCACAATGCATCAAGATTTGCACCATAACAATCGGGCAATTCCAATTCTGTTTTTATTATTTCATGGACTTCTCCCAAATACTTACATGATGAAAAATCCAAAACTCTGTCTTTTGAGTATAAATAAGCTATCGTATTCATTTATTGCTCCTCAATGTATTTGAATAAAAGTTATATAATGGTCATATGTAGCAAATATTAAACCGTCATTGGAATATATAATTCTATGAAGATTTCTGTATCCTGAATCATAGTTTATATCTGCCTCATACCAGATTCTTCCCGGCGCATCAGGCAAATAGCCGTTTCTGTTTCTATAAATATCTCCACCGATTATCTTTTCAGGTGCAACAACGCCCAAGTTCCCGAGATAATTGACCCAGCCTAATTTTATTGCTTGCTTTTTTGTTATATAATTGCTTGGCAATCTGCCATATTCAGACACATAAACATCGGCACCATTTATACCGTCTTTAGTTGCTGTACCGATAAAAGCGGCCATCATTTCGGCTATTTTGCATCGGCATCGCTCATGTAATGGCGGTTCTTTTTCCGGCTTATCATCAGTATAGTATATTTTGCCGTGTAAGTTTCTGCAATTAACACAGGTCTTAATATCTAATATTGCAATCCAATTCTTATAATCGGCACTTTTATGCATTGGCGGTCTGTATAATGACCCTAACACTTTCTCTGAAAAATTTTTTAATGCGAGATTATCATAACAGAAATTCTTTGTAATTTCAATATAACTATCTTCATTGTACTTGATGGTTTGTTTAGCATTTATAACCTCCATAAAAATTAAAGTAGAGCGAACAAATGTTCTCTCTACTTTTTCATTGTAACTAATATTTCAGGTTTTGTCAATAGTTTTTTCAAAATCTTTGAACTAAACATGCGTCGTATAAAATCAGCATTTTTCTGTATTTGAAAAATAGAAAGAAATTATTGGAACATCGTTCCCGGATATAGATGCCAATTCCGTAACCAAAAACAGCTCATTAAAAAACGATTTGGGTCTTGATTCTTTGGGCATGATGATCGCCATATTGATTGAAAACAATTTCGGCATTAAGTTTGAAGGTGAACTTAATTTTAAAACCGTAAGCGATATATGCCGATTCATTGAAGAAAAAATATCTTAACACATTATAAAACAAAGAGCTTGAAGCAGATTAATTCTGCCTCAGGCTCTTTGCTGTTACATAATACATTTTCTATCCTTGCACTTACAAAGAAGAACTATGCTCTCCGCCGCCGCAAAAACTATCAGGGCACAGCAAATCGCTTTTTTAACTGCGTCAAGGCAGAGCACCGCCCTGCCTGCGCAGGCGATAAACTTTAAATCACAGGCCAACCTTTTGAGCATGCTTATCTCACACCCCTTTCAAAACAACTGCATGAGCAACAGTGGGTATACTTTCCCCCTGCTGACTTGAAACGGTGGACATGAGAGCTCCTGTACCGACGAACAGAATTTTTTTTAGCTCTCCGCTTTTGAGCCGCCGCATAAAATGGGTGCAAACCACGCAGGCGCTGCATCCGCAGCCGCTTCCGCCTGAGTTAACATCCTGCTCGTCAATGTTATAAAGCATAGTACCGCAGTCCTTGTGCATACCCGAAATATCAAGCCTGTGTTCGCTGTTGAGCAGCTCAGCTAAAAGCTTTGAGCCTATGGCGCCCAAGTCGCCGGTTACAATATGGTCAAATTCGCTCAGGCTCTCCCCTGTTTCTCTGAAATAAGCGGCTATGGTATCCGCCGCAGCAGGAGCCATGGCGGCGCCCATATTATTGGCATCGGTTACGCCCATATCGCAGATTTTGCCGTATGTCACGGCTTCTATTGTTACACCTTTTCCCTCTTTTTCGACAACTGCCGCACCTGCCGCCGTTGCCGTCCACTGCGCCTGAGGCGGACGCTGACCGCCGTATTCCAAAGGCAAGCGAAACTGTCTCTCTGCCGAGCAGAAATGGGAAGAGGTTGCCGCAACCGCTGTTTTCGCCGCATTGCTATCCACAAAAACCCCAGCCATTGCAAGGGAAAGCGCCATAGTGGAGCAAGCGCCGAAAAGCCCTGCAAAAGGTATACCCAAGCCACGCACGCCAAAGGTTGAGCCTATGCTCTGCCCAAGCAGGTCTCCGGCAAAAAGCATATCTATATCCTCCTTAGCTTTCCCGGATTTTTCGATAGCCTTTTCAATAGCGGCTCTCTGAAGAGCGCTTTCTGCCTTTTCCCAGCTATCTTCGCCCATTCTGCCGTCCTCAAAAATAAGGTCAAATTCATTTTTAAGGGGGCCGTCGCCCTCTTTTTTGCCCACAACTCCTGCGCTTGCAATTATTACGGGGCTTTCTTTTAGTTTAACGGTTTGTCTGCCGATTTTTTCGGGCAAAATTCGCCACACCCTTTCTTCAGTTAAACAAGTTTGTTTCAAATTTATTTTCCGCATGAGCCGTAAAAATATGTAATGAAAAGTTTTACTTTAATCTTTACACTTTTTCCTTGCTTTGCTATAATTTAACTAAATTTATAAAAAGGTTTGTTTACTATGAAAAGAATTTTATCCCTTTTTCTCGCAATGCTTTGCGTAATCGGCGTCAGCTTTTCCGCTTCAGCTATGGGCTACGATGAAGGCTTTGAAGCCTTGCAAGCCCAATTCAAAACAGGCACAGGTCCCGAAACCAACGGCTACGCTTTAGATTACCGCTGGTTTTCTCCCACAGAAGAAAATGACAGCACAAAATATCCCC
Source organism: uncultured Oscillospiraceae bacterium (assembly GCA_949297075.1). GTDB lineage: Bacteria > Bacillota > Clostridia > Oscillospirales > Acutalibacteraceae > UBA8612. The sequence goes on along the minus strand of CASFRX010000020.1, from coordinate 49,243 downwards.
TTGTAGTTTGGCTTCACGGCATGTCTGAGGGAAGCCACGAGGGTAAACAGGTCACGGAAAACAACATCGCCTATTGGACAAGCGATGAATTTCAGAGCCGTTTCAAGCCAGCAGGCGGCGCATATATTCTCGCCCCCCGTTCTCCCGAAGAGGATTTGATTTTCTGGAGCATGGATATGATAGAGCCTTTGAGAGCTACCATAGATGAATTTGTTAAAACTCACAATGTAGATACCACGCGAATTTACATCGGCGGCTTTTCCATGGGCGGCAAAATGACCCTCAACATGGCCGTTGCATACCCCGAAATGTTTGCTGCCGCTTTCCCAATTTGCCCTGCATGGTCGCCAACGGAAGCGCAGCTCCGATATATTGCGGATATGCCCATCTGGCTCACTTCAAGCCGCAAAGACCCCATTGTTAACTACAACACCTGCGTTACACCCATGTGGACAAAGCTCACAAAGGTCACAAACATCCCCGAAGATTGCAGATTTTCAAGCCTCACCACCTCACGCTTTGAGGACGGCAAAAAATGCACAAGCAACCATCACGCTTGGTTTGCAGTTAACCACGATATGTTTTCTTCAACCAACGGCGCTTACCCCGAAATGTCAACAGTCAACGCAGCAGGCGCCGAGGTTGAGCTGACTTACCCCGACGGCATGATTTCATGGCTGAGCAATTACACCTCAAGCTATGACGGCACACCCATTCAGGGCAAAGGCAATCTTGAAGGCATGAAAAACACAGGCAATATCGTTGCGGCAGATTTAAACATCTTCCAAATCCTCAAAGGCGTTTTTACAACTCTTTGGACTATGCTGTTTGCATAAATTCAACATAAATAAATGAAAAAATCCTCCTGCGGTTAGTGAAGCCACAGGAGGATTTGCTTTATGCTTATAATTTTTAAAGGACTGCGAAAAGTACGGTTATGGCAATAAGCAGGAGGAAAGTTATGCCGTATTTTTCAAGCACCGAGCCTACACGCATTACGATATAGCCGGGGAAAAAAATGATTTTTGCAAAGATATTGAGCTTTGAATACTGCTCTTTCATAACTATTGTATCCTCAAAAAGAGGGAAGATATTGGCGAGCATTGAAACCGTCAGCCAAACAAAAATCATAGGCAAAATCATATCAACCAGAGCAACTGCGTTAGATTGCTTGATAGCTGAGGAAAGCACGGCGGAAGAAGCCACAAAGCCGCTGTAATTGCCGAGATAGAACACATTGACCAAGGGGAAAATGCCAAGAAAAAGTGCAAAGAAGAAATTGAGCATACCGGGGATAAAGCAGAACATGAACGAAGCGACAGGGCGCTCAATAAGCTCATGCTCAACATGGCCGCACATTTCATCGGTTCTTAAATAGCGGTTATCTTCAACGGGGCATTTGAGAATTCGGCACATAATCTGCTCGTAAAGAGCCTTTGTGAGCGCACCGGGAAAAGTTAAAATTTTTGTTATTACATAAATCGCTGTCATTATTCAAATGCCACCTCTCTTTCGTTAAACATTTCTTCAGCCGTTACCTCGCCCTTGAGATACTGCTCAACGGTGGGGCTGATTTCAATTTCATAGCCTGCGAGCATTTCAACGACCTCGTTATAACCGGCTTCGTCATCTGTGAGCTTACAAAGCAGAGCCTGCAGGTTTGCTGTCTGCTCGTTGAGGTATTCTCCGCCGTAGCTGATATCGTTATATTCCTTAGCCTTTTTATAATCGCCCAGGAGCATACAGTTAATCGCAGCCTCATAATAAGCATAGTAGAAGCCGCTTTCATCATAATCGGCAATCATATCCTCTGCTATTTTAAGCGCATCTTCATATTTGCCCTGCATACGGTTAATCTGTGAACGGAAGTATTCACCGTAGAGATCATCGGCATTCTTCTTTTCGAGAGCTTCGCAGTTCTCCAAAGCCTCTTCATAGTTGCCGAGGCGAATATTGAGCTCTGCCAAAGGTGTGAGATAGAGCCAATCGTATTCGGGTGCAAGCCTTGCGGTCTCCTTAAGAGCATCATACTGCGCCTGTGCGCCCTTTTGGCAAATAACCGCAAGGTAGTATTCGCAGTAGTTAATAAAGGCAAGGTCGGCGGATTCGGTCGCCTGAGCTTTTGCGTCCTCATACTGCTTGAGGATATCATCGTAGGGAACCTCCTCAGCAGTTATAGTGCCGTAATAAAGCTGTTCATCATACTGAGAGAGGAAAGCGTAATATTTTTCGTACGCATCCATAGCGGCGTTATAGTCAGCGTAGATTTCCCTGACTTTTTTGTTCCAAGGTGCGTTGAGGTTTGATTTGCCCGCCTTATCGGCAAAGCTGAGCTTTTCGCCCTCTTCAAGAGCAGAAGCATCGTAGAAATATGTGCTTACTGCGGAATTGATTGAGCTGAGGTAACCTGATTTGTTTGCGGCATTAACAAGCTTTTTTGCAGTTTTAAAGCCGATATTGCCTCCGCTTGAATACATACTTACAGCTCTGTTAAGGTTGTTATTCTCAAGGTATTTATCGCCATCCAAAACAGCGGAAACCGTGTCGAGCTGGCTCGATGTAAAGACAAAGCCCCAGATGCAAACGCAGAAAAGAACAACAACAGCCAAAAATCCGCTGAAACGCAAGGGACTTTTGATAAGGCTCTTGCGGCAAACAGCGCAAAGGTCATAGTTTTCGCCGAAGGATTTATCAGCCGGTCTTTCTTCGCAAAGTATGCAAAGCTCAGGCTCTTTTTCCTCTTCCTCTTGGGGTGTGATGCTGATGCCGTCTGCATCGCTTATTTCGTTGTTTTCGTTGCCGTCAGCCATATTGTCATCTGACTCAACAGCGTTTTGGGCGGTTTCCTGCACCGGCTCATCGCCGCCGGAAACATTTTCGTTTTCAACGGGCTCAAGGCCGTTGTTCTCTTTGTAATCGTCCAAAACAAAACCTCCCTTTATATTTTTTTATATCATAACATTTATTGATAGCAATTTCAAACATATTTTAATAGTTTTACTTTTTCGGCACAAAAAATACACAAATTTCAGTTTACGGGTTGAGTTAAGTAAACCTTACCGTAATCATTTTTCAGCATTTCAACACATTTTTGGGCTTTTGCCTCATCGTCAAATATGCCGAAAACCGTAGGCCCGCTGCCGCTCATACAGCAGGCAAGAGAGCCGCAGCTTCGCATAACCGCTTTAATATCAGCTCTGTGAGGCACTTCGATAAACTGCTCGAAAACATTTCCCACTTTGGCAATAACCTCTTTATAATCTCCTTTTGCGGCGGAATGAAGCACGCTCAGGCAGTTGGGATGGCGAATGTTGCCGCAGGCGTCAAAAGCTTCGTAAGCTTCCTTAGTTGAAACGCTGACATCAGGTTTGACGAGGACTATATAATATCCCTCAAGCTTTGGCAAAGGCGACAAAACCTGACCTATATCCTGGGCAAGCATAGTTCCGCCCTTGACGCAGAAAGGCACATCTGCGCCCAGTTTAACGCCGATTGCACACAGTTCATCATCGCTCAAACCGGTTTGGCAAAGGGAGTTGAGAGCTTTCAAAACAGCCGCCGCATCGGTGCTTCCCCCTGCTAAGCCTGCCGCAAAGGGTATGCGCTTAGTCAGAGAAATATCTGCGCCGAATTTCGAGCCTGTAGCCTCAAAAAAGCTTTGCGCCGCACGGTAAGCTATATTCCTGCTGTCTGTTGGCAATGCGGATTCCGAACATGAGAGTTTGATTTTTCCGTCATTGCGCAGATTAACTTCAACCGTATCGTAGAGGCTCACCGTCTGCATAATCATAAAAAGGCTGTGATAGCCATTGGGCAAGCGGCAGATAATATCCAATAATAAATTAATTTTTGCAGGTGCTTCAAGGGTTATTTTTTTCTCCATTGTAAGCCTCACCTTATTATAATTTTTCTATCTTAACGGATATGGGTTTGCGCTTTTCAAAAATCGTTACATAATCAAAGCCTGCCGTTTTTGCAATTTCAAAGCCCGATTTGATGCCTGCTCCTATATGCTCTGCAAAATGAGCGTCCGAGCCCACTGTGATTAACTCACCGCCAAGCTCCTTAAAGCGGCGCACATATTCCTCCGACGGCATGGTTTTGCCTATGGGTTGGCGCAGACCGCTTGTGTTGATTTCAAGAGCCTTGCCGTTTTGAGCAAGAGTTTTGAAAATCTCATCAATAATATCATCGAAACGCTCAGTTGTGATATCATTTCTTCCGCAGGCTGCCAAATAGCGCAGAGGATATGTAAGATGAGCCAGGGTATCAAATTTATTCCATTGCGCCAAGAGCAGCTCTTCTTTAAAATACTGCTCCAAGAGCCCGTATATTTCATCATCGGTCATTTCAGGATATTTCAGGTCGCCGAAATCAGGCATTTTTCTCAAATTGTGAACCGAGCCGATAACAAAATCGTAATTAAATTTTTTCAGAGATTTTTCCGTCAGCTCAAGGTCGTATGTTGGCTGACCCAATTCAATGCCCAACAAAACATTGAGCTTGCCTTTAAAAGCTTCTTTTGCCTTGCTGATTTCAAAGAAACCGTGAACCTGACGCATTGCAAGATTATGCTCTTCGTAAAAATCAACATCAAAATGGTCTGTAAACGCTATAGTTTTAATACATTTATGCACAGCCTGTTCACAAAGCAGCGTAACCGAACAGTTTCCGTCAAAGGAATTGTCTGTGTGGGTATGCATATCCGTCAAATTTTTGTATGCCAATTCTAATCCCTTCTGTCTTAAATTTTTACAAACAAATATTTTACCACAAATACAGAAAAAGTAAACATATTGCCGCAGCTTTTTGCAAATATTAAGCATTAGCAAAAAATTACTCTTTCTATATTATTATAAACAATAATATAACGAGCCCGGGAATCCTCTCAGGCTCGTCTAAATCAGCATGATTTATTTGATTTCAAACTCGATATTCTGTGCATGACAGCAAGCAACAATATCCTTGAGAGTTTTGTCAAACATGGGCTTGTACTTTTCGGGAGTTACAATTTTCATGCTCTCAATATCAGCCTTCATGGAGATATTGTTTTCGCTCTTATATTTTCTGACCTCGGAAACAGCTTCCTTAACAAGCTCGCCGAATTCAAGAGCCTCGGCATCGTCCTCGCCGTCAACTTTCCACAAGTTCATGTGCAGGCAGTCGATGCCTTCCTTAGCGGCAAAAGCGTCCTGATAAATGAACTCTGTCATGTGAGGAACAAAAATGCCGTACATCTTCAAGATATTGCGCAGGCAGTAGTAAATTGCGAACTGACCGCTCTTGCGCTCCTCGTAGCCGTGAACTTCGGGCTGATAGAGCCTTTCTTTGCTGATTTCTACATAGTAGTCACAGAAATCTTTCCAGAAGAAATCGTCAATCTCATGTCTTGCAGAGCCGATTTCGTATTCATCAAGGAGCTTGATGCAGCGGCGCATTGTCTGCTTGCAGCGCTCAACAATCCACTTGTCAACAGGAAGCAATTCAACAGCTTCCTTGTTGTCGTAATCCTCAAGGTGCGTGAGGGTGAATTTTGCAGCATTCCAAAGCTTTGTAAGGAAGCGGTTTGCAATTTTCAGCTCATCATCTGAGAAGTAGGTGTCAGTGCCGAGCTTTGTGTTAGCGGCCCAGTAACGGATGCAGTCTGCGCCAAATTCTTCAACAAGCTGTGCAGGAGACTTAACAGCGTTGCCCTTGGATTTGCTGATCTTTTCGCCTTTCTTTGCAAGAACGAAGCCGCAAACCATAATATCCTGCCACGGAATATCGCCTGTGTGATACATGCTCTTAGCTATTGTATAGAAAGCCCAGGTGCGGATGATTTCATGAGCCTGAGTTCTCATTGTCATGGGAGCGAGCTTTGAAGAAATATCGGTTCCGTCGGGTTCTTCCCAATGGGCATTAATCTGAGGAGTCATTGAAGAGGTTGCCCATGTGTCAAGAACGGAGGATTCGGGGATAAACTCCGTGCAGCCACATTCGCAGGCAGCTTCGGGAGTGTACTCCAAGGGGTTGACGGGGAGTATGCTTTCATCGGAAAACATGGGCTTGCCGCACTTTTTACAGTACCATACGGGGAACGGAACACCGAAATAACGCTGACGGGAAATACACCAGTCCCACTTGAGGTTTTCAACCCAGACATCGTAGCGGCTCTTCATAAATGTGGGATACCAGTTGATTTTCTTACCTGCCTCAACAAAAAGCTCCTTGTGGGAAAGAATATCAATATACCACTGGCGTGAGGGAAGAATTTCAATGGGCTTGCCGCAGCGCTCGTGAGTCTGAACAGGGTGAACAATGTCCTCTACCTTTTCAAGCAGACCCTGCTCGTCCATCATCTTAACAAGCTCTTTGCGTGCGCCGTAAACGCTCATGCCTGCAACATAGGGAACGCTCTCGTCCATTCTGCCCTCTGTTGTGATAACCTTGCGGTAGGGGAGATTGTGCTTGCTGCACCAGTCAACGTCAGTCTGGTCGCCGTAGGTAGCGCACATAACAACGCCTGTACCCTTTTCAAGGCTTACAATCTCATCGGTGAGAATAGGAACTTCATAGTTAAATACGGGAACAACAGCCTTTTTGCCAACATACTTTTTGTAGCGCTCATCTTCGGGATTGACGAAGAGGCAAACTACGCCGTAAAGCAGCTCGGGACGGGTTGTGGCAACGGTGAGCGGCTCACCGTCAACCATAAAGTAGATATAGTTGAATGTTGATTTAATATCGTCGCTGTCAAGCTCAGCCTGTGCAATAGAGGTCTGGCACTCTGTGCACCAAAGCACGGGAGATTCCTTAACATAAGCCTTACCCTCTTTTGCAAGGCGGATAAATGATTTTTGAGAAATGCGGCGGCTGCGCTCGTTGATTGTCTCGTATCTGAGATTCCAGTCAACAGAGAAGCCGAGAGATTTCCAAAGCTCTGTGAACTCCTCAACATATTTTGCCGTGGTTTTCATGCACTTTTCGTAAAGATCCTCACGGCTCAGATCCTTTGCTCTGATGCCCTCCTCCTTTTCAACAAGACGCTCTGTGGGCAGACCGTTATCGTCAAAGCCGAAGGGATAGAAAACATTGTATCCCATGAATTTGCGGTAACGGGCAATCATTTCAGCCTGTGTGTAGGAGAAGATGTGACCTATATGAAGACTGCCGCTGACGGTGGGAGGCGGAGTATCTATTGAATAAATCTGGTTGGGGCTTTCGGGGTCAAAGCGGTAAATATCTTTGTCTGCCCAAAGCTTTTGCATGGCTTTTTCGGCCGTTTTAAAATCATACTTCTTTTCGAGCATTATTTTTGCACCTTTCTAACGGAAATTACAACATCCTTGCCATTGATATCAAGCTCCTCGCCCTCAAGGGACTGAACTCTTACGATTTCGTCTGCAAGAAGCTCTTTTGAAACGCTGTCCATTCCGGGCTTGAGCAGCTGCTCAAACTCATCATCGGAAGCGAAGCTAATAGCAATTCTGTCCATGACCTCAAAGCCTGAGGATTTACGCATATTCTGCACCTTGGAAACAAATTCACGGGCATAACCCTTTTGGATAAGCTCCGGAGTGAGAACGGTGTCGAGAATTACGGTGATGTTTCGATCAGCCGCACTGACAAAGCCCTCTTTATAGCCTGTGCTTACAAGCAGGTCGTCGGCTGTGAACTCAACCTCTGTGCCGTTAAGCTCTGCTTTGTGGCTGCCGTTTGCTTCAATATCTTCAAGCACTGCATCGCCGTCCGCCTCGGTGAGGTATTCACGGATAGCGTTGAGTACCTTGCCGTACTTCGGGCCGAGTGTTTTAAGCTGAGGCTTGAGTGTGTGGGAGATGAAGCCCTTTGTTGAAGCTACCTGCTCTGCCTTTTCAACATTGAGCTCCTCTGCAATAATGGAGAGCATTTCCTCGTTGAAATGAGCGTCCTCTCCGTCTACGCAAACGAGAAGACGGGCAAGAGGCTGACGGATTTTGAGGTTTGCAAGGTTTCTTGCGTTTCTTGCAATACCGACCGAATCGTAAACAAGCTTCATATCACGCTCAAGCTCTTCATCGATATAGCTTTCATCACATTCGGGATAATCGCACATATGGATACTTTCGGGAGCATCGGGATTATGCTTGCGAACAAGGCTCTGATAAATTGCTTCCGTTGCAAAGGGAACAAAGGGAGCTGCAAGGCGGATTAGGCTTTCAAGCACGGTGTAAAGCGTCATGTAAGCGGCAATCTTGTCCTCTGTCAGCTCGCTCATCCAGAAGCGGCGGCGGCAACGGCGGACATACCAGTTGCTCATCAAATCAACAAAGCCTACCAGCTCTCTTGCGGCCTCGGTGATGTGGTAGGTCGAAAGCTCGGCGTCAACTTTCTTGATAAGAGAATTGAGAGTGCCGAGAATCCACTTGTCCATCATGGTCAGCTTGCAGTCGCTGAGCTTATAGTTATTGGGGTTGAAATTATCAATACCCGAATAGAGGTGGTAGAAGTGGAAGGTGTTCCACATTGTGCCCATGAAGCGGCGCTGATGCTCGTTGATTGCGGCGCCGTCAAAGTTAGTGGAAATCCAGGGAGCAGAGGAAACATAGAAATACCAACGGATAGCGTCTGCGCCGTATTCCTCCATAACTTTCCATGGGTCAACAACATTGCCCTTGTGCTTGGACATCTTGACGCCGTCCTTGTCGTTTACAAGGCCGAGAGCTACGCAGTTTTTATAGGGAGATTTGCCGAAAATTGCAGTTGAGATAGCCTGTAAGGAGTAGAACCAGCCTCTTGTCTGGTCGCTGCCCTCGCTGATGAAATCAGCCGGGAACTGCTTTTCAAACAAATCCTTGTTCTCAAAGGGATAGTGGTGCTGTGCAAAGGGCATTGAGCCGGAGTCAAACCAGCAGTCAATAACCTCAGGAACTCTGTGCATTGTGCCGCCGCATTCGCAGGTGAAGGTGAGGGGGTCAACGCTGGGCTTGTGGAGGTCAACATCGGGAGCTGCGCCTGTGAGCTTGCAGAGCTCTTCAACGCTGCCGATTACATGGTGCTTTTCGCACTTGTCACAAACCCATACGGGCAAGGGTGTTCCCCAATAGCGGTCGCGGGAAATTGCCCAGTCAATAACATTGCTGACAAAGTTGCCCATGCGGCCGTCACGGTAGGTTTCGGGGAGCCAGTTGACGGAAGCGTTGTCCGCAGTCAGCTGGTCACGGAGAGAGCTCATTGCAATAAACCATGAGGGCTTTCCGTAATAGAGCAAGGGGCTGTCACAGCGCCAGCAGTAGGGATACTGGTGCTCAATGGTCTGAACCTTAAAGAGGGGGCCCTCGTTGCTGAGCCTTGTGATAATATCGGGGTCGCAGTCCATAACAAAGCGGCCTGCATAGTCTGTTGCAATTTCGGGGAAACAGCCGCGCTCGTCAGCAAGCTGAACAAAGGGAAGCTTGTACTTTTTGCCAACTCTTGCGTCATCCTCACCAAAGGCGGGAGCGATGTGAACAACGCCTGTACCGCTGTCAAGAGTTACATAACCATCGCAGGTTACAAACCAAGCTTTATCGTAGTATTTATCTTTTACATAGGGGAAGAGGGGCTCGTACTTCATGCCCTCAAGCTCTGCACCCTTGTATTCGGCAACGACTTCGTACTTGCCGTCCTCAAACAGGCCTGAAACAAGAGCCTTTGCCAAAATATAGCAGCCGTCCTCAGCCTTAATCTTGACATATTCTGCCTCAGGGTTTACGCAAAGGCCAACATTGGAGGGCAGAGTCCAGGGTGTAGTTGTCCATGCAAGGAAGCAGGTGTCAGCCTCATTGCGGAGCTTGAAGCGGACATATACTGAACGGGTCTTGATGTTTTTGTAGCCCTGTGCAACCTCGTGAGAGGAGAGAGCAGTGCCGCATCGGGGGCAATAGGGCACAATCTTGTGGCCGTGGTAGAGAAGCTCTTTTGCATCGAGCTGTTTGAATGCCCACCAAACGGATTCGATATAGTTATTGTCGTAGGTGATATAGGGCTTTTCAAAATCTGCCCAGAAGCCGATTTTTTCGCTCATATCTTCCCACAAATCCTTGTACTTCCAAACGCTTTTGCGGCATTTGTCGATAAAGGGAACAATACCGTATTTTTCTATATCGGACTTGCCGCTGAAGCCAAGCTCTTTTTCGACCTCAAGCTCAACGGGAAGACCGTGTGTATCCCAGCCTGCCTTGCGCTCAACATGGTAGCCCTTCATTGTGCGGTAACGGGGAATAAGGTCCTTGATTGAACGGGTAAGGATATGACCTACATGAGGCACACCGTTAGCCGTGGGCGGACCGTCGTAAAAAGTAAATTCGGGCTTACCCTCGTTCTTTTTTACGCTCTTCTCAAAAATGTTGTTCTCTTTCCAGAACTCACGAACTTGTTTTTCGCTCTCAGCAAAATTATACTGAGCGTCAACCTTTTCAAACATAGCGTTTTCTCCCATTTTAATTAAATTACTTTAATATGGGTATTATAATAACACTTGTCTTTTACATAGTCAAGCAAAATTTATGCACTCAAGTACAACTTTTGCCAAAAAACAACCGACAGACTCAGGAGTCGGTCGGCTGTGTGTTACATTTACTTTATTTTTTTTCGTTTCTTTGCTCTGTAGCGCATTACAAACCAAAGAACGGTCAGCACCTGGAGAATTGCGGCAGTTATGAAAATAAAATTCATATCATCAATAGCAAAGGAAAGCCGCAGGCAAACAACAACCGACCAGATCAAACCGCTTGTTGCAACAAACCGAGAGAACAGATTCCACCACAGCTCGCTGAAAACGAGAGCAACTATGAACGCAGCAGGAATTGCATAGATAAAAAGCAGCCACGATTTATCCCAAACATTAATAATCCTCAGCACAAAAAACGCCACCGACGCCACCAAAAAGACCAAGCCGATTGACAGCATGGGAATTATGATTTTGTTTGTCAGATGAGGTCCTTTCCGAGGCAGCTTCGGGCTTTCGCTGCCCGTCAAATCGTTGAGGGTAACGCCGAAAAGCTCCGCAATTTTTTGCAGAACAATAATATCGGGCACGCCGTCACCGCGCTCCCATTTGGAAACAGATTTATCGGAATAATTGAGAGCCTCTGCAAGCTGTGCCTGAGTTAAATTCAGCTTTTTGCGCAGGGTAGTGATATTCCTCGCTATATTGTTTTTGAGCTGTTCTTCTGTCATTTTTCTCACTGCCTTTAGTTTTTTGCCGCATATGTTCAACACGCATTATACTATACTTGCTCAATAAATGCAAGCAAAATTTGTTGAAACAGCGTGCTTTCTACTGGGAGTAGAGTCGAAAAATCAAATTCTACTAAGTCGAAATTGCACAGTAGAAATTATAATTCAAATAATAGGGTGACTTTAGCGAACGAGTGATATACTCTTTATGATAACGGCTTCGAGTAATAAGCCGCAAAATAACACAAAGAAAAGGAACAGAAAAAATGGCAAAGGTTAAATACAATTATTACGAAGTCCCCATGGTAAACAGCGTTGAAGAAATGATTGATTTGGCGCTCAAGGAAGCTCCCGACAAAATCGCTTACCGATACAAGGTCGGCGATGAAATCCACAGCCTGACATATTCGGCATTTATCGACAGAGTTTATTCTCTCGGCGCATATCTTGCGTCAAAGGGTCAGGCGGACGGCAGAATTGCCTGCCTCGGCGCAAACTCAGTCAGCTGGATTATCTCCTACTTCACAGCTCTTCGCAGCAGCGGAGTTTTCATTCCACTTGATAAGGAGCTTCCCGAAAAAGATATCATTCACCTGCTCAACGACAGCCATGCCAGCGTAATTTTTTACGATGAACGCTACGAAGAAATGCTCAAGAGAAACCGTGAAGCCCTCAGCGGAATTAAGCTCTTCATCGGCTTTGACAGAGAGGAAAACGACGGCGATTTCATCAGCTTCCTAAAAGCAAGAAAAGAGGGCAAGGAGCTTGACAAAGCCCCCTACCTTGCCTGCAAGAGCGACCCCGATGCAATGAAAATGCTTGTCTACACTTCAGGCACAACAGGAATGTCAAAGGGCGTTATGCTCAGCGAAACCAACCTTGTCAGCTGTGTATGCTACGGCTTACAGGTTTCCACCGTTTACGATGTAGGTCTTTCTCTTCTCCCCTACAGCCACACCTATGAGAGCGTTGCGGATTTGTTGGTTTCATTCCATCATCATTCCACCCTCTGCATCAACGAAAGCCTTATTGCAGTGCTGAAAAACCTGAAGGTTTATCAGCCTGAATATGTTTATATCGTGCCCGCCATTGCGGAAATGCTTGTTGCCCGAATCAAGCGTGAAATCGCATCAAAAGGCATGAGCGATATGTTCAACGAGCTTGTTGCAAAAAGCAACGGCCTGAGAAAAATGGGTATTGACAAGCGCAAGGAAATCTTCGCCTTTATTCACGAAAATTTTGGCGGAAAGCTTAGAAAGATCGTCTGCGGCGGCGCTGCAATCCGCCCCGAAATCGGCGAATTTTTTGACAACATCGGCATCAGCCTCATCAACGGCTACGGCATTACCGAATGTTCTCCCCTCGTCTGTGCAAACAATGACGCCGCTAACGATTACCACACAGCAGGCATTAAGCTTCGCTGCATTGATTGGCGCATTGACGAGCCTGACAGCGACGGCATAGGCGAAATCTGCATCAAAGGCAAAACCGTTATGCTTGGCTATTACAACCAGCCTGAATTGACCGCCGAAGTCATAAAAGACGGTTGGTTCTACACAGGAGACTACGGCTACATCAACGATAAGGAGCAGCTTGTAATCTGCGGAAGAAAGAAGAATGTTATCGTTCTCGATAACGGCAAAAATATCTATCCTGAGGAAATCGAAGGCTACATTCAGGGCATTGATTTCGTCAGCGAGGTTATAGTCAGCGGAGAAGATAACAATGCAAGCGGCAACGCAAAGGCATTGATAGCAGAGGTTTTCCTCAGCGAAAAGAGAACTCCCGGCGAGGTCTTGCGCTCAATTAAGGACGCCTGCAAGGAGCTTCCGATTTACAAGCAAATCGCCAAGGTAAAAATCCGTGATAATGAATTTGAAAAAACAACCTCAAACAAAATCAAGCGTTTCATCTCTAAGAAAAAATAAATCAGCAATTTTCTTTGACAAAATTCTCCTTTTGAGATATAATTTCTTCCGATAGTAACTGAAAATTATAAGGGTGAAAAAATTATGGAGAGAAATTTCGGGAAATGGCTTGTTGCCTCGGATATTGACGGTACTCTCAATTCAAAGGCACGCAAACTGCCTCACCGCAACAAGGTAGCAATCGAAAAATTCATATCGGCAGGCGGCTATTTCACCCTTGCTTCCGGAAGACCCATATCCTCCCTTGAGCGAGCGTGGAAAACAGTTGAAACAAACTGTGCGGCTGTTGCCCTCAACGGCGGCTTGATTTACGATTTTAAAGAGCACAAAATCCTCAAAAAAACCTCAATCGGCAAAGAGGGTCAGGATTTTGTTAAAGCCGTAATCAAAAAATTCGGCAAAGCCCCCTATTTCATCGAGGTTGGTGTGTTCGGCGCAGAAAACGCCTATATAGTAAAAAAAGGTCTTATGTCAACCTGTCAGGTTGTTTTTGACCGTGTACCTCACACTTATCAAAATGTCGATACAGTTCCGACGGATGATTGGTGCAAGATTATTTTCTGGGGCAATCCCCTTGCAATAAACAAGCTCAAGAAATTTGCAAAAGCCTACCCCAATGCAGGCAATTTTATGTCCTCCTCCGTGGTTTCTTTTGAAATGCTCGCCCCCAACACTCACAAAGGCACGGGAGTTATGGAGCTTGCCAAGCTTTTGGGCGTTGATAAGGCTCATACTGCCGCCATCGGCGATTATTTCAACGATTGGGATATGCTCAAAACCGTGGGCTTCCCTGCCTGCGCAGGTCAGGCACCCAAAGCAATACACAATATCTGCAAATTTGAAGCCTGCCATTGCAACAATGGCTGTGTTGCCGAGCTTTTGGACTACATTATGGCAGGCAAAGCCGAAAGCTGAGATATATAGTATTATTTAATTAATTTTATTGACAAATTACTCACTCGGCATTATAATTTAATGATGTGGACAATGGGCTGCTGTGTTGTTCAGTAGCCCATCAGTTTTTTTAAAGGAGTTATCTTTATGAGCAATAGCTTTATCCCTGCCGGCTATAAAACCAAGCTTAATGTGCACGATACTCAGCTTGCAATCGGCTTTATCAAATATACTTTTAACAAAAAGCTCTGCAAAGCGCTCAATTTGAGCCGTGTTTCTGCGCCTCTTTTTGTTGATGCTTCAACAGGCTTTAACGATGACCTTAATGGCGTTGAACGAGCTGTTGCTTTCGATATCAAAGAAACAGGCTCAGTTGCTCAGGTTGTTCATTCCCTTGCCAAATGGAAGCGCTACGCTCTTTACAAATACGGCTTTGAGCCGGGCGAGGGTATAGTCACCGATATGAACGCAATCCGCCGTGACGAGGATATGGATAATCTCCATTCAATATATGTTGACCAGTGGGATTGGGAAAAGATAATAACAAAAGAACAGCGCAACATAGAGTTTCTCAAAGAAACCGTCCGAGCTATCGTAGGCGCAGTTTGCGATACTCTTGAAGAAGTTAAGGCGGCTTACCCTGCGGTTGACCTTGAATTGAACAGAGATGTTAAGTTCATCACTACATATGAGTTGGAGGAAATGTATCCCGACCTCACCTCAAAGCAGCGTGAAAATGCGGCTGCGGAAAAATACGGCACGGTTTTCATCATGCAAATCGGCGATATTCTTCCCTCCGGCAAAAAGCACGATGGCAGAGCTCCCGATTATGACGATTGGACTCTCAACGGAGATATTCTTTTCTACAACAAGGTCCTCGGCTCAGCAATCGAAATATCATCAATGGGTATCAGAGTTGATGCACAAGCTCTTCGCTCTCAGCTTGCAAAAGCAGGCTGTCCCGAAAGAGCAGAACTCATGTTCCATTCTCTCCTGCTCGACGGCACGCTTCCCTTAACCATGGGCGGCGGCATCGGTCAGTCCCGTCTTTGCATGCTGATGCTCGGCAAAGCTCACATAGGTGAAGTCCAGGCTTCAATCTGGGATAGAGACACGGTAGCCATCTGCAAAGAAAACGGCGTAGAATTATTATAAATCGTATATTCCGAAAGGGGTTATATAATCATGAAACATCTTCTTAAGCTTTCCGACCTTACAAAGCAGGAAATTACCGATATTCTCGACCTTGCTGACCAGCTCAAATATGCCAAGAAAAACGGCATTGAGCACAAGTACCTTGCCGGCAAAACCCTCGGCATGATATTCCAGAAATCCTCTACAAGAACCCGTGTTTCTTTTGAGGTTGGAATGTATGATCTCGGCGGTTCGGCTCTTTTCCTCAGCTCAAGAGATTTGCAGATTGGCAGAGGCGAGCCTGTTGAGGATACAGCTCGTGTTCTTTCCCGCTATCTTGACGGTATTATGATTCGCACCTTCGACCAAGAGGAGGTTGAGACTCTTGCAAAGGTAGGCTCAATTCCGATTATCAACGGCCTTACGGATTATTGCCATCCCTGCCAGGTGCTTGCCGACCTTATGACTATCCGTGAGCACAAGGGCTCTCTTGAGGGCTTAAAGCTCTGCTATGTAGGCGACGGCAACAATATGGCAAACTCCCTCATTGCAGGCTGTATCAAGATGGGCATGAAAGTCAGCATTGCCTGCCCCGATGAGTATCAGCCCGATGCTGCGCTGATGAAATGGGCAAGCGAAAACGGCGAATTCTGCTGCACAAGCGATATTGAAAAGGCTGTTGCAGGTGCAGATGTGCTCTATACCGATGTTTGGGCCTCCATGGGTCAGGAGAGCGAAGCTGAAGAGCGCAAGAAGATCTTCAAAAACTTCCAAATTAACGATGCCGTTATGGCTATCGCCGCTCCCGATGCAATGGTGCTTCACTGCCTGCCTGCTCACCGTGAGGAAGAAATCACGGCAAAGGTATTTGAAGAACACGCTGCCGAAATCTTTGACGAGGCAGAAAACCGCCTCCACGCACAAAAAGCCGTTATGGTTAAGTGCATGGGCAGCAATGACTAATGAAAAGCAATTTACTTTTCCACATAATAAGCTTAATTTTTCCTGCTCGCTGTCCTATCTGCAACAAGATAGTTCAGCGGCAGAGTTTTTTATGCCCCGATTGCATAAGGGATGTTGAACGGATAGCCGACCAATGCCACGGCTGCGGCTGTTCAAAAAAAGCTTGCCTTTGCGGCAGAAACGGATTTCACTTACAGCTCACCGCACCCTTTGCATATAAGGGCAATATAAGAGCTGCCATACACCGCTTTAAGTTTCGTGATGAAAGGGAACTGGCTCAATACTTCGGGGAAGAAATTGTCAAAACAGTAAAACGGGATTTTTCTCAAGTTGATTTTGACCTTGTTACCTGCGTGCCGCAAACAAAGAAAAGGCGGCGTGAAAAAGGCTACAATCAATCGGCGCTTTTGGCGAAAAGCATTGCCGCTTCTTTGAATTTAAAACTTGAAGAAAACCTGCTCATAAAAACCCGTGAAACCGCCAAGCAGCACGAGCTTAAAGGAAAAAGCCGTTTAACCAACCTCAAAGGCGCATTTTCAGTTTCTGAAACAGCCGAAATAAAGGACAAAATAATTTTGCTCTGCGATGATATCAAAACCACAGGCGCAACCTTGAACGAATGTAGGAAAACTCTGCTGAAAAGCGGAGTCAAGGATGTCTACTGCGCCGCCATAGCCGTTGTGCCGGATAAAATACAGGGAGAATAAAGTAACGGCGGTACGGGAAATCCATTTCCTACACTTGGGTTATGCTTAAATTCGCTGCCATGAACTTAAAAAAGTATGCAATACATATCACCTATACGGCAACATTATTTAGTTTTTTGAATTTTTTCAAGAACAAATATTTTAACCCTGAATTTCGCTTGAAATTCAGGGTTTCGGCAGTCTCTTATTTATATCTCTGCTATTACTTCTACTTCTGCAAGAACACCTTTGGGGAGATCCTTAACAGCTACACAGCTTCGAGCAGGCTTAGAGGTGAAATATTTGCCGTAGATTTCGTTGAAGGCGGCGAAATCTGCAATATCGGCCAAGAAACAGGTTGTCTTAACAGCGTTGTCAAAGCTTGCGCCTGCAGCCTTGAGAACTTCGCCAAGGTTTTTCATAATCTGCTCGGTCTGCTCGGCAATCCCTCCCTCAACAACATTGCCCGTTGCAGGGTCAATAGCAATCTGACCTGAAGTGAAAAGCAGGCTTCCTGTAACCATAGCCTGTGAATAGGGGCCGATAGCCGCCGGTGCGTTAGGTGTGGAAATTACTTTCATTATTAAAATCTCCTTTGTGTTCGGATTATATTATTTTAAAGCCGAAATCCGTAAGAGCCTTGCGGATTTCTTCCATGTGTTCAAAGTTTCTTGTTTCAAGAATAATGCGAAGATAACAGCCGTTTACATCGGAACCCTCGTTTGCACGCTCATGGTGAACAGAGGTTACATTGCCGCCGTGCTGAGCAATAATGCGGGAAACATTCATCAGCTGACCGGGCTTATCCACAAGCTCAATAAGAAGCTGACAGCTTCTGCCGGACATGATAAGACCGCGCTTGATAACACGGGAGAGAATAGTAACATCAATGTTGCCGCCTGAAACAAGGCAGGCAACTTTTTTGCCCTTTACGGGGATTTTGTTGAACATAACTGCGGCAACCGATACTGCGCCTGCGCCCTCGGCAATGAGCTTCTGCTGCTCAATAAGAGCAAGGATTGCGGCTGAAATTTCATCATCGGTCACGGTGACAATCTCGTCAACATATTTCTTGACAAGCTCATATGTAAGGTCACCCGGCTCTTTAACGGCAATACCGTCCGCAATGGTTGAAACACCGTCCAAGCGCTCGATTGCGCCGTTCTTAACGGAATTATACATGCTGGGTGCGCCTGCCGCCTGAACGCCGTAAACCTTGATGTTGGGATTGAGGTTTTTCATGGTGAAAGCAACGCCTGCAATAAGTCCGCCGCCGCCTATGGGAACAACGACAGCGTCCAAATCGGGGACTTGGTCGAATAGCTCAAGGCCGATTGTGCCCTGACCTGCGATAACGCTTTCATCGTTAAAGGGATGAATGAAGGTGTAGCCCTTTTCATCACGGAGGGAGAGAGCCTTTTTATAAGCATCGTCATAAACGCCCTCTACAAGGCAGACCTCTGCGCCGTAGCGTTTTGTTGCCTCAACCTTGGAAATGGGAGCGCCGTCGGGCAGGCAGATAACGGATTTGATGCCTGCCTTTGTTGCGGCAAGGGCAACGCCCTGAGCATGGTTGCCGGCAGAGCAGGCAACAACGCCGTGGCTCCTCTCCTCTTCGGAGAGCTGAGAAATCTTGTAGTATGAGCCTCTGACCTTGAAAGAACCTGTGATTTGCAGGTTTTCCGTCTTGAGGTAAACATCAGCGTCGGGATTGATGCGCTGAGCGACTATTGCGTCGGTTTTGCGGATTACATTTTTGAGAACATAACCTGCGTGATAAACTTTATCCAATGTAAGCATAGGTTTTTGCCTCTTTTACAATTAAAATTCCTGTGTGAGTAAGCTGTCAACAAACTGACCTGCCGTTCTTGCAGAGCGCCCGCCCTTGCTGAGTGCAAAGGCCTCTGCACGCTGGAAGAGTAGGCCTTCGTCAATTTCGATGCCCCTTTCAGCGGCAAGAGAGCTGACAATTTTTAAGTATAAATCCTTGTTCGGTTTTGCAAAAAGCACCGTTAGGCCGAAACGGGCAGAGAGGGAGATTTGCTCCTCAATGCTGTCTCTCATGTGGATTTCATCACCGTCACGGGAAGAGAAGGTTTCCTTTATGATGTGGCGGCGGTTGCTTGTTGCGTAAATAACCGCGTTGGGAGTTTTCGCCGCAGCAGAGCCCTCAAGCACCGCTTTGAGAGCGGCAAAGCCGTCATCCTCCGCTGAGAAAGATAAATCATCAATAAATAGAATGAATTTAAGAGGATTCTCCGCAATTTCACCCATAATTTCGGGCAAAAGCGAGAGCTGGTCTTTTCTCAGCTCAATTAAGCGTATGCCCTCGCTCCTCAGCTCGTTTGCAACCGCCTTAACGGTTGAGGATTTGCCCGTGCCTGCATCGCCGCAGAGCAATGCGTTGGCGGCAGGCTTGCCCTCAAGCAAGGCCTTGGTATTATCCAGAACCTTTTTACGCTCAATATCATAGCCAACAAGGGATTTGAGAGTAATTGGGTCGGGAGAAAGCACGGGCAGAAGCTCGCCTTTTGTACCCACACGGAACATACCGAAGCGTGCATATACACCGTAACCGAATTTATGGGAATTTTTGAGATTTTCGGAAATTATTGCGAAGAAATCCTTTTTTGTGTTTTCAAAAGCCGGCAAATCGGTATGCAGACCTGCGCAGGAGAGCAGCTGAGAAGAGCTGTAATCTGTTAGGGACGAGAAAATTTCCATTTCACGCTCAAAGCATTTCTGCATAACCGAGGGAATAGCTTTTCCGCTTGCGAAAAGGCGAACAAAAACATTGTCGTCACAGCGAAGCGCATCCTCAATATATTCGCCTAAATCGCAGCCGTTTGCGTAAAGCGCCGATACAAAATCACAGTATTTTTTTGTCTTTTCGTTTTTATCCGAGCTATCTATGCTCTGCAAGAAAGCATTAAGCCTGCTGAGCACCTCTCCGTGAGCAACGCTTCTAAAAAGCACAACGGAGGAGAGAGCCGGTGAGAGAGACTGTATCATAACTTATAACCTTTTCAGAATTTCTGCTGTCATTTCCTTTGTGCCGATTGCGTTTACGCCGTGAGCAATATCGGCGGTGCGTATGCCTGCTTCAAGCACCTCATCAACTGCACGCTCGATGTTGACAGCCTCTTCTTCAAGGCCGAAAGCATAGCGGAGCATCATTGCGGCGGAAAGAACGGTGGCAATGGGGTTTGCCATATTCCGGTTTGCAATATCGGGAGCTGAACCGTGGATAGGCTCGTAAAGGCCTCGCTTAGTTGCGCCAAGGGAAGCGGAAGCGAGCATACCGATTGAGCCTGTAATCTGAGAAGCCTCATCGGAGAGAATATCGCCGAACATATTTGAGGTTACGATAACATCAAACTGAGAGGGATTTTTAACAAGCTGCATAGCCGCATTGTCAACGAGCATATCTGTGCAGGTTACTTCGGGATATTCCTCGGCAACCTCATGCACAACCTTGCGCCACAGGCGTGAGCTTTCGAGAACATTGGCCTTGTCGATGCTGATAACATTCTTGCGGCGAACCATAGCGGCATCAAAAGCGGCTCTTGCAATTCGCTCAATTTCAAGGCGAGAGTAACACTCCGTATCGTAAGCTTCCTCACCGTATTTGCCCTGACGGTAGCCTCTATCGCCAAAATAGATGCCGCCTGTCAGCTCACGGACAATGAGAATATCAAAGCCGTTTGCGGCGATATCGGGGCGAAGGGGGCAATCATCCTTGAGAGCAGGATAGAGCTTTGCAGGACGAAGATTTGTATAAAGCTCCATAGCGGCTCTGATGCCCAGAAGCGCCTTTTCGGGGCGGAGATTGCCGGGTAGATTATCCCACTTAGGGCCGCCTACTGCGCCGAGAAGAACGCTGTC
Source organism: uncultured Oscillospiraceae bacterium (assembly GCA_949297075.1). Lineage (GTDB taxonomy): Bacteria > Bacillota > Clostridia > Oscillospirales > Acutalibacteraceae > UBA8612. Next base: position 28,572 of record CASFRX010000020.1, on the reverse strand, counting down.
GGAAGCAAGACAGCCGTCAACAGTTTCCTGAGGCAGGGGTGCGCCTGTTGCGTCAATAGCACAGCCGCCGATAAGATAGGGAGTGAAATTAAACTCGTGGCCGTATTTTTCGCCTGTTTTCTTGAGTACCTCAACTGCTGAATCGACTATTTCAGGGCCGATACCGTCGCCTTTGAGGAGAGCAATTTTCATTTTCATAATTATTTCACGCTGCCCTTTCTGATGGATTCAATAAGACCGCCGTCGGCAATGATTTTGCCGATAAATTCCGGGAAAGGCTTAGTCTTAAACTCTGCGCCTGTAGTGAGGTTTTTGATGACGCCTGTGTCGGAATCTGCCGCAATTTCATCCCCGTCGGATATGCCTTCTGCGGCTTCGGGGCACTCGAAGATTGCAAGGCCGATATTAATTGCGTTGCGGTAGAAAATACGGGCAAAGCTTTTTGCAATAACAAGGCTTACGCCGCTTTCTTTAATAGCAAGGGGAGCGTGCTCACGGCTGGAGCCGCAGCCAAAATTGTTGCCTGCAACAATAATGGAGCAGGATTTAACCCTCTCCCCAAATGTTGAATCCAAATCCTCCATGCAGTGAGAGGCAAGCTCTTTTTTATCAATAGTGTTAAGATAACGGGCAGGAATGATAACATCCGTGTCAACATTATCCTGATACCTGATTACTTTTCCGTCAAATTTCATTAGTCAAGTTCCTCCGGTGAAGCAATTTTGCCGAGGATTGCGCTTGCGGCGGCAACAGCCGGAGAAGCGAGATAAACCTCGGAGGTGGGGTCGCCCATACGGCCGACGAAGTTGCGGTTTGTTGTTGCAACAGCTCTCTCACCGGGGGCAAGAATACCCATGTGACCGCCAAGGCAGGGACCGCAGGTGGGAGTTGAAACGGCGCAGCCTGCTTCTATGAAATCGGCAAGCAAGCCCTCTTTCATGGCTCTCATATAGATTTCCTGAGTTGCGGGGATGATAATTGCACGAACGCCGTCGGCAACCTTTCTGCCCTTGATGATTTCTGCGGCTTCCTTGATGTTTTCATAGAAGCCGTTTGTACAGGAGCCGATAACAACCTGGTCGATTTTAATATCCTCGGTGATTTCATCAACTGTCTTTGCGTTTTCTGGAAGATGGGGGAAAGCAACTGTGGGACGGACTTTGCTCAGGTCAATTTCAATAACCTCGTCATACTCGGCGTCCTCATCAGCCTTGTAAACTACAGGCTTACGGTCAGAATGTTCTGCAACATAGCTGAGAGTCTGCTCGTCAACCTCGAAAATGCCGTTCTTTGCACCTGCTTCAATGGCCATATTGCAAATTGTCAGGCGGTCTGTAACAGAAAGCGCTGAAACACCTTCGCCTGTAAATTCCATGGAGCGGTAAAGAGCGCCGTCAACACCGATTTTGCCGATGATGTGAAGAATAACATCCTTGCCTGTAACATGCTTGCTGAGCTTGCCTTTGAGGACAAACTTGATAGCTGAGGGCACTTTGAACCATGCCTTGCCTATAGCCATGCCGCAAGCCATATCGGTTGAGCCGACGCCTGTTGAAAAAGCGCCGAGCGCACCGTATGTACAGGTGTGAGAATCTGCGCCGATTACAACATCTCCGCTGACTACAAGACCTTTTTCGGGCAAGAGAGCGTGCTCAACGCCCATATTGCCGACATCGTAGAAATGTGTAACATGCTTTTCATTGCAGAAATCTCTGCACATTTTGCACTGGATAGCAGCTTTGATATCCTTGTTGGGTGCGAAATGGTCCATAACCATTGTTACTCGGTCAATATCGTAAACGCTGTCAAAGCCGAGCTTATTAAACTCACGGATTGCAACGGGAGAGGTAATATCGTTACCTAAAACACGGTCGAGGTTGACGAGAATGAGTTCGCCCGCTTCAACCTTATCCAGCCCTGCATGAGCCGCAAGAATTTTTTGCGTCATTGTCATTGCCATTGGAGTATCTCTCCTTACTTTTTATTTATAATTGCGCCCTTATCTGCTGAGGAAACCATGTTTGCATAACGCTTTAAGTAGCCGTTAACATTCTTAGTTATAAGAGCTGTTTCGGCCTTACGCTTTGCAAGCTCTTCATCGCTGACCTTGAGCTCAATCTTATATTCGGGGATATTGATAGAGATTATGTCTCCGTCCTTGACATAGGCTATTGCTCCGCCCTTTGCGGCCTCAGGTGAAACATGGCCGATTGATGCGCCTCGGGTTGCGCCGGAGAAGCGCCCGTCAGTAATGAGGGCAACCTCCTTATCCAGACCCATGCCTGCAATAGCTGATGTGGGAGAGAGCATTTCTCTCATGCCGGGGCCGCCTGCGGGGCCTTCATAGCGGATAACAACTACATCGCCCGGCTTGATGCCGCCCTCGTAAATAACCTTGATTGTTTCTTCTTCGGAGTTGAAAACTCTTGCCGGACCCTCGTGAACAAGCATTTCGGGAGCGACAGCCGCACGCTTAACAACACAGCCATCGGGAGCAAGGTTGCCTCTGAGAACGGCTATACCGCCTGTTGCGGTGTAGGGATTATCAATAGTGCGGATAGTTTCGGGGTCGAGGTTATAGGCGTCTGCTATATTCTCGCCCACTGTTTTGCCGGTGCAGGTCATTGCATCGGTCTTGATGAGGTTTTTCTTTGTCAGCTCTTTGAGAACTGCGTAAACGCCGCCTGCTTCGTTCAGATCCTCCATATAGGTTCTGCCTGCCGGAGCAAGGTGACAGAGGTTAGGTGTAACCTCGCTGATAGCGTTTGCCATATCGAGGTTAAATTCCACGCCGCATTCGTTGGCGATTGCAGGCAGGTGAAGCATGCTGTTTGTGGAGCAGCCAAGAGCCATATCGGCAGTGAGAGCGTTGTGGAATGCGTCCGCCGTCATAATATCGAGAGGACGGATATTCTTCTTTACAAGCTCCATAACCTGCATGCCTGCGTGTTTTGCAAGCTCGATTCTTGCAGAATAAACTGCAGGAATTGTGCCGTTGCCTCTCAGACCCATACCGAGAACCTCTGTTAAGCAGTTCATGGAGTTTGCGGTGTACATACCGGAGCATGAGCCGCAGGTGGGACAGGTCTTCATTTCGTATTCGTAAAGCTTATCATCGTCAATTTTGCCGGCTGAATAAGCGCCGACAGCCTCAAACATACTTGAAAGGCTGGTTTTTTTGCCCTCTACACGGCCTGCAAGCATGGGGCCGCCGCTGACGAAAATGGTGGGGATATTGAGCCTTGCCGCCGCCATGAGCAAACCGGGAACATTCTTATCGCAGTTGGGAACCATAACAAGTCCGTCAAAGCCGTGAGCCATAACCATAGCCTCGGTGGAATCGGCAATCAAATCTCTGGTTACAAGGGAGTATTTCATGCCTGTGTGACCCATTGCAATACCGTCGCAAACTGCGATAGCCGGGAAAACGATGGGTGTGCCGCCTGCCATTGCAACTCCGAGCTTAACAGCTTCGGTAATCTTATCAAGGTTCATGTGGCCGGGCACAATTTCGTTATATGAGCTGACAATACCTATGAGGGGTCTTGCCTGCTCCTCTTTTGTTAAACCGAGAGCGTGATAAAGTGAACGGTGGGGCGCATTGCCAAAGCCGTCAACTATTGTATCTTTAATCATTTTTGCCTTTTCCTCCGTATAGGTTTCAACCCTTGGGCGGTAAAAACCACCCAAGGGACAGATTTTTTAGAATGATGAAAAATCAGTTGTTGATGAGCTTATCCTCGTCGCTCCAGCTGTAGAGCTTGCGGATTTCCTTGCCTACAACCTCTGAAGGATGCTCGGAAGCAATCTTTCTCATAGCGTTGAAGTGAACCTGAGAACCTGCATCGGACATATCAAGAAGGAAGTCCTTAGCGAAGGTACCGTCCTGAATATCGGCAAGAACCTTCTTCATAGCCTTCTTGGTATCCTCTGTGATGATTTTCGGGCCTGTGATGTAATCGCCGTACTCAGCTGTGTTGGAGATTGAATATCTCATGCCTTCAAAGCCGCTCTGATAGATGAGGTCAACGATGAGCTTCATCTCGTGGATGCACTCAAAGTAAGCGTTTCTGGGGTCGTAGCCTGCCTCAACAAGTGTTTCAAAGCCCGCCTGCATAAGTGCGCAAACACCGCCGCAGAGAACAGCCTGCTCGCCGAAGAGGTCTGTTTCTGTTTCTGTGCGGAATGTTGTTTCAAGAACGCCTGCGCGTGCGCCGCCGATACCCAGAGCATATGCAAGGCCGATTTCAAGAGCATCGCCTGTTGCATCCTGCTCGATAGCGATAAGGCAGGGAACGCCCTTGCCTGCCTGGTACTCGCTGCGTACTGTGTGGCCGGGACCCTTGGGAGCAACCATGATTACATTGACATTCTTCGGTGGCTTGATGCAGCCGAAGTGAATATTGAAGCCGTGTGCAAAAGCAAGAGTTTTGCCCTCTGTGAGGTTGGGCTCGATGCTCTCCTTGTAGAGCTTAGCCTGCTTTTCGTCGTTAATGAGAATCATAATAACATCAGCTGCTGCAGCTGCCTCTGCCGCTGTCATAACCTTGAGGCCTGCTGCCTCTGCCTTTGCCCAGCTCTTTGAGCCGTTGTAAAGACCGACAACAACATTAACGCCTGATTCCTTGAGGTTGAGCGCATGTGCGTGACCCTGTGAGCCGTAGCCGATGATAGCAACGGTCTTGCCGCTGAGTCTGTTAAGGTCACAATCCTGCTGATAATAAATCTTTGCCATGGTAAAATATCTCCTTTAAATATAGATTATTAATTTATAAGTAATCGCTGATAAAAAATCAGTGGTCGCTTTTTTCCAAAATACTGCCGCTGCCTCTTTCGAGAGCAACTATACCCGTGCGGCACATTTCAATAATATCAAAGGGCTTCATTATCTCAATAAAGGCGTTGATTTTTGAAGGCTCGCCTGTGATTTCGATTGAAAGAGCTTCGGTAGAATAGTCAATAATCTTACAGCGGAAAATGCTTACGGCGGACATAATATCCTGCCTTGTTTCGGGGTTGTTGCATACCTTTATGAGCATAAGCTCACGGTTGATTGAGGTTTCGGGCTCTAACTCCTCCACCTTTTTGACATTTTGGAGCTTGCGAAGCTGATTAATCATCTGCTGCTTTGCGTAGCCGCTTCCGCTCATTGTAAGAGTAATTCGGGAATATTCGGGGCTCTCTGTTTCGCCAACCGTCAGGGCGTCAATATTGAAGCCTCGGCGTGTAAACATGCTTGTTACACGGGTGAGAACGCCGAATTTATTTTCAACATAAACTGCTATAACAAATTTGTTGTTCATTTTATAGCCCCCTTCTCTGCGATAAGGTCATCCATACTGCCTCCGGGAGGAATCATGGGAAGAACAAACTCGTCTTTGTCAATCTTGCAGTCGATAACAACGGGGCCGTCGGTTGCAAAAGCCTCTTTCATAGCGGCTTCAAACTCTTCGGCATTATCTGCTCTCAAGCCCTTTGCGCCGAAAGCCTCTGCAAGCTTGACGAAATCCGTCTTGCGGTCAAGAACCGTGTTTGAATAGTGGCGGTCGAAGAAAAGGGTCTGCCACTGGCGAACCATACCGAGAACGCCGTTATTGAAAATAACAACAGTTACGGGAACATTTGTTGAAACTGCGGTTGCAAGCTCATTAAGGTTCATGCCGAAGCTGCCGTCGCCCGTTATAAGAACCGTGCGCTCGCCGCTGCCGATGCTTGCGCCGATTGCGGCGCCGAGGCCGAAGCCCATTGTGCCAAGACCGCCGCTTGAAACAAACTTGCGGTTTTTGGAGAAGCTGCAATACTGAGCCGCCCACATCTGATGCTGACCTACATCCGTTGCTATAACGGTATCGGGAGTTGTGACGGAGTTAATAATCTGCACAGCCTTTTTAGGCGTGAGAGTATCTGTAGGCATATCGTAAGCTTCCTCTTTTTTGCGGAGCTTGTTGACAAAAGTAATCCAATCGGGATGAGTTTGAGCAGGAGTCTGCTCGGCAATGCGCTTGAATGCGTCGCCGATATCGCCGTAGATACCCACATCTACCGCAATATTCTTGTTGATTTCGGCAAAATCGATATCAAGCTGAATAATCTTTGAATTGACGGCAAACTTTTTCTTGTTGCCTGTTGTTCTGTCGCTGAAACGAACGCCGATAGCAAGAATCAAATCCGCATTGTTCTGCGCCATTGACGAAGCGTAGTGGCCGTGCATGCCCTGCATTCCGAGGAAACGGGGATTTTCCGTAGGCACGGCGGAAATACCCATAAGGGTACAGCCGATAACTGCGTCAATCTTATCTGCAAAGGCAATGATTTCCTCAGCAACACCTGAGCCGATTGCACCGCCGCCGATATATATGTACGGTCTCTTGCAGCTTTTGAGAAGCTCAACAGCGGCTTGAATATCAGCTTCGTCAGCCTTTTCGTTGACCGTTAAGGGCAGAGGCTCCTTAACCTCATATTCGCAAAGAGCCATCTGAACATCCTTGGGAATATCAATCAGCACGGGGCCGGGTCTGCCTGAACGGGCAATCTGGAAAGCCTCACGGACTGTATCTGCAAGCTTTGTAACATCGTTTACAAAATAGTTGTGCTTTGTGATGGGAAGAGTGACACCTGTGATATCAATTTCCTGGAAGCTGTCCCGACCGATGAGGTCGCAGGGAACATTACCTGTAATAGCCACCATGGGAACCGAATCGAGCATAGCGGTTGCAATACCTGTTACAAGGTTTGTTGCGCCGGGACCCGATGTTGCAATAACAACGCCCACCTTGCCCGTTGCCCTGAAATAGCCGTCTGCCGCATGAGCTGCGCCCTGCTCGTGAGCCGTAAGAACATGGCGGATACGGTCTGAGTTTTTGTAAAGCTCATCATAAATATTGATAGCCTGACCGCCGGGATAGCCGAAAACGGTATCTACGCCCTGCTCAACCAGAGCTTCTATGAGAATTTGTGAACCTGTTTTGTTCATAACAAAATCAACCTTTAATCATAATATTAATTGCACTGACCAATGCTTTTACCGAAGATATTATAATATCGCTGTCGATACCTGCGCCCCAATAAACCTTGCCGCTCTCTTTGTTTTTGATGCTGACATAAGATGCGGCGCGTGAAGTTGAGCCATCCTCAAGAGCGTGCTCAGTGTAGCTTTCGAGGGTATATACATCTCCGATGACGGATTTGATAGCGTTAGAAACAGCGTCAAGAGAACCGTTACCCTTTGCCACAACAACCTTTTCTTCGCCGTGGTAATGGATAGTCAGAGTAGTTCTCATGCTGTCGCCCTTGATGAAGTCAACATCCTCTGCTCTGAGGTTATCCTCAACATTGACATAGTTCTTCATGAAGATATCGTAAACTTCTGCGGGCGAAAGCTCTTTATGTGCATGATCCGAAATGCTCTTGACATGGTAGCCGAAGACCTCACGCATCTTAGGCGGCAGAACAAGGGAGAAAGCCGTTTCCATAAGGTAGCCTATGCCGCCCTTGCCGGACTGAGAGTTGATACGGATAACGTCCGCCTCGTAAACTCTGCCGATATCCGTGGGATCTATGGGAAGATAAGGCACGTTCCAAATATCCGTACCCTTCTCCTCTCTGTAGTGCATACCCTTTGCAATAGCGTCCTGATGTGAGCCGCTGAAAGCCGCAAACACAAGTGCGCCGCTGTAGGGCTGACGCTCGTAAACATGCATCCTTGTCACTCGCTCGTAAAGCTCGCAGATTTCGGGCATATTTGTGAAATCAAGCTGAGGGTCAACGCCCTGAGAGAACATATTCATTGCAAGAGTGATAATATCCACATTACCTGTACGCTCGCCGTTGCCGAAAAGAGTTCCCTCAATTCGGTCGCCGCCTGCAAGCAAGCCCATTTCGCTGTCTGCAACGGCGCAGCCCCTGTCGTTATGGGGATGAAGAGAAATAATAAGGTTTTCTCGGCAGTTGAGGTGCTTGTGCATATACTCAACCTGGTTTGCGTAAACATGAGACATTGAGTGAGAAACAGTTACTGGCAGATTGATAATAACCTTATCTTCTGCCGTAGGCTGCCAGATATCAATGACCCTGTTGCAAATCTCGGCCGCAAATTCGGGCTCGGTGCCTGTGAAGCTTTCGGGAGAATACTCAAAGGTGAAGTGACCGGGGGTCTTTTCACGGTATTCCTTGCAGAGCTTTGCGCCGAACTCGGCGATTTCTATGATTTCCTCCTTGCTCTTGCGGAAAACCTGCTCACGCTGAGCAACGGAGGTCGAATTGTAAAGATGAACAACTGCGTGCTTTGCGCCTCGCAGAGCCTCAAAAGTCTTGGCAATGATATGCTCACGGGACTGAGTGAGAACCTGAATTGTAACATCATCGGGAATCATGTCGTTCTCAATAAGAGTGCGGCAAAATTCGTATTCTGTCTCGCTGGCGGCAGGAAAGCCGATTTCGATTTCCTTGAAGCCGATTTTCACAAGAAGCTTGAAAAATTCCAGCTTCTCCTCAAGGCTCATAGGAATAATCAAAGCTTGGTTGCCGTCTCTCAGGTCAACGCTGCACCATATGGGAGGCTTTTCGATATATGTTTTTTTCACCCAATCAGCCGTAGCTTCAGGCGCAGGGAAAAACTGCTTTTCGTATTTGGTGTAACCTTTCATTCTTTGTTCCTTTCCGTGCGGTTATCAAAGGGACTTTTAAAATAAAAAAGCCCCTTTGCACAACCATCAAAAAATTGAAATTGTGCAAAGAGACGAAGATTTAATGATAATTCTCCGCGGTACCACTCTTTTTGATGATAATTCATCCGCTTTGTTCGCATCAATCAATGCGATTCTCTTTAACGGGAGAACCCGGTGAAACCTATACAGCACAAACCGTGCCTTTGAGCCCACAGCTACGGGGAGGAGCTATATCTCTGCCATGTTACTGCCTTGCACCAAGCGGCAGCTCTCTGAAAAAACAATGAGCAGGACTTTTTTCCCCATCAATCGCTTTTGAAAAATTTGTTTCATTTTACCCCTTTTTTTTACCGTTGTCAAGCGTTTTAAGCTTACAATATTTGGTTTTCAGCAAAAAACGCAAAACTTCGTTTGCTTTAACAAATTAAATCGGCGAAACAAGCCGTCTAATAGGTTAAATTGCCAAATAATTCCCATCTTTTTCAGCGTTTCACAGATGAAAGCCACGAGTTTATTTTATGAAAATAATATTATATATTTAATGGGTCAGTATCAGATACTGCCATTCGGGCATTTGCTCATTTGCTGCAAAAGTAGTAGGGACAAGGGTAAACATAACCATAACAAGAGAAACAACCGAAAGAATAATTTTCTTCATAAGTTTTCATCCTTTATTTTACAATCTCTTGGTATGTATTTGTGTGTTTTCCGTGTTAATGATTTGATCTTTAATATCGTCCTTTTTACCATCAGTTCTATTAAACGAAAAATCTTTGAAAAAGTTAAAAAAGGTATTGACAAAACGGAAATCGTGTAATATAATTAACAAGCATTTTGTGGCGGCATAGCTCAGTTGGCTAGAGCATTCGGTTCATACCCGGAGTGTCGTAGGTTCAAGTCCCACTGCCGCTACCAACAAATAAGCCGAGCAAAATGTTCGGCTTCATATGGCCCGGTGGTCAAGCGGTTAAGACACCGCCCTTTCACGGCGGTAACACGAGTTCGATTCTCGTCCGGGTCACCAATCATCTGATATCCGAACTATTCTGTGAAAACGATTTAGTTTGGGTATTTTTTTATGTTTTGCATAGCAGTTGGGCTATCGTATTTTTGCGGTAGCTTTTAATCTTATACAACAATTATTAATTATTTTTATTGTAATCTTCAACAAATATTATGTGAGCTATATGTGAATAAAGTAGAAAATAAATTAATTTTGAAAAAACAAAGCATACTTTTCAAAACCATATCCACTCTCTTATCTATTATAATTGTTTTGCAGATTTTGCCTCCCTCAGTAATTGCTGCAAACATAAGCGAAACAAAAAAACTTGAATCAGCACAAGTTTGACTTTTTATAATCACAGGAGAAATGATATTATGAACGGAATGACAAGGCGAGAAAGACAAATTACGGATATTGGCGAAATTATAAAAATTCTCGACAAATCCAAGGTGGCTCATATTGGCATGATTGACGGGGACGAGCCCTATGTTGTGCCCATGAATTACGGCTACATTATGGACGGCGAAAAGCTCACCCTTTATCTCCACGGAGCAACTCAGGGCAGAAAGCTCGATGTAATGAGAGCCAATCCAAAGGTTTTCTTTGAGGCGGTTTGCGATGTAGTCCCCTTTGAGGGCGATGTTGCCTGCAAATACGGCGTCACTTATGCCTCAATCATGGGCAGAGGTACTGCCGAATTGGTGGAGGATGTTGAAGAAAAGAAGCTGGGTTTATCCGTGCTGATGAAAACGCAGACCGGCAAGGATTTTACTTTTGACGATAAGCTGACAACCGTAGTCAGCGTTATCCGAATTGATGTTTCGGAATACACCGCAAAACACAGACCTGCACCAAAGAGATAAAGAAAAGATAATACAAACAACTATAAAAAACACAGCACCGCAGATTCGCCGATACCACATAAGGCAGTATTTCTTTAAAATGTGAAGTTCTGGCACAATAATGCGTTAAAACCGCCCGATATGCGTTAAGCATTATCGGACGGTTTTGTCTTTTCTTGTACTCAAAATTTTCATTTTAAAGTGCTTCGCAGTTTCGTAAGATAGTAAAATTTCTTGTATTGAAGCCACAAAACGCAGCAAGGCTGACGCCTTGCGAGTCTTTTGGCAAAAATACAGGGAATTTTTATCGAGAAACAAATACTTCCTTATGTGGTGTCGGCGTTGATTAAGGTCAATTTACGGTGCTGTTAATTTGTCGAAAAAGTCTGTTTCGTGCCATTGTCAGTGAAGCAACTCCCTGAGTCACGGCTTGCGCCGTGCCACCTCCCTCAAGAGGGAGGCAGGCTACAACAAAGCTGCAATATAACAGGCTCCCTCTTGAGGGAGCTGTCACCGTAGGTGACTGAGGGAGTTCAAGCTATGCGAAGCATAATAAATCTGTCTTAGCTGTTCTTTAGGTTACTCGAAGCTTATTCTTCGTCGTCATCTTCAAAAGAAAAGCTGTTCAGCTCATCAAAATCGAGAAATTCGGAAAGGGTCATATTGAAAGCAATGGCGATTTTATGGAGCGTTTTAACTCTTGGATTTTTTGTAAGCCCTCTGACAATGTTATCTAAAGTGGACTGCTTAACATCGCTCATTGCTGCCAATTTGTTTATTGATATACCCCTTTGCTTGCATAGGCTTTGTATTCGCGCTATATATATTTTTGAGTACTCCATAAATATACCTCATCATAGTTATACCCATTTGCGGGTTAATGTTATGATAAAGGGTATTTCGAAAATATTTACCCGTATACGGGTTGACATTGCAAATATATTTTTTCTATAATATACCCATATTCGGGTAATTATAGGAGAAATATTATGGTATGCACATTTTTCGGTCACAAAGATACGCCAAAAGAAATAGAGCCGACCTTGCGGGCGACTCTGATAGCTTTGATAGAAAACTCTGATGTTACTGACTTTTATGTTGGAAACAACGGAAATTTTGATGCTGCAGTATGTCGCCAACTTGAGAGTTTAGCAATTGTTTACCCAATAAATTTTAGCACTGTTTTAGCATATGTGCCCAAAAGTAAAAGTGAGAATAATAATTACACAAACGCTATAATTCCGGAAGGAATTGAAACAGTGCCAAAACGCTTTTCAATATCTTGGAGAAACAGGTGGATGGTACAGAAGTCAGATATAGTGGTTGCCTATGTTACCCGTTCTTTCGGCGGTGCATATCAATTTATGGAGTTAGCAAAAAAGCAAAATAAGCCTGTAATAAATTTGTCGATGTTTTTAGATGAAAAAAACAAATAAAGCGGAGTATATAAATTACCCTCGTATAGCAAATATTTGAAAGACAATAGGTAAGCTGAAAACCGTATTCAGCGTTATCAAGATTGATAATAATACACACGACTGAAAAAAACAGCGCCGCAGATTGATTTAAGTCAATTTACGGCGATGTATGTTTTATTGAGCGTTATCTTGCGCATTATCTTGCCACATTTTAAGAAAATTATCAATACAAGCGGCCGGTTATGCCTTTCGTGCAACACCGGAGTCTATTGCCGCTTTTGCTACTGCGGCGGCTACTGCGTCTTTAACTCTCGGGTCGAAGGCTTCGGGCAGGATATAGTCTGCGGAAAGCTCTTCATCGGAAATGAGGGAAGCCAAGGCATTTGCGGCGGCAACCTTCATTTCTTCGTTTATATCGCTTGCTCTCACATCGAGGGCGCCCCTAAAAATACCGGGAAAAGCAAGAACATTGTTTACCTGGTTTGGGAAATCGCTTCTGCCTGTGCAGACAACCGCTGCGCCTGCCTGCCTTGCAAGGTCGGGCATGATTTCGGGGATGGGGTTTGCCATAGCCATAACTATGGGATTTTCTGCCATGGATTTAACCATATCCTGAGTTACAACATTGGGTGCGGAAACACCGACAAAAACATCTGCGCCCTTTAGTGCGTCTGCAAGACTGCCGCTGATTTTATCGTTGTTTGTAAATTCAAGTATCTCATGGCGAGCCTCGTCAGTATCGGCCTTGGTTGCGATAATGCCCTTTCTGTTGCACATGATGATGTTTTTGACGCCCATCCACTTAAACAGCTTTGCAATAGCTATGCCTGCGGCGCCAGCTCCGTTGAAAACAACAGTTATATCCTTAACATCTTTTTTGACGATTTTAAGGGCATTGATAAGGGCAGCGGAGCAAACTACGGCTGTGCCGTGCTGGTCATCGTGGAATACGGGAATATCACAGCGCTCTTTGAGCCTGCGCTCGATTTCAAAGCATCTCGGTGCGCCTATATCCTCCAAGTTGACGCCGCCGAAGCTGCCTGCAAGTAAGGCGACGGTGTTTACAATTTCATCAACATCTTTGGAGCGTATGCAAAGAGGAATTGCATCAACATCGCCAAACTCCTTGAAAAGCACGCATTTGCCCTCCATAACGGGCATGCCGGCCTCCGGGCCGATATCTCCAAGACCCAAAACGGCTGTGCCGTCGGTTATAACGGCAACTGTGTTCCAGCGGCGAGTCAGCTCGTAGCTTTTGTTTATATCCTTTTGTATTTCCAGGCAGGGCTGAGCCACACCCGGAGTATAGGCAAGGGAAAGAGACTCTTTATCCTGTACCTTTGCCCTTGCCGTGACCTCTAATTTACCCCTCCACTCAGAGTGCAGGCGCAGTGATTCCTTTGCGTAATCCATTTTTATCAACCTTCTTTATTTTTATTCTTCTTCCCAGTTCTTTGCTCTTTCAACGGCACGCTTCCAGCCCTTATAGAGCCTGTCACGCTCGTCTTTGTCAAGTTGGGGAGTAAATATTCTGTCAACCTCTCGGTTTTGCTCAATATCATCGGTGCTGCGCCAATAGCCTATGCAAAGACCGGCAAGATATGCGGCGCCGAGAGCCGTTGTTTCAACTGTTTTCGGGCGGTCAACCTTTGTTCTTATCATATCCGCCTGAATCTGCATCATAATGTTGCTCACGCTTGCTCCGCCGTCAACACGAAGCTCGCTCAGCTCAATGCCTGAATCATTAGTCATAGCTTCAAGCAAATCAGTCATCTGATATGTTATGCTTTCAAGCACGGCTCTGCAGAAATGGGCGCGGTTTACCCCTCGCGTCAAGCCCACAATACAGCCTCGTGCATACATATCCCAATAAGGTGCGCCGAGACCCGTAAATGCAGGCACAAGGTAAATTCCGTTTGCGTTTTCCACAGTTTCCGCAAGCTCGTCACAGCGGCGTGCAGTATCAACCATATGAAGCTCATCTCTCAGCCACTTGATAACAGAGCCTGCGTTGAAAGCTGAGCCTTCGAGAGCATATTCAACCTTGTCGCCTATGCCCCAGGCAACGCCGGAAAGCAGATTGCTCTTTGATTCAACTCTTGTTTTGCCTGTGTTCATGAGCAGGAAACAGCCTGTGCCGTAAGTGTTTTTGGCCTGACCGGGTTTGAAACAGCCCTGCCCGAAAAGAGCCGCAGGCTGGTCGCCGATTGCGCCGCAAATGGGCACGCCTGCAAGGGCTTCAAGGCCTAATATGCCCTCGACAACATTGCCGTAATACTTGCTGGAGGGCACTGCCTTGGGAAGAATGGACATGGGTATGCCCATCTTTTCGCAAAGAAATTCGTCCCAGCGAAGCCTATCCACATCGAAAAGCATGGTACGGGAGGCATTGGAATAGTCCGTTACATGAACTCTGCCGCCTGTAAGATTCCAGATTAGCCATGTTTCCACCGTGCCGAAAAGGAGCTTGCCCTCGTCTGCGAGCTTTCTTGCCTCGGGAACATTATCCAAAATCCATTTGATTTTTGTGCCTGAGAAATAGGCATCAATCAAAAGGCCTGTGTGTTTTTTTATGTATTCCTCCAAGCCCTCTGCTTTGAGCTTTTCGCAGTAATCCGCAGTGCGGCGGCACTGCCAGACAATAGCGTTATAAACGGGCTTGCCGGTGGTTTTATCCCAAAGAATTGTTGTTTCACGCTGGTTGGTGATGCCGATTGCGGCAATTTCATCGGGCTTTACGGTGCCTTTTGCAAAGAGGGAGGATATTGAATGAAATTGGCTGAAGAGAATTTCCATGGGGTCATGCTCAACCCAGCCTGTCTGAGGATAAATCTGGGCAAATTCGTTCTGTGCGCTTGCCGCAATTCTGCCGTGCTTATCAAAAGCAATGGCTCGTGAGCTTGTTGTGCCCTGGTCAAGGGCAAGAATGTATTTAGCCATAGGTATTTCCTTTCCGTAATAAATTTATAAAAAATGGGTTATTTGTATTCTATAATCTTAGGAGCTGCGGTAATTCCGCTTTCTTTTATGCGGTATTCATAGCAGAAAGCGTTGCCTTTGGTTCTCCATGCACCGGGGCCGTGCCAGATGCTTGCGTAATCACAGCTGTGCAGTGCGCCGAAGGTGTTGAAGCGGTTGCCGAAAGCGGTGATTTCAAGGTCGTGTTCGCCCTGCGCAAGCACGCCGAGGTTTACGGTATAGGGAGAAACGGCTATAACGCCCTTTCTCTCGCCGTCAACGCTTACTGCGCAGACAGGCTGTTTGAAATGAGGCGCCATCAGGCCGATTTCTTTGCCCTCGCCGGAAATTTTGCATTTATAGATGACATTGCCGCCGTAGAAGGGCAGACCCTGACGGGTCCAATCCCCAAATTCAAGCTCACGGACAGGCTCGGTGACGGTGGCTGTTCTGCCTTTAAGCTCAACGCCGAAATCGCCGAGAAGATAAACCGCTTCAAGGGTTGAAACCTTGCCGAAGCCACGCTTGATAATAAGCTCATTTTGGCCTTTTTCAAGCTTGCCCAGAGTGATAATATCAATGGAATCGTCAACATATTTGCCTTTGCTTGCCATGCTGACAGCCTTGCCGTTGAAAGTGACCGTTGATTTGTCCAAGTCCTCAAGACCGAGGCTGACGGATTCAACTTCAACTGCGGAATTGACGGTATATTTCAGCTCAACCGTTTCTGTTTCTTTTTCAACGCTGAAGAGCCAGGGCTGTGCGCCGCCTGCAATAGCATTGTACATATTCAGCTCATCTTTGAGGGTATCCGTGATGCGGAGAATTTCCTCCTTTGCCCGCCATTCGCCGCCGTTCAGGCGATATTCGGGCATATCGAGCAGAACAACATTGGGCTCGGCAAGCTCAACGGAAGCTTTACTGCCGATTTCGCCTATAATTTCTCTTTCCTTTTTCTCCTCCGCTTTAGCTTTGCTTCTGCCCTCAACGAGCTTCAAAAGGATGCTGTCGTGAGCAAAGATATCAAGGCTTATGAGCGTTTTGCCGTCCTTATATTCAGCGGCAAGCGCCTTGACAGAGCCGTCCACGGTGTTCCAAAGCTCGGGTGCGTATTCGCCCTTTACCGTGAGAGTGAAAGCATTGCTGCTTGCGAAATAATATTTGGGATTATCCTCGGTTTTTGCCATAAAGAGCCAGCGTATGCCGCCATCATCACGCAGTTGATAAATTGTATCGTCGCTGCGCTCGCCGTAGGCATTGTGCAGGTCAATTTCACGGTTAGCTTCAAGAGCTTTTAATATCTGTGTTTTCGACCAGCCGACGGTTGCGTTTTCGGCGGCGAAAGCCTTAGCGGCGCCGTTTTCTTGGGCGTCAACATATTCGGGCAGACTGCCTGCAAAAATAACCTTGCCGCCCTTTGCCGCAAAATTTTTGAGAAATTCGAGGGTTGTTGAGCGGATAGTCAGGCAGTTCGGCACGATGATAGTATCATACTGCATCTGACCCACCTTAGTGCCGTTTGCCTGAGCAGGGAGGTTGCCCTCGCAAATGTAGTTGAAATCTATTAAGCCCTTTAACAGCCAGTCGCAAAGCTCCTTGAATTGAACATCCATTTCTTCTCTTTCGGCAGAAGTCTGCTCACGGGGACCGTAGCGCAGCCAATAGCTCTCAATGGGATGAACAACACCCACACGCACAACGGGCTTGCCCCTTGTCATAGCTGTGTTTACACGGGCAAAATGGTCTTCGATATAGGGATATTCCTTATACCAAGGGGACTGATGACCGATGCAGGCAGGATAATCTCGCTTGGCCTCGCCTTTCATAGATACCCAATAGAGGTGAGGAACTCGTACGGTTACGCCGAGAGCCGCCTGCCAGTCGCCCTGGAGCTTGTGACCCTTAAAGGTGAAATCCCAGCCTGTTACGCCGTAAAGCTCGCTGAGCATACCCTCTCTGCCGTATTGATGCACGGCGGACTGACACTGCTTAGCCGTTGTAAATTCTCTGTTGTCGCAGAGCATATCAATGCCGGGGAGCTGAAAGCTTCTGTAAGAGCGCATACAGTCGCCTACAGCGGCATTCTGGCTTTCAAGAGAGGGCTCCTCCATCATGTGACCTGTGAGCATAAGCCCGTTTTTGCCGCACCAATCGCCTATATTATCCGCAAAAGCGTCTGCAAAACGCTCCGCAACATGGTCGTGGTAATGGTATCGTGCCGTTGAAACCTTGCCGTCGGGAAGCTCCCAGAAAAGCTCGGGAAGCTTGTCGAGCAAATCTTCGCCGTACATGGCCTTGTATGTATCTGCAAAATCTGTTGTGTAGGGTAAAAAGGCATCTCTGTCGCCGCTTGCCTTGCCGAACATTTGCTTGCGTGCAACCTGAGGCTCATCGGTGAAAATAGCAGGAACGGTATCGCCGAAATCCTCGCTGATAATTTCTTTATAACGCTCGTGGGTTACATTGATAAAATCGTTCATTGCGTCCCTTGAAAGGGTGTCAACATAGGTCTGCATATTGAACCATGCGGATTCGCCCTGAGTTTCGCAGTAGGCATACCATGCGCCCTCACATTCTTCATTTTCCCCAAGGCGGCGGTAGCTTTTCAGGCAGCCGTTTTTGTCAAGCTCAACGCTGTAGCGTGCAATAAGCTCTCCGTTTTCCATGCGCAGTGCATCCGCTCTGGAATCGTTGATTTCACTCGAATTGCCGCAGTAGGGCTTTTTTGTGAAGGTGAGGAATTTTTCTCTGTTCTCTTTCTTTTTTGTGACTATGCCTCCTGCAAAGCCTGAGGGCCATTTATCCTCGTCATAGAGCCAGGCAAGCATTTTCTTTTCCTTGGCTGTTTTGATACAGCCTTTTATCAAATCCATAAAGCTGTCGGATAGATACTCGGTGGACATACCTACACGAACATGCATATGAAAGCCGCCGAGACCCATTTCCTGCATATAGCCGATTTCTTTATCCAAAAGCTCCTGATTGAGCTCGCAGTTCCAAGCCCAGAAAGGAGTTCCTCTGTATTCGCTTGTGGGTTTTTCAAAAAGTTCCTTTGTAAGAGGAACGAAGTTTCTCTTGTAAAGCATAAAAAATATATCCTCCTGATAATAATATTCATTGACAAAATGCCGTGTTTTGGGTTATTCTATAGTTAATAGTAAATTATAATAAAATAAAAGTCAATCACATTTTTGTTGATTTTTTCTATATTTTTCAAAAAAGGAAGTGAGGAGCAAATGAAAGAAAAGCTGAGCCTTATTATCCCCTGCTATAACGAGCAGGAGGTTTTGCCCCTGCTCTATGCCGAGCTTTGCAAGGTGACTGAGCAGATGGCGGAAAATAATTTTGAATTTTTATTTGTCGATGACGGCTCAAAGGACAAGACTCTCGAAATTATAAAGAAATATGCCGAAGAAGACGAAAGAGTTAAATATATTTCCTTTTCCCGTAATTTCGGCAAAGAGGCGGCAATGTACGCAGGCTTTTGCGAAGCGGAGGGCGACTATGTTGCCGTCATGGATGCGGATTTACAGGATCCACCCTCTCTTCTTCCCGAAATGCTTCGGATTATTAAGGAAGAGGGCTATGATTCCGTGGCTACTCGCCGTGTAACCAGAGAGGGAGAGCCGAAAATTCGCTCTTTTTTTGCACGGTGCTTCTATAAAATCATAAACAAGATTTCCGAAGCGGATATTGTTGACGGCGCCCGTGATTTCCGCCTGATGAAGAGAGCTATGGTGGACTCAATCGTCAGAATGTGCGAATACAACCGCTTTTCAAAGGGCATATTCGGCTGGATAGGCTTCAAGACCTATTGGCTCCCCTTTCAGAATGTTGAGCGTGCCGCCGGAGAAACAAAATGGAGCTTCTGGAAGCTTTTCAAATACTCCGTTGAGGGTATAATCAACTTTTCCCAGGTGCCCTTGAGCGTAGCTTCGTGGACAGGGCTTTTCTTCACATTTATGTCCTTTATCGGCGTAGCCGTTGTTTTTATCCGCCGTTTCTTTTTTGACGACCCCGTACAGGGCTGGGCTTCCTTGGTGTGCTTCATTTGCTTTATCGGCGGAATCCAGCTTTTCTGCATGGGCATTATGGGGCAGTACCTTGCAAAGACCTATATGGAGGTCAAAGGCAGGCCAATATATATAATCCGAGAAACCAACAAAAAAAGGGAGAGAAAGAATGAAACCAACGAGTAAAAACATTCCTTTGAAAAACACAAGCGTTTCGGGCGGCTTCTGGCATAAAAGGCAGGAGCTAAACCGCAATGTGACCATACATGCCGTTTACGACCGCTTTAAAGAAACGGGCAGATTTGACGCCTTTAAATTGGAATGGAAAGAGGGGGACGACGAAAAGCTTAAACCCCATATTTTCTGGGATTCCGATGTTGCTAAGTGGATTGAAGGCGCGGCATACATAATCTCAAAAAATCCCGACCCTGCCCTTGAAAAAATCATTGACGAAACAGTTGACCTCATTGAAAAGGGCAGATGGGATGACGGTTACTTTAATATTTACTACACGCTTATGGAGCCTGATAACCGCTTCACAGACCGCTGGAATCACGAGCTCTACTGCGCAGGCCACTTGATTGAAGCCGCCGTTGCTTACTTTAACGCTACAGGCAAGGATAAATTCCTGAAGCTCATGTGCGACTATGCGGATATGATTGAAAAGGCCTTTGTAACCGATAAATGGCCGAAATTCACTTCTCCCGGCCATGAGGAAATTGAGCTTGCCTTAGTTAAGCTCTATCATGCAACAGGGGAAAAGCGATATCTCGATTTGAGCCGTCATTTTATTGATGTACGAGGCGTTAACGATGATTTAGACTATATGCAGTCCCACAAGCCTGTCAGAGAGCAGGAGGAAGCTGTAGGCCACTGTGTGCGTGCGGTTTATCTCTACAGTGCAATGGCTGATTTGGCGGCAGAAACCGGGGATAAGAGCCTTTTTGATGCCGCAGACAAGCTCTTTGACAGCTTGGCAAAGAAAAAGATGTATGTAACGGGCGGCTTGGGTCAGACCTGCGTCGGGGAAGCGTTTTTGTCCGAATACGATTTGCCCGAAACCTCGGCTTACTGCGAAACCTGTGCGGCTATCGGCTATATTATGTTTGCCAACCGCATGAGCGCAATTAATCCAAACAGAAAATATGACGATGCGGCAGAGCTTGCCCTCTACAACGGCTTCCTCTGCGGCGTATCCTTAGACGGAAAATCCTTTTTCTACGATAATTCAATCGAAGTTGATTTAATTGGCGTACATAGCCCCAAGGACGGCCGGCACAATCCCTTTGCCCCCATTACTCAGCGTGTAGAGGTTTTTGACTGCTCGTGCTGTCCCCCCAATGTAACAAGGCTCATTGCCGATATCGGCGAGTATTCCTGCTCTGCAAATGACAGCACAATTTGGCTTCATCAGTTCATCGCAGGGGAATTTGAGCAGGACGGCAAAAAAATTACCGTTGAGACGCTTTACCCCGAAAACGGCAAAATCAAAATTACAGCCGAGGGCAATTTTACCCTTGCTCTGCGTCTGCCTGCATGGTGCAAAAATTACATTTTAAGCGGCGGCAAAAACACCAAGCTTCAATCCGACGGCTTTATCTATGTTGATGTTGCCGACGGCGAAGTGCTTGAATACGGGCTTGATATGCCTGTTCGCTTTGTTCAGGCTAACCCCAAGGTGCGCCAATGCTGCGGCAGGCTCTGTGTGCAGAGAGGTCCTTTAGTCTACTGCGCCGAGGGCGTGGATAATCCAACTCCTCTCAGAGGCCTTTTTGTTGACCCGACGGCAGGGGGAAAGCTCAATAAAAACGAAGAGCTTAATTTTTGGGAAATTGAGCTGGACGGCTTTGTTCAGCCCGAAAGTGATGAGCTTTATTACGATTATGATTCGGCTCTTGTTCCGCAAAAAATTAAGCTCATTCCCTACTATGCCTACGCTAACCGTGGGGAAACGGATATGCTTATTTGGCTGAGCAGAAAATAAAAAATAACTGAGGCTTTTCAATATGTACAATACCGAGTTCAATAAAAATCTGATGAAAAAAATCGGCTTTCCTGCCGATGCACAATACTGTTTTACCAAGCTTTTTGCCGCTATAGACGCCAACGGCGAATGGACGGCGGATATGGAGCAGGCAATACAGAAATATATGTTTCCCATGGCAGAAAATAACGAGGAAGCTCTGCGCAGAATGAACGCTCTTGCAGAAAAAATGCAAAAGCCAAAATACACCCTGCACATGGCTTTTCTTATCTGCTGTGCCCAAATTCTCCATGACCGATACATTGAAAAAGGCTACGGCGAAAAGCTTTTCTACGACCATATGGTTGACCTGCGCTGTAAGCTCATGGAATGCCGCAGCTGTAAGGGCTGTTGGGGCACCTTTGTAGGCAGTTGGTACCACGGTCAGTATGCGCTGGAACGCTTCCAATTCGACCGCTTCCAATTCGAGTGGAGCGAACTGAGCGAAAAATACGACGGCACGATGCTCTCAAACGGCAGAGTGCTTCACACGGGTGATAAATATCTCAATTTCCACATTCCCTCCATGGGTGTGCCTCTGACGGATGAAATCCGCTTCAGCTCTTATGCGAAGGCGGCAGAGTTTTTTAAAGATGATTTCGGCGGCGACCCTGTTCTTTTCGGCTGCAGCTCATGGCTGCTTTACGGCAAATATCTCGACTTTCTCCCCGAAAAATTCAATCTACGCAAATTCATTCTGGATTTTGAGCTTATCGGTCAGTGGGAGAATAAAAATTTCGGCGATGCGTGGCGCATATTCGACCGCTTTGCAGACCTGCCCGCCGAGCAATGGCCGAGAGATACCTCTCTTCGCCGCTTATTTGCGGAATATGTTGAAGCCGGCAACAAAACCGGCGGCGGCTTCGGCGTAATACAGTTTGACAAGGGAAAGATTATCAGATAAATGAAAGTTTTGAGCCTGAAAATCAAAAATTACCGCAATCACGCCGCCTTAGAGTATGCTCCCGGCGATGGGGTCAATATCATTTGCGGCGAAAACGGTTTGGGCAAAACAAACCTGATTGAAAGCATATGGCTTTTCACAGGCTGTCGGAGCTTCAGGAGCATAAGGGACAAGGATTTGGTTATGTTCGGCTCGCCCGAAGCCAAGCTTGAAATGGAGTTCTTCTCCGGAAGCAGGAACAAGCAGGCGAAAATCACCATCGATGAAAAGCGACACGCAGAGCTTAACGGAATTGTGCTGCCCAGCGGACGGAAAATGATGGGTGAATTTACCTGCGTTGCCTTTACTCCCCTTCACCTTGCCATTGTCAAAGAGGGCCCTGAGGAAAGGCGAAAGTTTTTGGATATAGCCTTGAGCCAACTCAAGCCAAACTACGCAAAAACCTTGCTTGAATACAGCAAAATCCTCGCTCAGCGTAATGCAACCCTGCGGGCGGCAAAGGGAAATTCGGCTTATGCTGCAATGCTGGATATATGGGATGAGGAGCTTGCAAAAAAAGGTGCGGCAGTAATTGAACAGCGCATGAAATGCCTTGAAAGCCTGAGCGAATTTGCTATACCTGCCTACGATGAGATTTCAAGGGGCAAAGAAAAGCTGATTTTGAAATACAAGGAATTTGCAAGAAAAAAGGCTCAGGGCAGAAAAGAAATATACAAAAGCCTTTTGAAAGCCTTGCAGGAGCGCAGAGACAGCGATATTGACCGCTGTATAACGGGCGCAGGCGCTCACAGAGAGGATTTTTCCATAGAGCTTTCGGGCAACAGCGCACGCAGCTTCGGCTCTCAGGGTCAGCAGAGAAGCGCCGCCCTTGCCTTGAAGCTTGCAGAGGCTGATTTGATAGCCAAAATCACAGGGGAAGAGCCTGTTATCATGCTGGACGATGTTTTCAGCGAGCTCGACCCTCAGCGGCAGAAATATGTAGTCAGCCGCTTAACAAACCGCCAGGTTTTTATAACCTGCTGCGACGAAGCAAATATTATAAGAATGTCCGGCATAGATGTAAATGTGGAAAGGTTGGAGAACCTGAATGTATAACTCTTTTGAAGAACTTAGAAACGAATGCATGGACTGCCGAAAATGCGACCTTGCCAAAACACGCACAAAGCTTGTCTTCGGCATAGGCAATGAAAAGGCAAAGGTGCTTTTCATCGGCGAAGGTCCCGGCGCAAACGAGGATTTGCAGGGAGAGCCTTTCGTTGGCAGAGGCGGTCAGCTTTTGGATAAATTTTTGGCGGCAATAGACCTGGACAGAAACAGGAATATTTATATCGCCAATATGGTTAAATGCCGTCCGCCGCAAAACCGTGACCCTTCTCCTGAAGAGCAGAACTGCTGTATCGGTTGGCTCAGGGAGCAGACAAAGCTTCTCAAGCCGAAAATTATAGTTTGCCTGGGCAGAATTTCTGCCACAAGGCTGATTTCTCCCGATTTTAAAGTCACCAAACAGCACGGTGAATTTTTCGACAAAAACGGCACTCTCATGATGGGAACTTTTCACCCTGCCGCCCTGCTTCGCAACCCGACGCAGAAGCCTGCGGCTCTTGAAGATTTCATTGCTCTGCGTGAAAAAATCAAAGAAGTTTGCCCCGAAACCTACGAAATGTAAATTAAGCAAGAGGTAAAGATATGCCTTTTTTTAATACACTATCCGAAATATTATCTTATTCCTTTTTGCGCATGCCCCTGCTTGTGGGAATTTTGGTTTCCCTGTGTGCGGCTCTGCTTGGCAGCGTGCTTGTGCTAAAGCGCTTTTCAATGATTGGCGACGGACTTTCCCATGTGGGCTACGGCGCTCTTTGCGTTGCTGCGGCGGCAGGAATTGCGCCCCTTAAAATCGCCATACCCATTGTTATAGTCGCCGCTTTTCTGCTTCTGCAAATCAGCCGCAACAGCCGTATCAACGGCGACAGCGCAATAGCCCTTATTTCCGGCGCCGCTATAGCCGTCGGCGTGCTGACGGTAAAGCTTGCAGGCAATGTCAACATTGATGTTGGCAGTTATATGTTCGGCAGTATTGTTGCAATCGATAAATCCGATGTGGTTATAAGTGTTGTTCTCTCTGCTATAGTGCTTTTGCTGTACATAATAATGTACAACGGCATATTTTCAATCACCTTTGACGAGAGCTTCGCCAAGGCAACGGGTACAAAGGTTTCTTTCTACAACACGGTTGTTGCAATTTTAACTGCCGTTACCATAGTTGTAGGTATGCGTTTAATGGGTGCGATTCTCATTTCTTCGCTCCTAATTTTTCCGTCCCTCACATCAATGAGATTTTTCCGCAGTTTCCGAGGCGTTGTGCTCTGCTCTGCGGTTGTTTCCGCCCTCGGCTTTTTGCTGGGCTTTGTCGCCGCATACCGCTTCGATTTGCCAACAGGCGCAAGCGTAGTTGCAGTCAATGCGGTTTTCTTTGTTGCTTTCAGCATTGCAGGCAAAATCAAACAAAATCTTAAATTTAAAAAATAATCGGCTGATTTATTTATAGAATTACAGAAAGGAAAAAACAAAATGAAAGTTTCCGAAATTATTGAGCTGCTTGATGCAGAGTTAATCTACGGCGAAGAATTTTTAGACCGAGAGGTTTATTCCGCCTGCGGAAGCGATATGATGAGCGATGTGCTTGCCTATGTTAAGGAGCAGGCCGTTCTTCTCACGGGTCTTGTCAATCCTCAGGTTGTTCGCACGGCAGAAATGATGGATATGAAATGCATTGTTTTTGTGCGTGGAAAAAGCCCTGACCTTGGCATGATTGAGCTTGCCGAGGAAAACGGAATACCTCTGCTGCGCACCAAGCGAGAAATGTTTATTTCCTGCGGTATTCTTTATGAACACGGTTTAAGAGGAGGTTCAAAGCTGTAATGTCACAGGCTATAAAACTCCACTATGATGTTGACGGAACAGACTTCACCAGAGCAGGCGAGGCCTCCGGCAAGATTAAAAAGACTCTTAAAGATATCGGCTTTCCTCCGGAAAGCATTCGCAACACTGCCATTGCTGTTTACGAGGCTGAAATCAACCTTGTTATTCACGCAGGCGGCGGCGAAATTGATGTTGAAATAACTCCCGAATACATAGAAATTGTTTTGACCGACCACGGACCCGGCATCGAGAATGTTGAGCTTGCCATGCAGGAGGGTTATTCAACAGCCCCTGCTCAGGTGCGTGCCCTCGGCTTCGGCGCAGGCATGGGTTTGCCGAATATCAAAAAATACAGCGACGAAATGAAGATTGATACCGAGCTTGGAAAAGGCACGGTTATGACACTTAAGATTTTTGCCAAATAAATAGATAAAGGAGTTAGCGCCATGGCTGATTTTTACCATTCCGTACGGCTTGACACAGAAAAATGCCAAGGCTGTACTAACTGCATAAAGCGCTGCCCCACGGGTGCAATCCGAGTTCGTGAAGGCAAGGCGATTATCATAAAAGAGCGCTGTATCGACTGCGGCGAATGTATTAATGTCTGCCCTCACCATGCTAAATATGCAGAACACGATTCCCTTGAAAAAATATTTGAGTTTAAATATAAGGTTGCCGTGCCTGCCCCTGCGCTTTACGGCCAATTTAATAATCTTGACGATGTTGATTATGTTCTCACGGCGCTCAAAAAGCTTGGCTTTGACGATGTTGTGGAGGTTGCAAAGGGCGCAGAGCTTGTAAGTGACGCAACAAGAAAGCTTTTTGAAAAGGGCGAGCTTAAAAAGCCCGTCATTTCCTCCGCCTGCCCTGCCGTAGTGCGGCTGATCAGAGTTAATTTTCCAAATTTGACCGAGCATGTTATACCGCTTAATTCTCCAATGGAAGTTGCGGCAGGCTTAGCACGCAAAAAGGCAAGAGAGGAAACAGGACTCAAGGATGAAGATATCGGAGTTTTCTTTATCACTCCCTGTCCTGCAAAGCTGACTGCTATTAAATCCCCTGTTTGCCTTGATAAATCCGATATAAACGGCGCAATAGCCATTAAAGATATTTATCCTGCTCTTCTCCACGAAATGAACCGCTTGCAGGAAACGGAGAGCATACGCTCCTGCGGCTTAATCGGCGTAGGCTGGGCAAGCAGCGGAGGCGAGGCAAATTCCCTGCTCAAGGACGCCTGCCTCAATGCGGACGGCATTGAAAATGTAATAAGAATCCTCAACGAGGTTGAGGACGAAAAGCTTGAGAATATTGAATTTATTGAGCTGAATGCCTGCACGGGCGGCTGTGTGGGCGGCTCGCTTACATATGAAAATCCCTATGTTGCAAAGGCTCGCATTAAGCGCCTGCGCAAATATCTGCCTGTTTCCTGCAACCATATTGAAGCAGAGCAAGTGCCGAGCAATATGTTTTGGCATAAATCCCTAATTGCAACAGATGTTATGAAGCTTGCGGATAATGTGGCAGAAGCCATGGAAAAAATGGCTCAGAAAAATGAAATTCTCTCCAATTTGCCGGGTCTTGACTGCGGCACCTGCGGCGCACCCTCGTGTGCGGCTCTGGCGGACGATATTGTACGAGGCTTTGCCTCTCCCACGGACTGCATTTTCAACCTGCGCTCCGAGCTTAGCGGACCTATGCTTCAACAGCTTATCCCTGCACCCTACAGAACAAAAAAAGATAACAGCGAAAAACGAATCGAGGATAAATCATGAATGTAAAAAATCTTATTGACGCTTTAGAATTAGAGGTGATTTGCGGCGGCGAATTTGCCGAACAAAGGCAGATAAGCGGCGGCTATTGCGGCGATTTGCTCAGCTGGGTTATGTCAAAGGCAAAAGAGGGCGACTGCTGGCTTACGGTTATGGGCAATGTCAATTCCGTAGGTGTTGCCGTGCTTGCCGATGTTGCCTGCATATTGCTCACGGAAAATGCCGCCTTTGACGAGGACGCTTTGGCAAGGGCAAAGCAAAACAATGTTATTGTTTTGCGCAGCAGTAAAGACGCTTTCACCCTTTCGGCAGAAATTGCAAAAATGCTATGAGCCTGTTTTACGATTTTCATATTCACTCCTGCCTTTCCCCATGTGCAGAAGAGGAGATGACGCCATATAATTTAGTCAATTTGGCGGCTATAATGGGTCAGCAGGCAATCGCCTTGACCGACCACAACTCCTGCCAAAACTGCGGCGCAGCAATGAGGGCAGGAGAAGCGGCAGGGATTACGGTTATACCCGGAATGGAGCTTTGCACCTGCGAGGAAGTTCATGTTGTCTGCCTTTTTGAAGAGCTTAAAGGTGCAGCGGAGTTTTCCGATTTTGTGCTCAGCGGCGTACCCCCCGTTAAAAACCGTCCTGAAATTTTCGGCACTCAGCTGATTATGAACGAGGAGGATAATATCCTCGGAGAACAGCCGGTTTTGCTCACCACGGCTTCATCAATTTCAATCAGCGATGTGGAAAAAATTGTTGACGGCTACGGCGGTGTGTGCTATCCTGCTCATATAGACAGAAGCTCATATTCTGTTATTTCAAACCTCGGCATGATTACCCCCGAAATGGGCTTTAGCGTTGCGGAGGTTTCTCCAAACGGCGATATCAAAGCGCTGACGGCGAAATTCCCCGTGCTTGGCAGCATGAAAATTCTGACCTCGTCAGATGCTCACAGGCTTGAAGCTATGCGGCCTGCCGAACTTTCGCTTCACACGGAAAATAACATCAAAAGCATCATCAATCATCTGAAAAACAAATGAAAAAATTAAAGGAAAAGAGGAAGAAAAATGAAAAAATTTATTTGCATTGCGCTCACCCTTTCGGTTCTTTTTGCATTTGCGGCTTGCACAAAAAAGGATGAAGAAGCCGGCACTCCCTATGATGAAATTGAAGCTACCACCGATGAGATGTCATTCATCTATCCTTCTATTAATGAAACTTCCGCAACGGAAACTACAACACTCTTTGTTTTAACCACTATTCCCACCACTAAGCCAACTACGGCGGCAATCAGAGAAACATCTAAGGTTGCCACAACAGAAAAAAAGCCCGCAACAACAAAGCCTGCTGTAACAACCGCCGGCGATAAAGAAACATCTGCAACAACTGCTCCCGAGGAATATGTCACAGCTAAATTGCCTGCGGCTAAGCCGGTCGCTTTTAAAGGAACTCTTTCAAAAGAGGCCGCAGCTAAGCTTGTGGATATTCTCAAAATAACTAATAATGTTGATTCCGCACTGAGCAGTAAAGATTACGCCAAGGCACAAACCGAGCTGAACGCTTACGCTCAAAATGTTAAAGGCACTATTACAAAAATCATGTCTGATGAAGAGCTTTTGGCTTATGTAGGTGAAGAAAACCTTGGACAGTGGCTCAGCTATACGGAAAAAGCCTTGGACGGTTACGCTAAGTTCATGGATATTGTAAAAGAAACCGAAGGTGTGGAAAAGAAGCCGAATAGGTTCTACATAGCTTATGAGTATTTCCAGAGCGCTTATACCCAAGCCCTTAAAATGCAGTCTCACATAAAGGTCGGAGCAGATAAAGCGTTAAAGGAAGCGCAATCAGCGGCACAATAAATCAGCATAATAATAAAACCCTATGAGCCGAAAACTCATAGGGTTTTAGTTTGTGTTGTTTGCAACAAAGGCAACCCCTGGCTATGCCAGGGGGGAAGGAAAGCTTTTAGCGAGGGGAGAAGTGGACAAGAAAAAAGCTCCTTGATATATTAGAAGTGGTTTGCCGACCACACAACTAAAATAACAAGGAGGTCTT
>CASFRX010000019.1 GCA_949297075.1 uncultured Oscillospiraceae bacterium | reverse complement strand
TGTTTCTCGATAAAAATTCCCTGTATTTTTGCCAAAAGCCTCGCAAGGCGTCAGCCTTGCTGCGTTTTGTGGCTTCAATACAAGAAATTTTACTATCTTACGAAACTGCGAAGCACTTTAAAATGAAAATTTTGAGTACAAGAAAAGGCAAAACCGTCCGATAATGCTGACGCATATCGGGCGGTTTTAACGCATTATTGTGCCAAAATTTCACATTTTAAAGAAATACTGCCTTATGTGGTGTCGGCGAAAGCCCTGTTCAATGAACTAAATCCTTTGAGTTGGCACTTTGCGCGTGCAAAGCACTTACGCTGTGTGAAGCGTGGCAGCGGCACATAAGAGCTTTATTCATTTTCAAATTTTGTCGATAGACATAAAATTCATCATTAAATCAAGCGAAAAAACCGTTCCGAAGCATTTAGCCTCGAAACGGTTTTAAATTTATTTTGAAAAGCTTTTACTGAAATTTCGGATTACTGACTGATAATCCCGTATTTTTTAAACAGTTCTATTCTTTCGTAGCCGATTTTCACCGACTGAGCTGCGCTGACATTTTCGGTTTTATTGATTTTATGTCCGTATTTAACTATGCGGCTGGCCCATGCCACGGGGAGCAGAAACGGCGCAGTGCGCAAATATCCGTACTGTCCTTGCATATACGCTAACGAGGGGAAAAGAGATTTGCTTACGCCTCCTTTGGGCTTTTTGCCCCTTTTTTCGTCCGCTACGGCATTCAAAGTAATATTGCTGCTGTGGTTTCTGTTTATAGATGAGCCGCCGTAAACACCGGCAGAAAGCAAATCTTCAAGCAGAGGCAATTCGTCAACTTCAATATCGCTCCATTCCCTGCTGCAACAGGCGGTTTCCCTATCAAAGGTCAAATATTTGAAGCCGATTTTAAAAACAGCCGCCGCAAACAAATCCGCCTTAATCTCTATGCAATTCTTCAAGATACGCTGCCAATCAACATATTTGCCGTAAGCGTTGGCATAGAGGGTTATATCGCAGACCTGCCTAATGCCGAAACCGCAGCTTAGGAAATGCTTGAATGAATGGCATATCATATAAAACAGGTTATCCGTATGATTCATTGTATAAACCGCCGTTCCCTGAACGGGCAGTTCAATCATATTATTAAAAGAATCGGCAAAAAATCGGTTAAAATCGCCGTATGCCTCGGACTTAGGCGAAAAAAGAGATTTATGAAGCTCAATTTTCAAAGGGAAATCGGGGCTGTAATAGGTTATTTCATAGTCTGAATTAATATCCTTTTCGGGATAAGCAATTTTCATTCCGAATTTTTCAAGCACTTCACGGCTCTTGCTAAGCTGCTCTTCGGGGATAAGGATATCTTCGTCGCTTGAAATTCGGTAATCCTCATTGGGATAAAGACTTCTGCACACTATTCCCTTAACAACAATCGGAGTTAATCCTGCTCCTATAAGGGAAGCGTAAAGGCGCAAAAAACTGTTAGTCCTTACCACCTGGGAAGAAACCTTTTGAACAGCACTTATTTTTAAAAGCTCCGGATATTTATTTTCCGCCTTTTGCGCCGCAGGACATTTATATAACGCATCATAAATCAAAGGAGTTACGCTGTGAATTTCCGATAGCCTGAACAACTCATTCCAATCGCTTTGGCTAAGCGGATTTTCTAAGTTTACGAATTCATTTTTCAGCGACGCACGAAGCGCCTGCAAAAATAGTTCTTCAATGGAATTCATACTGTCCTCTATTTATCGGCTGAATATGTGGGAACAATTCTTTCGACAAGCTCTTTAATTTCAGCGCTGTTATCATAAGCGGCTTTCATAAGCTTTTCTATTGAATCTCTAAACTCTTCAATGTCAAATGGAATGGGATTTCCGATGAAAATAAGCTTGTTTGGTGTGGTTTGAAGTCCCTCTTCTGCCATAAGCTTTTCTTCATAGAGCTTTTCGCCCGGTCTGAGACCTGTATATTCGATTTTTATATCAACATCGGGCTTTAATCCGGAAAGCTTAATGAGATTTCTTGCAAGTGTTTCAATCTTAACAGGTGAACCCATATCGAGCACGAAAATCTCACCGCCGTGGGCATAAGCTCCTGCAAGAAGCACAAGGGAAACAGCTTCGGGAATTGTCATAAAATAACGAACAATGTCGGGATGAGTAATGGTAACAGGGCCGCCTCTTTCAATCTGCTGCTTAAACAGGGGCACTACCGAACCGTTGGAACCGAGCACATTGCCGAAGCGAACCGCAACAAACTCTGTGTGAATATTATCAGGGAACGATTCAAAGAATACCTCGCCTTGATCTTCGCCTGTTTCGGCATGAGTGAAAAGTCTCGGAATATTTTCGAGCTTGTTTTCCTTAATGCTTCGGTCAAAGGCCTGTATTACCATCTCGCAAAGGCGCTTGCTTGCGCCCATAATATTAGTAGGATTAACCGCTTTATCCGTGCTGATAAGAACAAAGCGTTCGCAGCCGTTCATCATAGCTGTATAGGCAGTTTTATATGTACCTATAACATTATTCTTAATTGCCTCACAGGGACTGTCCTCCATGAGAGGGACATGCTTGTGAGCCGCCGCATGGTAAACCATATGGGGCTTATATTGACCAAAAACCTCATCCAGACGCCTTGAATCTCTGACAGAGCCTATAAGCACGGTTAGATTAAGGTCGGGATATTTTGTCAAAAGCTCCT
Organism: uncultured Oscillospiraceae bacterium; assembly: GCA_949297075.1. Classification (GTDB taxonomy): domain Bacteria; phylum Bacillota; class Clostridia; order Oscillospirales; family Acutalibacteraceae; genus UBA8612. Next base: position 41,887 of record CASFRX010000019.1, on the reverse strand, counting down.
GCTGAATTGCATAAGCGTTATTTTCATAAATATCAAATATAATAAGCTTTTCAGGCTCATGAGCCGCAATCTGCCTGCAAAGCTCACTGCCGATTGAGCCGCCGCCACCGGTTACTAAAATTGTTTTGCCCTTGATAAGGGAATAAACCTCCTGCATATCAGCTCTGATCGGGTCTCTGCCTAAAAGATCTTCAACAGAAATACTTCTCATTGAGTTTACAGTTACTGAGCTGTTTGCATACTGATAGAAATCCGGAAGATTTTTAATTTCGCAATTAGTTTCTTCGCAGATGTTAATAATTTCTATCTTATTTTCTCTCGATGCGCTGGGAATGGCAATATAAATTTTATCTATTCTGTATTTTTTTACACAATAAAGGATATAATCCTTTCCGCCGACAATACGGATACCGTCGATATATCTGTTCCATTTGCCGGGGTTGTCATCGATAATGCAAACAACTTTATCCTGCGCCGCCTTATCTCTTAAAATACTTCTGAGAAGCATCTGTCCGGCTTCGCCTGCACCAATAATCATTACCCTGTGTACTGTCTTTGGCTTTTCGAGATTTCTCCAACGGCTGAATTCAAGAAGAATAAAGCGATAAGAAAAGCGAGCGACAAGCAACAGACCCAATTGGAAGCACGAGCCCCAAAAATAGTATGAAAGAGGCATACGGGTAAAGAAAACCGTAATAAGCAGAATATGCAAAAAGGAGGCAACTGCACTGCCAAAAACTGTTTTCTCCGCTTCATTGAAGCTGGCATATTTCCAAACCCCATTATACATACGGGCTATAAAGAAAACACTAAAGCAAATGACTGCATAAAACGGAGCAAATTTTAAATGTGCCTCAAGATAATTTCTCGGTATACCGTAAATCGTGCCGTCAAATCTTATCACTAAAGCAAGAAAATATGACGCATTGGTTGTAATGATATCATAAATCATCAAAATCAGCGTACCCAAATGCCCTTTGTTAAAGACTTTCTTTACACGCTTTCTTTTTTTATTTCCAGACTTCATTAAAAACATTCCTTTATTGATTTTCTATCATTTTTCCGTCGGAATTTATTTTGTAGATTCTGTCGCAATATTTAAGCATACTTTTTCTGTGGGTTGTAATAATACATATCCTTGTGGGGTCTGCAATCATAATGTTTTTAAGCACTCTTGCTTCGGTATCTATATCCAAGGCAGAGGTGGTTTCATCCATTATCATAATCATTGACTTTTTAAGAAGAGCTCTTGCTATTGCAAGCCGTTGGAGCTGACCTTGAGAAAAATTTGATCCGTTTTCTTCTACAACGCTGTTTAATCCGTCGGGGAGAGAAAGAATATAATCGGCAATATCAGCAGCCTTCAGCGCATCAATAAGCTGTTCATCGTCTGCTTCAGGGCAAACCATACGCAGATTTTGGGCAACCGTGCCCGAAAAGACATTAACCTCCTGAGGAACATAGGAGCAAAACCGGCGTGTGCTGTCTGAAACATCAATACGGTTTCCCGATTCTGAATTGAGATATATTCTGCCGCTGCTCGGCTTAACAATTCCCAAAATCAGCTTCAAAACAGTTGTTTTTCCCTCTCCGGAGGGTCCGATTAAAGCGATTGTTTCCCCGGGGTTAGCATGAAACGAAACCTCGTTCAAAATCTGATTTTCACTGTCTCTGTAAGAAAATGATACATCGTCAAAAACAAGCTCTACGCCTTTTTCCCTTGCTTCTTCAAGGATTTCAAGAGCTCTTTCTTTGTCGGCATCATTTTCTTCATCAAAGCAGGTAACTTCCATAATTCTGCCGGCAGCAGTTGCCGTTGAAACCGCCTTGGGCGCAAGAGAAGCGAGCGCGCTGAACGAGGAGGTCAGGGAACCTGAAATCTGCAAAAACATGGTCATTGTTCCGAAAGATATTGCGCCCTGCCAAAGACGGTATACACCCCAGCCATAGCATGAATAGGAAACTACCAAACCCAAAATCGAAAGACAAAGGGTTGTCAAGATACTGAATTTGTCATAAGCGAGACGAGTTGCACGGTATTCCTCAAGCAGTGTGCGAAAATTATCGACATACTGCTTTGTCAAATCAAAGGCCTTGACGGTTTGAAGATTTTGCATGGATTCTTCGGAATAAGCAAGAATTTTTCCGTTAAGCTCCCTGCTCTTGCGGTTATATTTTCTTATGGTTTTCATCAGGAATTTTGATGAAAAGAACAGAAAAGGGGCGCTCGTAAGAGCAAGAAACGCCATAGTCTTATCATAATAAAAAACAATGGCAAAGGCGCCGAAAAACTGCGCAAATCTTGTAATAGCACCGGGAATAAAGCCTATTACACCGGAGGAAACCGTTGAGGCATCGCCCTCTATTCTGTTGAGCAAATCACCCGAATGGAAGGCTCCTATGTCCTCCCATTCCGACGATATAATATGCGAATATATTTCTTGCCTTATCTCATTGTTAACTCTGCTGCTTACAACCGAGGTAAGCCATGAACTGAGAGCCTGAAAAACGCATTGAAACACTGCCATGCCAACGGCAATTAAGGCAAATTTTACAAGCTGAATTCTTGAATGTTGAACGACAGAGTCTATAAGACCTTTTGATGCAACTGAGGTTCCCAAAGACATAGCCGATGCAAAAAGCCCAAGAATTATGTAGAGCATAAGGATAAATTTGTATTTTTTAATATATACAAATATCCATTTCCACTCTTTTGCCATGCTGCGAAAGAGCTCTTCATAATTCCTATTCTTCATTCGTAATCTCCTCGGTCTTCTTATGCTTGTGCTTCTTGCCTTTGCCGTAGCCGTAGCCATATTTGCGTCCGTAACCATAGCCGTAACCATAGCCGTAACCATAGCCGTATCCGTTAATCTCGGAAAGAACTCCGTTAAGCACACAGCCTATAATTCTGATATTTGCCGACATTATATTATCCAGACCGCTGCGAATCTTTGATACTCTGACGGTATCTTGAAGAATTGCATAGAGTGCAGCGTCAGATGCCTGAGCTATAAACAGCGAATCTGAGATTAATCCACACGGCGGAGTATCAACGAGAATATAATCATACTTTTCACGAACCGAACCGAAAATTTCTTTAATTTTTTCGGCATTCATTCTGACCTTTCCTGGTGCTTCCTCTATGCTGTTAAAGGTCATAACCGAAATTTTAAATTCATCAAGATATGCAACGGTATAATCTTCCGTTTTGTCAAATTTTTCCAACTGCTCCAGGTCAATTCCAAGCAACTGAGTAACGCTCAAATTGTGTACATCGGCATCAACAAGGAGAACCTTTTTTCCGCAATCGGCAAGCGAAAGAGCAAGGTTGGTTATAACCGTTGTTTTACCCTCGCTCGGAGCCGTGCTCGTTACCATAATAACCTTTTCATTCGTTTTAAGAGAATGGACAAAGGTGTTCCTCATAACACGCACGGATTCAAGAAATCCGCTTTCGATTTTCGGGTTTGTTAAGAGCACCGACTGATTCGCCTGAACGGTCTGCTTTTTAAACGAAACTTGAGGAATGGCTGCTATGCAATCCATATTTAACTGATTTTTTATATCTTTTTTCGTTCTGACTGTGTTGCGTAATAAAGCATAAAGAGCGATACATATTATTCCAAACAAAAAGCCCATAGCAGCCCATTTAATTGCCGCTTTAACATATGACAAGCTGTTAGAGGGAACCATGGGAACGGAAGGCTCTGATATCACTGTCAGCTTGATATTTCCGATTATATACTTTGCTGCGTCCGGCAAATTTTTAATTGCAGAAATCAAAATATTATAGGTTTTCTGAGGATTAGCTCCGGCTGCAGATATTGTAATCATGTTTGAATCCGTAACACAGGAAACAGACAGAGAAGCAGACAGGTAAGATACGCCGAGATCCTCGCATATTGCTTCCTGCAAAATGTTGCTGCTCATCAAATAAGGGAATGTTTTTTCAATCTGCGATGCAGTTGAGCTATCATATAAAAAAGAATAAACAGACACGCCTCCTATTGTTTGAGACGCACTCTGAGTGCTTACGGTAAGCGTTGACGAGGTTGTATAAATCGGAACAAAATTGAAATACCCGACCGCCAGCTTAAAACCGCCTGCCATCACCGCAAGGGCAATGCACAGCCACCAAAACCTTTTTATTCCCTTAAGAAAATCGCAGAAATAGATTCCGATTCTCAGCTCATCGATTTTTTTAGGTGTATTATTTTTGTTTTCGGTCTGATTCATTCTTCACATTCATCCTTCAATAAAAAATCCTCGGAAACATTTTCATCGTCATCCGAATATCCCGAAACATACGAACAGCTGCCGTATTTTCCGTACTTGTGAGCGGCTTTTCCATGTTTACCGTACTTCCCATTTTTGCTGTAACTCTTTGAGTAATAGTTTCCGCTTTCGTCAGCGCCGTTGAAATTCTTTAGCCTAAGCTCCGGATAAACATCATTCAGCACACAACCGCCTATCTTGCCGCCGACTTCTCCGATAGTTGCAATCGCATCGTTAATTTCAGTAACGGTAGCAATATCTGTTCTGACAACAAACAGGGTCTTGTCAGACAATTTTGCAATATCCGTAACAGAAGAATCCACTGCCATGGGGGCAGTATCAACGATAACAAAGTCAGCCTTTGATTTGGTTGCGTTAATTACTTTTTCAATGTTCCCGTTTTTAATCCAATAGTTAGAATCGTTATACGGCTTTGTATTAAGAGCAAGGTAAAGAGATGTTTTATTGAATTTTTTGAGCTTATACTCATTCCTTTTTATTTCACTATTCATCAGCTCGCCAAGGTCCTGATATTTTTCGCAAGTCTGATCAAATATTTTGTACATTGCAGGCTTCTTTATGTCAAAGTCAATGATCACCACTCTATAACCTCTGCTTACAAGGGCAAGAGCAATATTGGCCGCAACCGTTGATTTTCCCTCGTTTTCGGAAACGCTGGTAACAGCAAACACCTTGTCTCCGTCATTAATTTTCATATTCTCAAGCTTTGCGGCAATTTTTTGAAAACTCTCAACAAATTTCAAACTGATAAACGCATTGTTATATACGAGCAAAGCTTTTTTCTTCTTCTTCAAGCGATCTTCAAGAGAGAGTATTTTTCTCTCGTGAACCACCGAGCCAAGAAGCTTTGAATCTACATTTGATATAAAATCATCCTCGTTTTTTACCGTATCTCTCATGAAAGATATTACAAGGATTACCGCTGCCGAAGCTGCAACACAGGCAAGTAAAATATTCTTCTTGTTCGCCATCGTCATTCTGTTTGAAGGCGCAGTCGGCATCATCGGCTGTTTTATTACGGTAATAGACGCATTATCAAAAATATTATCCGAAATCTCAGGATAAACATCAAGCACAGCCTTCAAAAGCTCGTAAGCAGTCTGAGGATTCTTAGCGGTAACGCTAAGCTCAATTAAATTTGTTTCCGCAAGCACCGAAGCGTTAATTTCACCGTTAAAGCTATCTAAGCCTGCCTTTTTGGCGGCTTTTGATTTCATAAGCGGCTGAACAAAAACATTTGTGTAAACGCCGGCCATATCCGAAAAAACCGAAACCATAGAATAGTTTCCCGATTGGGTGCCTCCCTTTCCGGTAACAACAAGGGTTGCGCTTGCGGTATATGTGGGAGAATAAACGCCGAAGGCAACTATGTATAATCCCATCAAACCTATAAGCGCAGAAAGGACAATAACCCAAAAATTTCTGATTAAGTCCTTGAGCAAGCTATACCATTCAATCGTAATTTTGTTTTTATTTTTATTCATACTCATTTACCCACCGAAACAATCAGCACCGAATGTCCTCGAAAACCGTAGGCACCGGTTGCATAGTAATGTACCATATATATATCTTCTTTATTGACATTAACCGCAGAATCGATTTTGACATCTAAATCCAAAACATTTTCTTCTTTGTCAACAACCTTCTCGATATACTTTTCAGGGTCAAATTCCTTGCCTTTTTTGTGATACACAAGGTAATCGGTAAGCACGATTTTCGGAGCAGAAACGCTGCTGTCCTCAACAATAAGCGGAAGCTTAATGGTTGAGGTGTCTCCTTTGCTGTTGGTAACTGTTGCATCGACTGAATAAACGCCTTCCGAAGTGGCAGCATTTGCAGAAGTAATAATTATATTCTTTGAAATGTTGCCGTCAATGCAGTCTTTCGCTCCGAGGGAGTTTGCAACATTTATGCTCTCATAAATCGAAAAGCAAAGATCATCCGTCATATAAAATTCAGGGGATGTGTAGTCTTTGTACCTTATCTTCCTTGTTGCCTTTGACACATTATTGTCGCTGTCGCAAACGGCATATGTAACCTTGCTGACGCCCTTTTCCGTAAATTTTGAAATACCTTCAACAATGACCTTATCCGTTATATCTCCATCTTTTTCGTCAAAGGCCGTAACTCCTGCAAGAAGCTCTTCGTCGGTAGCCTTAAAACTAACCTCAAGCAGTTCTTCGTCAACGCTGATAAGGGGAAGAGTGTTATCGGTATTTCTTTTTTCGCTTATAAAAATATAAGCAAAAACCGCAAAAGTGATAGCAAACAGCACTGAAACGGCTATTCTGAAAATCTTCATCATAAGTCAACAAACTCCAATATAGCTAAATTTAATAAGTTAGTATTTCCTTGTTTTTTAGAACATGCATGGGATTTTCATTGAGCAAAAGCCGGGCATAATCCGGCGAATATTCTTCGCTTAGCATATCGCGGACATTTGCAAGGAAGGGCGTGCGCATATACGGGCTGTGAGCATCGCTTGCCACAAAATCTGCCATACTGTCTTCAAGCAGCCTATGGGCTACTTTCTGAGCCTCACGGCCAAAGGCTCCGCTGAGACTGCCCTTATTAATCTGAAGCAAACACCCGATTTCTTTGAGCTTCATTGCAGCATCCTCTTCCTCGGATACAAACTCGTATCTCTCCGGGTGAGCCACAATGGGAACATATCCTTTTGCCACAAGCCGACTCAGCCTCGAATATGCCGTTCTTGAATTTTCGTAAAAATCAAATTCAATAAGCGGATATCTTGAGTCGTTAAGCGTTATAAGCTCACCGGTAAAGAGAAGCTCAGCAAATCTGCCTGCACAAAAAATTTCTTGCCCCTTATAAACCTTTACATCAATTCCGTTCTCGTCAAGAGCTTTGTTTATCAGCTCAATCTTTAAATCAAACTCTGTGTTCCAATGGTTTTGATATAAATCAGGAACATTGCTGTGGGGGGTTGCAATAATCGCTCTCGTTCCGCCTTGCTCGGCAATTTTCACCATTTTAACGGTTTCTTCCAAGCTGAAAGAGCCATCGTCAGCTCCGTATAGAATATGGCAGTGGATATCAATCATCAAAGGCCTCCGAACATCGCTGCAAACATTATGATTATTCATAATGCAGTATATTACAGATTACAGCAAAAATCAATATTATTCTACCATTTTGTTGTGTCAATAAATGTAAAATGAGCCTGCCTGAATCGGCAAGCCCATAGTTATCAAAATATTTCAACACTGTGTGTTCACTTTTTTCGTTTGAATAATCTATCAGTCAATTTACTCAAAGGATTATATGCGAATACGCCGATTGCCGCACCTAATGTGTTGTGAATTACATCGTCAACCTCAGCATAGCCTAAGGCAAATTTGTATTGGCAAAGCTCAACGCATGCGCTGAATAAAAACGCAAGCAAAACTATTATCCATTTTCTTTTCTTGAAAAATTCTGCATCCAAACAGCTTAACAAAAAACCAAAAGGATAAAAAAACGCCACATTCATAATCGACTGCTGTATAATATCCGTGTTTCCTTGAAAAAACCGATAATACGAATTAAACGGAATCAAACAGTATACCCTTTCTCCCGTAGAGCTTTCTCTGTCAATGAGCGTTGTGTAAATCATCAATCCGACATAAATAATGAACGGAACAATGGCAATTATTCTTTTTATCTTCTCGTTGGTTATCAATTTTTGGACGGTAAGAAATATAATTGAAGCCGCCAAAAGAAGCACCAGCAGCACACCGTAATTCCAGTTGTACATAAAAAACATACTGCGAATAAAATGTTTAAGTTTGTTAGTCATAAATGAAAATCCATCGTTCTTTAAAGAATAAATTCAAATATTAAAGTTTTAATAATCTTGTTATTCTGTATCTTCTACGGGAATGTTCTTAAACACATTAGATATGTAAAACATATTCATAACTCCGACAAGGATTGAAACCAACAGAGTGGCTATTGCAGCTCCGTTTGATGAATATTTAGGAATCAACACTAAATTAAGAGCAGTATTTACAACACCGGAAAGAATGCCTGTAAATGTATTAAAACCTAACTTCTTCTGAGATATCAATAACTGCCCGGGGACCATTTTAAACGTGGCTTGCACTGCATAATTTACACACAAAATCCTGAATGCAGATACAGCGTCGTTATACTGTTCTCCAAACAGAATTCTGACAACAACCGGTGCAAAAGCAACCAAAGCCAAAGCCAAAAGAAAATTAAATGTTCCAAACAGCAAAATTACTTTTTTAAAATTTTTGATACACCATTTCTTGCTGTTAGCGTTCTTGGCAAAATACGGGTATATATAAATCATTACACAGGTTGGTATAAAGAACAAAGATGTAGGAACTTTTGAGGCAACTTTATATGAAGCAGTAACAGTGCTTTGTGCTATTACGATTCCCAAAATAAATGTATCTAGCAAGCTCATCAACGAAGATGTGCTGTTATTAATCGTACATACCACTGAAAATTTCAATAATTCTTTTTTGTCGGTTTTTTTAAGATTGTTATTGATTTTAGGAAGTTTAATTTTATACAAAGCAATCATAAAAATGATTGTTGCGATTGATGATATATAATTTGCAATTATTAATCCTTTGACTAAAAAGAATATACTCAAACCTATTGATAAAGCAACTGTAATAACGGTAGAAAAATTATTCACATAGGCATATTGCTTATTCATCATTTCTGTTCGCAAATATATTCTTTGCATTTCACTAATAAATCTGAATAATGGGAGGAGAGACATAGCAAGCAGAATTTTTCCGGTTCCTTCAATTCCAAAATTTGCGAACCTGCCGGTCACAGCTATCGCAGCGCATAAAAATAGTTGAAAAAAAACTGAAAAATAAAAGCAAAAAGACCATGTGTTTTCTTTTTCTTCGCCTTTTCTTGTGCATCCATACTGAAGCCAGGTTGAAGCCATACCAAATCCTTCAAAAATGCAGAACAGTCCCAATATATTATCAGCGTTTGCATAAACGCCATAGTCCGCTTTGGGTATCAGCCTGACTAAAATAAAACTACTTACAAAAGCTAATATTTTATTTATTGCACTTGAGCCAAACAGGTGTTTGAAACCCGTTTGGCCAAGCCTTTTTATCATTTCCTTTGCTTTCCTTACATTTTTTCTTATCATTTTGTAGAAGTACCTTCTCTATATCGAATGACTTTTGCAGGATTTCCTCCAACAACAGCAAAATCAGGAATGTCTTTGGTAACAACAGCTCCCGCTCCGATAACAACACCGTTTCCAATATGAACGCCCGGCAAAATGGTAACTCTGCCACCAATCCACACATCATTTCCTACAACGACTGGCTTTTCCTCTGAAAAACCTTGTCTGTTCATAGGAATATCCACTCTATTAAAACAATGATTCGTTGTGTAAATCATACACTCAGAACCCATCATAACATTTTCTCCGAGAATAACTTTTCCGTAGATTTGGGCATTAATTCCAACACCTGAATTATCACCTATTTCCATTGTTGAAGTTATCATTGCTCCTTTTTCAATATTTATGTTTTTACCAACATTCAAAAGAAATTGTCGAGCACAAGTCTCACGAAAAAGTCTACCGAAATTTCCCCCTTTAGAGTAAGATACAGGCAACTTTATTGCAACAGAATAATATAAAAATCTTCCTACTTTTTTTTTAATCTTCTTTATTAATCTCATAATCAATATTCCTCTACATTAAATTTCGTATCTTATTCCAGCTTTCCTCGTTTTTTGAAGGTTCTTGACATAATTTTTTTTTGTAAAATAATTGTAATTCGGCATTGGAAGAAATACGAATTATAGCGTCTGTAAATGCTTCAATATTTTTAGTTACTACACACCCAAGACTTCCATCATCTAATGCTTCTTTTATTGCTGGGATTTCAGAAGCAACTATAATTTTGTTTAAAACTTTTGCTTCTCGAATTGTAACCGGATCAGCTTCTACGCTTGACGGTTGAACATAAATATCAGCTGCTTCAATGTAAGGATACGGATTTGCCTTTGCGCCCAAGAAACGACAATTATATTTCAATCCATTATCAAATACAAACTCCATGCAATTCTCCATATCAGGACCATCACCAATAAAATACCATGTAAACTCAAAACCTCTTTCAAGTAAAGATTTTGCAACTTCTAACGCAAATAATTGCCCTTTCTCAGAAGCAATTCTTCCTACAGTTACTATTGTACAACCGACAGCATTAAGATCTTCAACCGATAAAGCTGATTTTTTTCTTATAGTCCCTTCATCAACCAAATTATTTATTACTACAATGGTTTTACTTAGATTCGGAAATACTTTTAGGAGCATCGCTCTGTTTGATTCACTAACAGTTATAAACCTTTCATATTGCGAATAGTATTTTTCATCGATTCGTTTGTCCTTGTTATTCTTTTCGTATGACCCATGATGATACCACATATATTTGTGAGTAGCAGAAACCTTATCAATAATATAGTAAGGGGAATATCCGTTTTGACAATATGAGATTGCAATATCATATTGCCCGGGAAAATCCTTCATAACTTTAGTAGGATGTTTCATCTTTTGCGCTAATCTGAAAATTAAATACCAAAACACATGAATTATATTTTTCTCTTTAATAACATCTTTTAATGATCCCGGTACTAATCTTTCTTGAATTATTTCTACTTCCCTTGGAATTTGTTCAAACAAGATTCCAGGTTTTCTCCATAAATAGAGACTTACATTATGCCCTTCAGATATTAAAAACTTCAAAAATTCAATCAGGCTTTTTTCAATTCCCCCTGCGTCACTGCTAAATGACATAACTAATATTTTTTTCATATACTCACCTCAATAGTGTGTAGAAAAAATAAAATGTTTTTGAAATACAAAAGTCAATATTGTTTATATTTAATCTTTTTTGTATTTCCTGCTTATCCAAACTGTCATTGACTGTTTTTATGCAACGTCCGCACCAAATATATTTTTTCAATCCTGAAACCTTTTGATAAACCATTTCGTTACAAACATAATCCAAATATCCTTTGGGATTTTTGGAATAATTCTCTCGCAAGTTATTTGTAATGCCGTCACTTTGGTATTCGAAATAATATATGTTTTTATTGAACCATCGTAACAAATATCCGTCAAAAGCTATTTTGTCCCAAACTATTCCTTCAGAAACAAATTTTTCATCATCATATTCCGGGAAAGGGTATTTTCTGATAATATCAGTTAGAAAAACCTCTGCTTTTTCACCTCTTATATTATACTTATTTCGTTCCAGCGAGGTCGCATCCAAATACTCACCGTCGAAAGTAGTACCTGAGAGGTTATTTTGCGAATCAAACTTGCAGCCTGCAACCCCTGCGTATTTGACATTGCCTCTAACTTGACCATAGTACTTACCAATTGTTTCTAAAGAATCATTAGGAAGCCAGTCGTCAGAATCAACAATAAAAAACAATTCTCCTCGAGCAAATTGAACTCCATAATTTATTGCTCTGTGTTTTCCACCATTTTTTATTTTATGATAAGTAATTTTTGCTTCACCTTTGTTTTTCAAAATTCTCTCTATAATTTTGCTCGTATTGTCGGTTGATCCGTCATCTACTATAATCCACTCAAAGTTTTTGTAAGTTTGTCTCTCTAACGATTCCCAAAGGCGAGTCAAAGTTCCGCTTCTGTTATATGTAGGTGTGAAAACTGTAATAAGTAAATCGTTCATTTTTTATTCCTTATCAAATAAAAGTGATTAAAAACATTAAAAACAAATTGAGCGCACCACTTAGGGCAACATTTAAAAATTTTACGCTTACACTCTATTATTCTTCTGTCATTATCGTTTGCCCAACTATATCCATAATGATGAATTGAATATGTATTTGGGGTTATAGATAATAAACCGCTGTCATAATTCATCGGACAAAAATAGTCATTAGGGTATACTATTATATCACCAATCATCTGTTCTGTATTGTTAGGAACTAATCCCAAGCTTCTTAAAGCATTTGTGTTTTTTACCGGACATGGTGTGTTATCAATTCCGTCTGCTAAAACAAAATGTTTCCCGTCATATTCTTCCAACATCTTCTTAACTGTTTTGCTGTGAATCGGTGCCGCAAATCCGAGACCCGTATTAACAGTATTTTTTCTTTCAAACCCAATAAATCCGCCCCTTTCGAGTAATGGTTCTAAGCTCTTTATTAATTCAACATCAGTATCAAGATAAATACCGCCATGCTCATATAAAACTTTTAATCTAATATAATCAGATACAAAAGCATATTTTTTTTCTTGATAAGCTTCCATTGCGTATTCACTGTCAAAAGTCGTATTATCTTCATTCCACTCAATAATTTCATAATCCGGCATATGTTTTTTCCAAGACCGAATACATTGTTTCATCAAATCACTTTTTTCGCCGTTGCCAAACCAACAATAATGGATTATTTTAGGTATATTCAAAATTAGCGTCTCCTTAAATATCTATATATAAGGCAATAGATTTTTTTGAAATATAGCAAGGCAAAATATTTTGCTTTTGTTTTTTTTGAAATGTAAGGATATACATTTGTAAAATTTTCTTTTAACCAATGCTTATACTCACTTTCTTTTTCAACAAAATCATTTTGACCTATTGAATATAGCACTCGCAAAAGATTTAATCGAGCATGAAATCTCCATGCAAGCGCCTGCTTACCGTATTTGGGGAAAACTGAAATTAAATTATTATAGGCAATATCTTTACACTCAACTTCATCAAATCTTTTTGCTGAAAATTTACTGGTTGTAATACTATTTGGATTTTTCCTATAACAATATCCGATATAATCAGTTGTAACCAATACTGTTTTGTGTCCGATAATCTGCGTAATAAAAACAAGATCTTCCCCATGGATCTTTCCAACCGGAAACCGACATTCACCTATACAATCAGATTTAAACATTTTGTTCCAAACTGATGTATTAAGAGAAATAACAAACTTTTCAACAATCTCTTCACCTAAAAAAACTGCATTTTTATCAAGAATATTCCGAGATAACTCCTTTTTGTTTTTGTCAATGGAAACTGAACTACACATCGAAATATCTGCATCAAAAATTTTTAATGATTTTATCATCTTTTCAAAAGACTGCTTATATAGATAATCATCGCTATCAACGAAGGTAATATGTTCCCCTGTAGCAATGTCCAAACCTGCATTTCTTGCGGAAGACAGTCCGCCGTTTTCTTTATGAATAACCTTAATTCTTGTATCCCTTTTTGCCCACTCATCGCATATTGCGGGGCAATTATCGGGAGAGCCATCATCCACGAGAATAATTTCCAAATCCCGATAAGTCTGATTTACAATGCTTTCTATACATTTATCAAGATATTTTTCCACATTATAGACGGGAACGATAACACTGATCATTAATTATTCCTTCAATCTTTGATTTCATTTTTGTATACACAAACACTATTGGCAATAAACAAGTTATAGTTAAAACTGCATCAACATATGGATTCCTTATTAAACTCGAAATTAGCCCTAACACTTCATAGTGAAACCCATAAAAATATAGACTGTTTATACCAATATAAGTAATCAATTTAGTGAATTTTATCTTTTCAATACACATAGAAATTGTGCAAACAGCAACAGAGCCAAAAAACGTTGAAAGAATGTAAATGGGCACACATCCTAAATTAAGACTACTCAAGTCTAAAGACGAATCTGACAAAATATTGTTAAGCATTACAAATAAAGCAAACAATACAAACGAAACTGCGAAAGCAAAAGCTCGATAATTATAAATTTTAAATAAAACCCTCTTTGCCAGATATCCGCAAAGAATACATAATATAGATATGGGAATAATGGTAACTACACAGGCGATTTTTGTAAAAATAAAAATCAATCCAAATCCAACAACTACTGTTATTCCATAAATAACTGAAACAACTTTATTTTTAGAGTAAAATCTAATAATTGAATACAGCAACAATTCTGTTAAGAAAATGCAAGGCAAAAACCACAACCCATAAACAGACGACTCATATTTTCCGCTTATTGGAACGAAAAAACTCATAATTGCATCTTTTAAATTAAAAGCACTACTAAATACAATATGCTTTGCAAAATTATAAGCCGTTAAAAGTACAGAAAAAAAGCAGTAGGGCAAAAGCAAAGATTTTACTTTTTTTGTAACAAACACTTTTGGATTGTTTTTTGCGCTAAATGTCAAACCGGACAAAAAGAAGAATGCGCCCATATGAAACGAGTATATGACATATTTTACACATGAGTCTACTTCGCAATGCCCAATAACGACTAAAAGTATTAAAATACCCTTAGCAATATCTATCCATCTTATTCTTTTATTCATAACAAATATTTAAATATCTAAGGCTTTAATTAGATATTCCCTACTCCTCTGTCTCTCTTCGTTAATAAATTCATTTACTAAATTAAAATTTGGTTGTATAAGTTCGATTTTTTCAATATTACCAAATGAGTCTAAAGAACGCCCAACCAATTTCGCTTTTTCAAGGATTGAAGAAATGCGGCTGTCACTCATTCCGTTAAACACATAAAAAGGCTTATTATATATCATTGAAAAAGCTGTGCCGTGAAACGAAGAAGAAAGCACCAACGCCGCATTGTCAATATATGATAAAAAGTCCAGCGGTCCGCAATCGTATTTTTTTACAAAGCCGTTGATTATATCATTTTTGTTGTTATACCTTGTGATGAGTATTGGAAGATTTAATTTTTTTGAAATAGCCTTAGCCATGCTTAACTGTTCTTTTGAAGGCTCTAAACAATATAATAAAATATATTTACCGTTATTGTAATTCGCATCCGACTGAATTGTTTTCCACTGATTCTTTGAAAGCAAAAAGGTTGGGTCAACATTTATTTCACAGTCTTTGTCAATCAGTTCTTTGACTCTGTCTCTGCTTCCCTTTTCACGAACTGAAACAGCCGAATACTCTGAAAGCAAAGAAGAATATTTTTCCTTTCCGTAAAGATCCCAGTCGATTTTCAGCGGCCCGAAGCTTGCTGCATAAGAAATCTTTTTTCCGCTTTTAACAAAATCAAGATAATATGCGGATTCAAAGTCTGCGGCTCTCACATTCCAAATTTGGTCGCTGCCGCTGATATAATAATTAAAAGCAGAGGAGAAGCGTTCAAGATCTTCGATTTCCGAAATTTCTTCAGTTAAGTTAATATAGCTGTTTAAAAACTCTTCAAACTTTTGATTTTTGATTTTCAAGGCAGAGTTATTTCTGAAAGCAACCGCATTTTTTACGATATTCTTCGGGTTTTTTACTGATTTATAAATAGAATAAAATGACCTTTGAAATTTGGTTCTGTAATTAATAACATTATAATCGCAAGCCTGCCCCGCTTCTTTATATAAGCCGGTAACAAACTCCTGCAAAGCATATGTCTGAAGCACAGAACCGAAATTCTGCGCTCCGTGAAATGTTACGGTACCGATTTTAATCATTTTTCAATCCTCTTTTTCTGCTCAGAACAAACTGTTTAATTCTTAACAATAACGCCGGGAACATTTTGGTGAGTGTGATATTCACTTTATCGGACAAAGAGATGTTTTTATTCCTCATAACTATCGGATAATACCTTTTTATATTATCTTCTATCATATCGCAAGTTTCTTTATCATCAATTTCGGAAACTATCATTCTTCCCTTTAAATTGAGATTAATTTTGAGGTAATTTCTTTCCAGCTTACAATAATCCTCGGCGTCATACCGAGCGTAAATAGGCATTATGTTTTCATAGGCTTTTATTACGGACAGCTTTCTCACATTGTAGCTAAAATCGCCCGTCATTGAGTCCTTACGCTGACGGTAATGGTAAAAAGGAGCTTTCGTATAAATTGACGCTTCACACTTGCAAGCAAATCTTGCGCAAAAATCAATATCCTCGCAAAGCGTAAGCCTTTCGTCAAATCTCAATTCGCCCATAATATCTCGTCTGAACAGCTTGTTGCAAGCATAGCCGCAAACATAATTCGTATCAAGAATCAGATTGAACAATTCTTTTTGATCGCAAACATTAAACTCAGCAGTTTCAAAAAGCTGTTCGGTTTCCGTTCCGAATTCTTCTAACAAATTACAGGCTGAAAGCCCATAATTACCCTTGATTATCATGCTATGTAAATGCTCAAATATATTTTCATCAACCCAATCATCGCTGTCGACAAATGCTATATATTCACCGTTTGCGTTTTCAATGCCAGCATTTCTTGCGGCGCTAACTCCGCCGTTTTTTGTATGAATTACTTTGACGATATCATATTTCAAAGCAAAATCGTCAGCTATTCTTCCGCTGTTATCCGTTGAACCGTCATCAACAACTATAATTTCAATATTCTTGTATGTTTGATTAACGAGAGAATTCAAACACTTTTCCAGATATTTTTCAACATTGTAAACCGGTACTATAATGCTTATTAAATCTTTATACATATGGTATACCTAACAACTCACTTCCGTAACGTCCCGTTCCTTTAATAACCATGTCGTAATAAAAATACAAAAAGTACAGCAGGATACACGCCGATTTCGTAAGAAATCTAAGGGACGGCGAAAAATAATTATTCAATATCCAAGGAATCAGGATGTAATTCGTCAGCATGAAATACATCGGTATTCGACCGACAATTATGCCACTTGTAAACATTCCCAAAATGTATACTGCAGTTGAAACAACCGACAAGTTTACACAAATATTCAAAAAATCGTTGTCTTCTTTATCGATTTGTTTTCTGCATATTAACGCCAATGCCCAAGGAACGCAAGTAACAAGAACCCTGATTGCGTTTACGCCGTTTGAAGCGTCAAAATTCGATGTAATTCCCGAATAATCTGTTTCCTCCAGCATTTCATCAAGAATATTGGTAAATGTATCAAGAGAAAACAATATAATGACTATACCCGCTATAAAAGCTACCATCTTCCAGCTCCATGGCTTGCTGGTGCACACAAAATATATGGGAATCCAAACGAAAGCTGAAATATGGAACAGGCTCGCAATCAAAACCAATACAAGGAACTTTGCCGACTTCCTTTCAACAAGAAAGTCAATTCCGTAAAGCACAATACTAACCGCCAAAAACTGCCTTGTCCCGCCCATCATCCAGACAAACGAAGAACTTGCAATAAACAGATATGAACTCATAAAATAATCAACGGAATAATTATAATACAGTTTAATTACTGCGCCAATTTGAAAAGCAGCCAAAGCAAAGAACCAAACCGTGTATTCTTTTGAAATAAAGCGCTTAAAAAAGCATTGAATAATAAGGAAATATTTGCTTTTTGTATTTTCCTGCCAAATGGTTTTTATCTGAGACAGGTCACCGGTTATGTAGTTCTGAAACACATCCCTGTAGTAATAGGTGTCGTTAAATTCAGATCTGCAGCCGACAAAAAATATCAAAAGAGCAAAAGTCAGAACCGCAAACAGCAAACCAATGTTCTTGTTGTCTGAACGATGTTTTATATCTGATATTTCGCTGTTTGTTCTTCTGTACACATAGGTTCCAAATAGAGAAACCACTGAAGTATATGCAAATATCCACCAATATACTTTCATACATTACTCCTGCAAAAGCCTACTTATTTTTATGGGCAAGCTTATAAACAAAGCCGGGCATCATCAATTTAATAACGGGAATTAAAACATAGATATAGTTAGAAGCAGGAAGCTCAAACCATTTCATTATGTTCTTTTTTACTCTGATTTCATTTTTTCTGTTATTCAAAGTTCTGCGTGAGAGAGCATTTCTGTCATCTCTCATTGAGTACAATGGTTCTTGAATATTAAATCCGATAAACCCAGCTTTATACATACGAACCCAAAGATCATAATCCTCAACTCTTTTATAATCCGCAGATTCGCTATAACCGCCAACGCTTTCAAAAGCACTTTTTCTCATCATACAGCCCGCATGGCAAAACTGGGAGCGTTTAATTAAATCCTGTGCAGAAGGAATATCGGGATGAGAAACCACTCTGTAAACGCCTTCGGAATCATACAGATTCATTTGACAGCTTACTACGGCATATTTTGAATTACTGTCTAAAACTTCAACTTCTTTTTCAAATCGATTCAATGTACAAATGTCATCGCCGTCCATACGAGCCAGGTATTCACCTTTCGCAACAGCAGCGCATTTATTAAGCGTTGGAGCCAAAGTGAGATTACTTTCGTTTTTCAGCAATACGATTCTTGAATCCTTTGCAGCAATTTTTTTTGCAACGTCATATGTGTTATCCGTTGAACAGTCATCGCACATAATCAATTCCCAATCTGTAAAGGTTTGATTAATTATGCAATCAACTGCTTCTTCAAGTGTATTCGCACAGTTATATATTCCCATTAAAACGGACACTCTCGGCATACGACTCTCCTAAATCTTTTTGAAATATATTTTTTCAAGTTCATTATACACATTCTTATCGGTAAACATTTGTGCCTTTTCAAGCGCCGGTTTTGCATAGACAGACGGATTATCAAGCACTTTTATAATTCTGTCGGCGAAGGCATCAACATCTGTCGGAGCTACAATAAATCCCGTTTTTCCGTCTTCAACAAGCTCTCTGTGTCCTCTGTTATTTGATACAACAACTGCGTTTTCGCAAAGCATCGCTTCCATAACATTAAGCGGTAAGCCCTCTCTAAAGCTGCAGGCAACAGAACACTCTGCAATATTGTTATATTTATTGAGCTCCAAAGTGTACCCCAAAAACTCAACATTATTTTCCAAATTATTTTCCTTGACAATATTTGTCAAATTCTCAAGTTCAGGACCGTTACCGGCAATAAACAGTTTTGCAGCAGGATATTTCTCAACAACCTTTTTCATTGCAAAAATTGCCGTTCTTTGATTCTTGTTCGGAAGAAGCTCTCCCACATTGACAATAACTCTTGTATCATCGGAGATACCGAGCTCTTTTCTGACGGCTTCCTTTTCTTCGTCACTTAAAACATAAAATCTGCTGCTGTTTGCACCCACGCCGTGAATGTGATAAACATCGGTTTTAAACTTCTCTGATGCAAGCGTATAATCTTCTTGCGTGATAGTAATTAACTTGTCAGTAAGCCTTGCACAGTTTTTTTCAATCGGATAGTAAAGTATCCAATTCTTCTTTGAAGCACCTTTATAAAAATGAAAGCCGTGAGCGGTATAAATTACACAAGTGCCGTTCTTCCTTGCTTTTTGTGCTGCAAGACGAGTAAACACTCCTGCTGCGGGAGTATTTGTATGCACAAAGTCATAATCGCCGTTATCAATGATTTTTTTTACTTCTTTATACGCCTTTAGATTTTTTGCGCTGAGAGGTGATCTTTCAAATGGTACATTGAACACTTTGTCTGCGAAATCAATTTTTAATCCATTTTTTTCAGAAAGATTATCTCTTGCTGCAACATGAACCTCATATCCGTTATCATGGAGCATTTTTGCAAGCGGTCTGTGAAATTGAGCTATATGGCTTTGCACCGTTGCCGTAATTAAAACTTTTTTACTCATTACAAAACCTCTCCAGATTACTGATTACCAATTCGAACATTCTTGTATTGTTATTCTCTCCGACAAAGGAGTTGTGCGGAGTGAGGATAACATTATTCATTTTCCAAAGAGGACTTTCTTTTTCAAGGGGTTCTTTCTCAAAAACATCAAGAACTGCGCCTGCAATTTTGTTTTGCTCTAACGCCCAGATTAAATCCGATTCAACAACCAGCTGACCTCTTGCAATATTTACAAATATGCAACTGTTTTTCATTAAATCGAATTTTGATTTTTGGAACATTCCTTTTGTATCATCGGTCAGCGGCAGCGTAAGAACAACTATGTCCGCCGCCTTTAGCTGTTCGTCAAGGTCTTTAAGCGGCTCGATTTTATCAAAATAAGGTCTTCGGTCGGTTGTTATATCAATACCGGTAACAGTTACATCAAACACCTTAAGCCTTTTTGCAACCTCCGAACCTATATTGCCGGCGCCCACTATAACTGCCGTTTTACCTGCAAGTTCGCCGAGAGTTCTCGATTTTTCCCATTTATGTTGCTTTTGATTTTCATAGAAAAATCTCGATTGCTTATATAACTGCAGGATTCCGCATAATGCAAACTCAGCCATAGGGACGCTGTATACTCCGCGGGCGTTATGTATTTCTATTCCGTGTTCTTCTATATATTCCATTGGCACACGGTCATAGCCTGCACTTGTAAGCTGAATATACTTTAAGCTTTTAAACTGTTCAATGCTGTTATAAATAAACAGTCCGTTGCAAATTACACCCTCTATATCACTGACATCAAAATCTATTTTTTCTCTTTCGTCTTGAACAAACAAGATTTCGCGACCAAGTGATTTTATATATTCAATTTGTTCGTCTGTGTACTTAAAAGCACCGGTTAGTAATATCCTCATATATTTTTCTTAATTGTTTCAATGATTTCTGCCGTTTTTCTATGCATATTATCAAAATAATCAGACGGTTGAAACCGAATAAATTTTTCATATTCTCTGTTCTCTGCAACGCCGGAAGTTATCACCTGCTCAAATTCCTTAGCCTCGTATTTTGCCAAATCGCAAAACGCCCGAGAAAGAATAACCATTGACGAGCCGAGCCTATAATGCTCGCATAAAATATTTTCAGCCGGCAGAAGATTATCGGAATCAACCTTTCCCACTCCGCCGATGCCGAATTTAATACCGGCAGCTTTCAATTTTGATGCGATTTCATCAACCGTTCCGTCTGTGCAAAGCTCAAACATAAACTTTTTATGCTGACTCAAATGCAAATCGTTAAGCCCTATATGTATTTCATCAATGTCTTTTAGCTTGATAACCTCATCAAGGCAAAATCTTGCTTCATCGGTTTCCAGCAAGAGTATTGTTTTGACTCTGCCGCCAACCATGCCGTAAAAAGCTTTAACCTCTTCAACCGATTTCCACATTGGGAGCATAATTATATCCGCTCCGGCATCTATAACAGAATCAATTTCCTCGGCAGAGCCCTTGTGAATAGGGTTAACTCTGACCAGAAGCTTCGACTTGCTGATGGCGGCTCTTATGTTTTTTACATCTTCAACCGTATGATGATTCTTTACTGTATCAAGTCCTCCCTGCCGCTTGTCTTTTCCCATATATTCCATATCGACAAATATTCGGTCAATTCCTGCTTTTTCACAGGCAACGGCAATCTCAGGACTGTCTGTTATGTAAAAATATTCTAAGCCCATAATTATACTGTTTCTGTTTCCTTTTCTTCTGTTTTGTCATTAGCGAGTGTTGCGCCAACATTTACATTATCATCATTTTTTATAACTTTCAAAAATGTAGTAAACAGGATTTTGATATCAAGCCAAATGGACATATGATCAACATACCAAACATTGAGCTTGATTCTTTCATGCCACTCAACTTCTTTTCTGCCGTTAATCTGCGCCCAGCCTGAAATGCCGGGGCGAACAGAAAACATCCTAAACTGCTCGTCGGTATATTCGCTGATATCCCAAGGATGATATGTAAGCGGCGGACGGGGTCCTATAAAGCTCATATCGCCTTTAATGATATTTATAAGCTGGGGCAGTTCATCAATACTCGTTGCTCTGAGAAACTTTCCGACTTTTGTAACCCTCATATCGTCGGCACCGCTATACACACCTGTGCCGGTATGTTCCGCTCCCTGACACATTGAGCGAAATTTATAAATTTTGAACACCTTTCCGCCAAGACCGAGCCTGTCCTGCTTGAAAATTACGGGACCGGGGGAATCCAGTTTTATTGCAATAGCTGCTATCGCCATAAGCGGTGAAAGAACAACAACAGCAACCGCCGCAACAACAATGTCAAGAAATCTTTTTACATATTTATACATATTCTCACCCTTTTCTAAAAACACGGTGTTCTATTCGATATAATCATACTTATACAGTTTTATTATATAATAATTGATGATAATCTGTCAATAAAATTACGGCTATCCGGCTTAACTGCTCGAGTTTTTATGAAAGCAATCAAAATATCGTCAATTTTTTTACAAGAAATACTGCAAGTGTTGTTTATGAATAAATAAAAATTGATTTAAGCACACTATATTTACTGCAAAATTTTTAAAGCAAAAAGTGTGGTGAAAAGAATGCTTAAAGGGATTATTTATTTTATTATGGCGGCTGTGAATGTGCTGTATGCTATGTTCGGCGCCGTTTCTCAGCCGCCTGCAGATAACGGAATAATTGATATTAATTTTGACGCTGTAAACGGCAGTGAAAAATATTCAATTACTGCCGATTTCGGCGAGCTTTTAACTGAGCCTGAAAGCCCTGAAAAAAGAGGTTTGATTTTTGACGGATGGTATTGCGGCGATAAAAAATGGGATTTCGGGGCAGATGCGGCAAGCGGAGATACTACCATGACTGCAAAATGGAAATTTAACGACAGATTTTTTGAAAAAGAGGAAAATGCCGCCGAAAGAGTGCAGGGAACTCAGCTTCGTATAATGTCCTTTAACATACTTGCAAGCAATTTGAACAACAAGCCGCCTGTTGTAGGCAGAGACGAGGGAGTTGTAAGCGTTATTGAGCGATATTTGCCCGATGTTGTGGGTATGCAAGAGGTGAATGCAGAATGGTACGAAGCGTTGGGGGAAAAGCTGAAAAATTACCGCTTTGTAAATTGGGATAACAACAAAATCGGTGGTTTTGTGAACTATTCCACCATTGCGTATAACTCGGAAAAGCTAACCCTTATTGAGCATTTCCAAAAGCGTTACGCCGTGAGCGAGAGCAAAAACTGCCGAAATATTACATGGGCACTTCTTGAAGACAACGCTACCAAAAAGCAGTTTATCTTTATCTCTACCCATTGGGCATTGACGGAAAAAGCTCGTATTTTTGAAGCGATTGAGCTTGCAGGAATTGTAAAAATGCTTGAAAATACATTCGGTGTGCCCGTTTTTTCCGTCGGAGATTATAACACCAAGGAGGATAGAGACGAATATTATGTTTTCACCGAGCTTAGCGGACTGAAAAGCGCAAAAATCGTGGCAGAGGAACGGGGGTTAGTTTGCGGCACATGGCACTTGGGGGACAGCACGGACCCTTGTAAGCTTGGAGCAGATTCATTTAAGCAGGGAAACATAAACACCGATAAATCTATTGACCATATTTTTGCCTCCCCCGGAGCAAAAATGCTGTATTACGATACCGTTGCGGACAGCGACGCCCTCAGCGCCTCCGACCATTGCCCAATTTATGCAGATGTTGCTCTATATTAAAAAGGAAAAGAGATATCCAACCGGTTAAAGCTGAATATCTCTTTTTTGTTATACTTTACTGTGTTGATTTATCCGCAGATTATGCTTTCCTGAACAAATCAGCTTCATTGAGGCATTTGGCGTCGCCTTGCGACTGGAGACCTGTTGATTTATCCGCAGATTATGCTTCCTTGAACAAATCAACTTCATTGAGGCATTTGGAACGGCACTTTGCCGTTGAGGCATTTGGAACGGCACTTTGCCGTTGAGGCATTTGGAACGGCACTTTGCCGTTATTCGCCTTTCATTTCAAGGAGTTTAACCTTGCCGTCGTAGGAAGCCTGGCTGACTTTGATAGAATCAAAGATAGCTGCTCTGATATCATCCTCGGTTGCGCCGAGCTCAAGGCTGTACTTTTTGTCGATGAAAAGGTTGACATCCATGATATCTGCAAGACCGTCAACATCAATACCGCTTTCGATGCCCTTTGCGGCATACTCTTTCTTAACGCCGCCGAGACCCATTCTCATCATCCAGGGCTTAACGCTGATAATCTTGCGGTTTTCACCCATGCCGCGAGCAGCATAAACGATTTTGAGGAACTCTTTCCAAGTCTGGTTGTACATGCTGATAGGCCAAGCCTTAGCGCCCTTTGATTTTTCGGCGGCGCCAACGATAACCTCACCAACCTGGCGAACTGTGAGCATAGCTGTGCCGCCGGCAGGATACATGGTGAAAGGAAGCTTATCCATTCTTTTAATCTGCTCGATGAGGATAACCCAAACGGGCTTTCTGCCGGGCTGAGTGCCGAAGATGTATGGCAGCTCAAGAACAGCAACATCAAAGTTTTCATCAGCATAGGAGAAAGCAACCTCTTCCTGGTCGATTCTGCTGCGGATGTAGGGATGCTTCTCTGTGAGCTTCATATCGGGACGCTCTTTTGCCAGATATGAGAAATATGAGCCGAGGATAACAGCATTCTTCATGCCGAGCTCTTTACAGATGGGAAGAAGTCTCTTGAGGGGAGCGATGTTGTACTTGTAGTAAGCATCGTAAACAGGAGCGGGAAATTCAACGCGCTCGTCAATACCTGCTGCAAAAACGAAGCAGTCGCAGCCTGCCATGAGAGCCTTGATTTCATCATCGCTCTTTTCGTAAATGTTGCAGAATTCAATTTCCATTTCCTTAGGAATGGGAGCTCCCTCGGGAAGAGGAGGAAGAGCAACGCTCTTAACCTGATGGCCTCTCTCGATGAAAATTCTTGCAGCCTCAGAACCGAGAAGACCGGTTCCGCCAATCATAAATACTTTCATTATTGTTGAACCTCTTTGTACTATTTTTATAACTTAATAATATCAGCCCTGTGCGTATGCGCCGACAGTCATCATATAGTCGCCAAGCTGTGCGCCGAATTCGGGAGCACCGTCCATGATGAGCTTGCCTGCCTTGACGGATTCAAGCATATCGTCGGTGGACATGAGAATACCGAGAGCTGAATCGAAATTATCAAAGCGCATGGTGAAGAAAGGCATTGCTCGCTTGTATTCACCGCGGCCTGCTCTGGATTTGCCCGCCTTGATGCGGATATATGCGCTGACCTCGGGATGGTCGTTAACAGCCCACGCATAAACACGATCGGGGCTCTTTAATGCCCAATCGTGAACAGCCTCGTGGCCGTTCTTGTTAAGGGTGCTGATGCCGCTGGAGAGCAGATAGAAATAGCACTTAACCAGGAGCTTCTTTGTTTCCTCGTCCGCAGGAGCCTCCTTAGCCGTGAGGAGAGAGGACATTTTGAGCAGAACCATCATGAAAGAAGCAAATGCGCCTGTGTGCTTTGCAATACCTTTCATTTTGGGGAGATACTGCGGCTTAATCTGACCCTTGAAGAAAGCGTTAAGAGCTTCGATGCTCTTGAACTCAAGCTCTACATGGGCGTTGTTTGTAAGCTTATCAGTGTGAACAATCCATTCACCGTTGTTTACAACAAGGTGTGTGCCGACCTTGCCCTCGGGAACATCGGGGCAAAGGGCGCTGATTTGATAGATTGTGTGAGCGTGCTCAAACTTCTTTGCAAGGTTGGGCACATCGGTTGCAATAACCTTGACAAGCGGAATAGCAGCGCAGAGGAAAATTTTATTGGTAAAAATATCGTCTCTTGTAGACATTGAAATTAATCCCCTTTCGCTTTAATTAAACCTCGTCGTCCCAATCGTCGTCAAGCTCGAAATCTGCGTTCATTGCTTCACGGACAGCGGCTATGATACCGTTGGAATCAATGCCGAGAGAAGACATGATATCTTCATGCAGGCCGATGGGAGCAAACTGATCCTGAATACCAAGACGCTTGAATGCACAGCCCTTACCTGTTTCTGCAATAACCTCTGCAACAGCTGCGCCGAGGCCGCCGATTACGGAGTGGTCTTCAACAGTGATGATGCGGCGAGTATCCATAATAGCCTTAACAACAGCTTCTCTGTCGATGGGCTTAATTGTGTGCATATTGATTACGCGAACCTTAAGGCCGTCTGCGTTCTCAAGGAAGTTAGCAGCCTGGAGAGCCTGGAATGCACAGGAACCGCAAGCGATAACTGTGATATCCGTACCTTCTTTGAGCTGAACAGCCTTGCCGACCTCGAAGCCGTAATCCGTGCTGTCGTAAAGAACACGGTCAAAACCGCGGTTGATGCGGATGTAGTAGGGGCCGGGATTCTCGTATGCTGCACGAACTGCGTTGACGGTTTCCATACCGTCAGCAGGGCATATAAGAGTGATGTTTGGCATGGAGCGAACAACTGCCATATCGCAGATAGCGTGGTGAGTTGAGCCTGCCTGGCCGAAAGATGTGCCGGAATGAGTAGCAATGATTTTTGCGTTGACATTCTGGTAACAAATATCGGTGTGGAGCTGGTCAGCACTGCGCAGTGAAGCGAAAACAGAGAATGTTGAAAGGAAGGGAACAAGACCGGCCTTAGCCATACCTGCTGCAACACCGAACATATTCTGCTCAGCAATACCTACATTGAAGAATCTGTCCGGGAAATATTCGCCGAACATACCTATTTTTGTTGATTTACCAAGGTCAGCTGTGAGAGCGACAACATCGTCGTGCTCCTGACCGAGTTCTACGAGCGCCTTGCCGTAGTATTCAGCCGTTGAAAGGGCTGTTGAATCCGTTGCGGTATAAACAAGTCCACCTGCCATGGCTTATGCACCCTCCTTTTCTGCTCTTTCGCAGCGCTTTTTGTAATTTTCTGCAAGGCTAACCTTAGCCTTTTCGTAAAGCTCTTCGTTAATTGCACCGTAGTGCCACTTGTAATTGTCTTCCATGAAGTCGATGCCGCAGCCCTTAATAGTGTTGCCGACAATCATAACGGGCTTTTCAGGATGGTCGTAAGCGTAATCAATAGCTTCGCAAAGAGCCTTAATATCGTTACCGTCGATTTCAATAACATGGAAGCCGAAAGCAGTCCACTTATCGCAGAAAGGTTCAAGCTTCATAACATCCTCTGTTCTGCCGTCAATCATACATTTGTTTCGGTCAACAAAGGAGATAACATTTGAAATGTTGTAGTGAGCAATGGTCATAGCTGCTTCCCAGTTGGAGCCTTCGTCACATTCGCCATCGCCGAGAATACAGAATGTCTTGTAATCCTTGCCCTTAATTTTTGCGGCAAGACCTGTGCCTGCTGCGATTGAAAGGCCGTGGCCGAGAGAGCCTGTGGATGCGTCAACGCCGACAACCTTGTTGGAGTCAAGGTGAATACCCATCTTGGAGTTGGAAAGGTTGAATGTCTTGAGCTGCTCTTTGTCGTTGTAGCCGTAATCGCAAAGAACTGCCGCATATGCAACACCTGCATGACCCTTGGAAAGAATGAAGCGGTCACGGTCCTCCCACTTAGGATCGTCCACCTTGAGGTGCATATATTTGTGGTAGAGAACAGTCATCATATCCATGACGCTCATACCACCGCCGATGTGAGCAGAGCCTGCCCAGAAAGTAGTATCAAGGCAGAGCAGACGAAGCTCATATGCCTTTTTTTCAAGTGCAAGCCACTCTTGTTTAGTTAATGGCATTTTGTATTCCTCCTATATGTATTGTTTAATTAAAATGATTGCGATTAGAATAACTCGGGATGGTTCTTAGCCACTACCTTGAACGCCTCTTCGGATACTTCGATTGAGTAGTCAATATCCTTGTCGGTCATTGCGGCATTGATGAAGTGGTTGTGGTGGCTGGCAAAGAAGATGCCGCGCTTAACGCACTCTGCAACCCATTCCTGATGGAGCATCATGGAATCATCATTAGCTATGCGCAGATAGAAAAGAGCGGGTTCGCCGGAAACAACAAGGTCAAAGCCGTTGTTTGCAGCAGCCTCTTTGAGGCCGTTTGTAAGGCGGAGACCTTTTTCGCGGAAAAGCTTGGGAGTGTCAAGAGCTTTCATCTTGTTGATGCAAGCAATACCTGCTGCAAAGGGAACGCTGCTCAGCCAGTAGCTGCCTGTGTAGCTAAGGGAGCTGACTGCGTTCTTGAGAGATTCCTTACCGCAAAGGCAGGATACATTCCAGCCGTTTGCAATAGCTTTACAGAAGCAGATAAGGTCAGCTTCAAAGCCGTAGTAGTGGTCGGAGCCTGCAAGGTCAAGTCTGAAGCCGCAGCGAACATCGTCTACGATGAGAACTATACCCTTGCGTGTGCAAAGCTCACGAACTTTCTGCCAATAGCCCTCGGCAGGAGTTTCATTGTCTCGGTAGTTGCCGTGCATATAGGGAGTTGAAATGAAAGCGGCAATCTCGCCTTCGTTTTCTGAAACGAGCTTTTCAAGAGCTTCAAAGTCGTTCCAGTCAACATAGAGGTTGTTTGCAACATCCTCAGGAATAACGCCGGGATAATCAACTTTCTGAGTCCAGGGAGAAACACCGTGATAGAAGCCGTTAACGAAGATAATCTTCTTGCGGTGTGTTGCTGCACGGGCAGTCATGATAGCGGCTGTAGTAACATCGTTACCGTTCTTTGCAAAGAATGCCCAGTCAGCGCAGGCAACGGTGTCAACCATGAGCTCTGCAAAATCAACTGTGATTTTGCTGGGAGATGTTGTGCAGTTGCCGAGCTTTGCCTGTGCCATAGCGGCGGCGTCAACATCCTTGTCGCAGTAGCCCAAAACATTGGGGCCGTATGCGCACATATAGTCGATATATTTGTTATCATCAACATCCCAGAAATATGTACCCTTTGCCTTTTCGCCGAAAAGGGGCCAATCAGATACGGGGATGAAGTTACCCTCTGCCGGGCCGAGGTGGCCGTAAACACCGGAGGGAATTACTTTGGTTGCTCTGTCGAAAAGCTCACGGCTCTTCTTGTGTTCGTAAATAGGAAAACTCATTTGCATTGCACCTCCGATTATGCTAAGTACAGAGCTACTCTGTCGAGTATTCTGTTAAGGTTGTCAATCATGTTAATCATGCCCTTCATGGTGATTTTACCCTCACCGATGCAGGCAACTGCGTTAACCTTGCCGTCGAACAAATCGCGAGCCAGGTCAATATCGCCAAATTCCATTGCAGCACGGGGATTCTTGCTCTCCTGCTTGATTGTTACAAGCCTGTGATCCTTAACACGGATTGTAGCTGCAACGCAATCTTTGATAGAGAAGGAAATTTCACCGTCGGGAATAAGGTGAGCGGAGAACTTACCGATTTCATCGTTGTTTGCAATCTGAGCAAGGGCAACAGCGATTGTGTAGAACATGAGCTTAGTGCTGGTTTCAAAGAACTCTCTGTCCTCAAGATCCTCAGGGGAGGGACGCATCAGAGCGGAAAGGCGGTCTGTCAGAGCTGTGAAGCCCTTGAGCAAAAATCCGATATGCTGGAAGCCCTTTGAGGGGATGGGTGTAACCGTGCCGTCAATAAGTCCGTTGAACTTTTCGCAAGAGCTGAACGGAAGCTTAACATCACAGTGAGCACAGCCCTGCTCCATACGGCAGCGGCCGTTTTTGAAGAAAAGAGTTGCCTTAGGGCCGCCGGAAACATCAAAGCCGATAGATATGGGCTTCTGGTTTGAAATTATTGCGGATGCAACAGCATCAATTTCGCAAAGGTTTTCAAGCGTGCCGAGAACAGCATACATGTTTATGTACGCCATAGTCTTTGAGTCTTTCAAAGTAATTGAATCTGTCAAAGCACATTCCTCCTTAGATAGGTGAGACTAATATTTGCGCTTGCGCACTGCACCTATAATAAATCATCTTATTTTAACCAAATATTGTAATGCTTGTCAATAACTGCTTACAGTATTTTACAAATAATTAATTTATTACATTTTGTTTTTGTGCAAAGTTGATGAATTTTTCGCCGATTTTTTGTGCAAGAATGTTTTTTCTTTTTCTGCGCCGTGTTAACCGTAATTATACGATAGATTAACATTTTTTTAACATATTTAATGTATAATAATGTTATGCAGCTGGTATATTTTGGTTAAAAAACCGGTATTGGAGGGCAAATATGGTCAGCAGTGAAACAGCAAACTATCCCTTCGTTTTTGTTCACGGAATGTTCGGCTGGGGCAGCAACGAGGGCATAAACAGCCACATACCCTATTGGGGCGCAACCACAGGCGACCTTATAGCAAAAATGAACAAAAAGGGCTTTGAATCCTATGCCGCCTCCGTAGGCCCTATTTCCGGCGCATGGGATCAGGCCTGCGAGCTTTACGCTCAGCTCACCGCCACCCGTGTTGATTACGGCGCCGCACACGCAAAGAAGCACGGCCACAACCGCTTCGGCAGGGCATATTACAAGCCTCTGTTAGAGGGCTGGAGCAGCGAGAGAAAAATCCACCTCATAGGTCACAGCTTTGGCGGCAACGCTTCGAGAATGTTGGCTCATCTCCTTGCCAACGGCGCACCCGAAGAGGTTAAAGAAACCGGCGATGAAACATCTCCTCTTTTCACCGGCGGCCACGGCGACCTTGTTTGCAGCGTTACGGCTATCTGCTCACCCCTTAACGGCACCGCCGCTTATGAGGTTGTTAAAAAATACCACCTGATTAAGCCCATGCGTATGGCCGTTTACACTTATTGCCGGCTTTTGAGCAAAACCGTGCTCAACGGCAAGCTTATTGATTTCCATCTTGAGCGTATCAATTTTACAAAAGCTGCTTACAAATACAAACATGAGAGCTTCAAAAATGACCTTAAAAAATGCGAATACACCATTGATGATATCGCTTACGATATGACTGACCCCGGCGCAAAATTCCTCAACACGAACATCGATATTGCACCGGATACATATTACTTTTCCTATCCTTTCAACGCTGTACGAAAGGATCCCAAAACAGGCAAGCTCAAGCCCAAGGATACGGATTTCCTTTTCCTGGCTCTTACTTCTTCATCAATGCTGAAGAATGCAAGAAACAGTCACAAGGACGCAAACCTCGATTATGTTGAAAACGACGGACTTGTAAATGTTGCTTACGCCAAGCATCCGCCCGATGAGCCTTTTAAAGAATACAAAGTATCCGAGGAGCCCGTTCCCGGAATTTGGCATGTTATGCCCACCTCAATAGGCGACCACGGCACGGCTATAGGGCTTTTTGCAGACGAAGCAAAAACCGTCAGCTTTTATCTCGAAATGCTCGGCAAGCTGAGAGCCTTGGAAACGGCAAAACGCCCTCAATTTGCACTACGATAAACTTTTGCACAGCCTTTAAAGCTGAAGCTTGGAATCAAAATTTCTGATTCCAAGCCTTTTTATTTTACAGGGTATTTGATTGATTATTTATACTGATAAACTCCCCCATAGTCCGCAATAAAAGCTCAATATCAAATCTGCAAATAAATTATGTATTGTAAATGTTGATTTTTTAAATTTCTTGTGATATTATATATATTTGAAATTTTATATAGTACTATAACTATATATTAATCAATTTTTGCTTTCAAACAAAAGGAGGAGCATGCATGACCTCAAAAGAACTTGTTGAAAACCTTGTAAAGGTGCTTGACAACAAAAAGGCGGAGGATATTGCCGCCCTTGAAACAACAGAGCTTACGGTTGTTTCCGACTATTTTGTTATCGCAACAGGCAACTCATCAACTCATGTAAAATCCCTTGCGGACGATGTTGAATACGAGCTTCAAAAGCTCGGCGTAGAGCCTGACCACATTGAGGGCAGAGCTACGGGCTGGATTTTGCTTGATTACGGCTCAGTTCTTGTTCATATTTTCACAAGAGATAACAGAGATTATTACAACCTTGAGCATCTGTGGGCAGATGCAAAAAAGATTGATATTTCTCACATTGTTACAGACTGATTTTTGATTATTATTTTTTTCAAAGGATTGATAAAACGATGTCCAATTACGATTTTAAAGCGGCAGAGAAAAAATGGCAGAAAAAATGGGAAGAAGCCGGCGTTTTCCACGCACAGGATAATTCCGACAAAAAAAAATTCTATGCTCTTGTCGAATTTCCTTATCCCAGCGGCGCAGGCATGCATGTTGGCCACATCAAGGCTTATTCCGGCCTTGAAGTAGTTTCAAGAAAGCGCAGAATGGAGGGCTACAATGTTCTTTTCCCCATCGGCTTTGACGCTTACGGCTTGCCGACGGAAAACTACGCAATTAAAACCGGTATACACCCCAGAAAGGTTACAGACGACAACATAGCAAAATTCACCTCTCAGCTCAAGGCTGTAGGTTTTTCGTTCGACTGGGACAGAGTTATTGACACAACGGAAGAGGGCTACTACAAATGGACCCAGTGGATATTCCTCAAGATGTTTGAAAACGGCCTTGCTTTCCGTGACAAAACTCTTGTCAACTACTGCCCCTCCTGCAAGGTTGTTCTCTCCAACGAGGATTCACAGGGCGGCAAGTGCGATATCTGCCACAGCGATATTGTTCAGAAATCAAAGGATGTTTGGTATCTTCGTATAACCGAATATGCCGACAAGCTCCTTGAGGGCCTTAAAGATGTTGATTTCCTGCCCAATATCAAGCTCCAGCAGGAAAACTGGATTGGCAAATCCACAGGTGCTTTCGTCAACTTCACCGTTAAGGACACAGATGAAACTCTGCGCATCTACACAACCCGTCCCGATACGCTTTTCGGCGTAACTTTCATGGTAATGGCTCCCGAACATCCCATGCTCGATGAATATAAGAGCATGATTACAAACTTTGACGAAGTTGAAGCATACCGCGCGGAATGTGCAAAGAAAACCGAGTTTGAGCGCACACAGCTTGTCAAGGACAAGACAGGCGTTAAGCTCAGCGGCTTTGCTGCAATCAACCCCGTAAACGGCAAGGAAATCCCCATTTTCATTTCCGACTATGTTATGATGGGCTACGGCACGGGCGCTATCATGGCCGTGCCTGCTCACGACCAGCGCGACTATGATTTTGCAAAGAAATTCGGCATTGACATCATAGAAGTCATCAAAGGCGGCGATATCGAAAAAGAGGCCTACACCGGCGACGGCGAAATGGTCAACTCCGACTATCTTAACGGCTACACAGACAAAAAATCCTCTATCGCCCGTATTCTCGAAGAGCTTGAGAAGCAGGGAATCGGCGAAAAGGGCGTTCAGTACAAAATGAAGGACTGGGCTTTCAATCGCCAGCGTTATTGGGGCGAGCCCATCCCCATTGTTCACTGCGAGCATTGCGGCATGGTTGCCGTTCCCTACGACGAGCTTCCCTTGAAGCTTCCAAAGGTTGAAAATTTTGAGCCCGGCTCAGACGGCGAAAGCCCCCTTGCAAAGATTGACAGCTTTGTCAACTGCACCTGTCCCAAGTGCGGCGCACCTGCAAAGAGAGAAACAGACACAATGCCTCAGTGGGCAGGCTCTTCATGGTACTTCCTGCGCTATATCGACCCCAAGAACGACAAGGCATTTGCAGACCCCGAAAAGCTCAAATACTGGGGTCAGGTTGACTGGTATAACGGCGGCATGGAGCATGTAACACGCCACCTTATCTACTCCCGTTTCTGGCACAAGTTCCTCTACGATTTGGGCGAAGTTCCCTATGCAGAGCCTTATGCCAAGCGCACCGCACAGGGTCTTATTCTCGGCCCCGACGGCGTTAAGATGTCCAAATCCAGAGGCAATGTCATTGACCCCAACGATGTTGTTGAAAGCTTCGGCGCCGATGTGCTTCGTACTTATGTTCTCTTCATGGGCGACTATGAAAAGGCAGCGCCTTGGTCTGAGGACAGCGTCAGAGGCTGCAAGAGATTCATCGACAGAGTATGGAACCTTCAAACAATGCTCACCGACAGCGATGAATATTCCAAAAAGCTTGAAGCACCCTTTAACAGAACGGTTAAAAAGGTTTCATCCGATATTGAAAACCTCAAATACAACACAGCTATTGCGGCTCTTATGACCCTGCTCAATCAGATTTACGATGCAGGCGAAATCACTCGCAAGGAGCTTAAAGTTTTCATTTCTTTGCTCAATCCCTTTGCTCCCCACATCACAGAGGAAATCAACGAAGCTATGGGTGCAGATACTCTGCTTGCCTGCTCCGAATGGCCTGCTTACGATGAGGCAAAGTGCAGGGACGAGGAAGTTGAAATCGTTGTACAGATTAACGGCAAAATCCGCACAAAGATGATGGTTGCCGCAGATATTGAAGCTGCTGACGCTATCGCCGCCGCTAAGGCAGACGAGAAAATTGCGGAAGAAATTGCCGGCAAGAATATTATCAAAGAGCTCTATGTTAAGGGTAAACTTGTTAATATCGTAGCAAAATAATAAAAACCTCAAATAAAAATTTTTGCAAAAGAAGGTAATTCAAAATGGCATGTGACGGTAATTGTTCAAGCTGCGCATCAAAGTGCGACAACGAACAGAAAGATTTAAGACTGCCTCAGAATCAATACAGCAATGTTAAAAAAGTAATCGGTGTAGTCAGCGGCAAAGGCGGCGTAGGCAAATCCCTTGTAACCTCTTTGCTTGCAAGCGCATTTCAGGCCAAGGGCAAGCAGAGCGCAATTCTCGACGCCGATGTAACAGGTCCCTCAATCCCCAAGGCTTTTGGTGTTCATAGCGCCATTGAGCAGAGCGAAATGGGTCTTATCCCTGCCGAGAGCAAGACAGGTATTCGCATGATGTCCGTCAATCTCCTGCTTGAAAAGGAGGATGCTCCCGTTGTTTGGAGAGGTCCCGTTATTTCAGGCGTTATTCAGCAATTCTGGAACGAGGTTGCATGGGGCGATGTTGACTATATGTTTGTTGATATGCCTCCCGGAACAGGCGATGTTCCGCTGACGGTTTTCCAAAACCTGCCTATTGACGGCATCGTTGTTGTAACAACTCCTCAGGATTTAGTTACAATGATAGTCAAAAAGGCTTACAACATGGCGAACCTGATGAACATTCCCATTCTCGGCCTTGTTGAAAACATGAGCTACTTTGAATGTCCCGATTGCGGCAAGAAGCACTCCATTTTCGGCGAGAGCAAAATTGACGAAGTTGCCGCAGAAATGGGTCTGCCCGTGCTTGCCCGTCTGCCCATTAACCCTGCAACAGCCAAGCTTGTTGACAAGGGCGCAGTTGAGCTTGCAGGCGATGACGCAATCGCACCGGCGGTTGAAGCAATCGAAAAAGCTTTGGCAGAATAAACCTAATATACCAACAAAAGAGGCTGTTTCGCCGACACCACAGTGGTGTCGGCGTTTCGACAGCCCTTTATCTTTTGTATTCACTTATGCACTATTACTTTTTCACTTTTTCACTTCTTCACTCTTACCTCTTATTTCAATCTATGCCCCAGCCGTCTATCTCTTTATTCTGCAAGGCGGTTATAATTTTGGAGCGTATATCGCCGTATTTCTTTTCAAAGCTCGTCAGCAGAGCTTTCATGCTTTCCCTCTCCGTTACTCCGTCCGCAGGGCAGCGGCTTTTGACAACAGGCAGCTCCATTCTTCTCACAATTCTTGCCGGCTCACTCTCCCGGCAGAAAATCATTGGTCTGATAACATGAATATCTTTTCGTGAAAGATAAGTCACAGGAGAAAAGCAGCCGATATAGCCGCCGTTGAGCAGATTCATCATAAATGTTTCCGCCGCATCGTCCATATGATGCCCCAAGGCCACCTTATTGCAGCCTGCCGCTTTTGCCGCATCGTGCAGCGCACCTCGGCGCATTTTGGCGCAAAGGCTACAGGGGTTTTTCTCCTGCCTGACCTCAAAAATAATCTTGCCCAGCTCCGTGCGCTTGATTATATACTCAACATCAAGCTCCTCACAAAGCTTTTCAAGGGGCGAAAAATCCGTCTGCACTCCGCCGAAGCAGGGGTCAAGAGAAATTGCCGCAAGCTCATACTTTTTCGGATAAAATCTGCGCATATTTGCAAGGGCAACAAGCATAGCCGTGCTGTCCTTGCCGCCCGATAGTCCGACGGCAATTCTATCGCCGTCCTCCACCATATTATATTTTTCCATTGCCGATCTCATATGGCTCATCATCATCTGCATTTTTAATGCCTCAATAATGTAGATTTGTTCAGGAAAGTTTAATTTGCGGATATCTCAACAGGTCTCCAATATACCTTCAATGCCTCAATACAGTAGATTTGTTCAAGGAAGTGTTATCTGCGGATATCTCAACAGGTCTTCAATATACCTTCAATGCCTCAATACAGTAGATTTGTTCAAGGAAGTGTTATCTGCGGATATCTCAACAGATTTCTAATATACGAAGCTTTTAGTTAGGCTTGTAGGGGACGCCGTCCCCTACAAATTGAACCAAATTACAAATATACAATTAGGCTATCAAAATATTACTCACGCAACAAAGCGATAATATCATCGCTCAATTTTAAATATTCCTCTTGGGAATCCAATATTTTTTTCGCAATAAATCTCCAGGAAAATCTATCACTGTAGTCCTCTGCCGTATCGTCACGGTAGGGGTTATTTTTTATCAGCTCGATTATTTCACCGCTTAGCTTCACATCGCCTTTGCGCATTACACGCTTTGCGGCAAAAATAATCGAATACTTATAAGTATTCAGCTCGCCGAAATAAACACGGCGCAAATACCCGTTTTCGCTGAGAATCCGAACCAAATTGTCCTTATTTTTGCGGTGCATGAGCCAGCGGCTAACAAGCCTTGCAAGGCAGGCACTGACGGCACGGGAATGCGCAAAATTCTCCTCATTTTCTCTGAGAAAATTCACCACATAATCCTGTGTGCCTACAGGATTTTCCGCCGTAAGGGCATCAATTTCCAAGCCGATTTGCTTTTCGTTTTCAATCAAAAACTCAGGTGTCATATTCCGCCACCAACCGCTTAAAGGCATTGCCCTTTTCTTCAAAATTCTTATACCGATTGTAGCTTGCCGCCGCAGGAGAGAGCAAACAAGCCTTGCCCTCCTGAGTTACCTCGAAGCTCTTTGCAACCGCTTCTTCAAGCGTTTCGCATTTTATAATATTGAGCCCACAGCCCTTTTTCACAAGCTCATCGGCAATATTATAGCCGGTTTCCGGCATACAGATAAGATTATCAATGGGAGCAGTCATAAGCTCCTCAACAAATTCGCTGTAATCAAGCCCTCTGTCCATGCCGCCTATTATAAGCGTGCCCACATTGCCGAGAGCATGAACATTGCCCAAAACGGCGTTTGGAATTGTTGCGATTGCATCGTCATAGAACTTAATGCCTTTTCTCGTGTTGAAATGCTCAAGCCTATGCTCGATTCCCGTAAATTCGGCAACCGCCTTTTCTATTGCCTCGTCACTTGCGCCAAATTCCCTGACTGCCGTTGCGGCAAAGAAAATATCCTGCCACTGATGCTCTCCGGGAAGCGCAGGAGAAAGAGATGTCAGCTTCCTGAAAAACTCATCATTTTCATATGCCTTACAGCTGATTTCTTTCCTGCGGGATTTGACGAAGCTCAAATCGCCGGCTGCGCTTTCAAGAGGCTGGTCAGCGTTGCAAATGAACAAATCTTCCTCATTCTGATAGCGCACTATATTCAGCTTTGCGCCGATATATCCCTCAAAGCCGTTGTAATGGTCGAGGTGCTCGGGATAGGCGTTTGTAAAAACCGCAACATTGGGCGAAGCATGGGAAAACTCAAGCTGATGACAGCTCATTTCTATTACGGCAACCTTGCCCTCAACCTCGTCAAGGCTTTCAAAAACGGGGGTTCCTATATTTCCCATAACCATGCTTGGCACGCCTGCCGCCTGAAGCATACGGAAAATCAGGGTAGTTGTGGTTGTCTTGCCCTTGGTGCCCGTGATGCCGATTTTTTTGCAGGGAACAAAGCGCAAAAACAAATCCATTTCCCCCGTAACGGTAGTCGTGGGAGCGATTTTGACATCACGGAGTGAGATACCGGGGCTCTGCATAACGATATCAAAGCCGTTAATGCAGTCGAGGTAATTTTCGCCGCAAATCAGCTCAACATTATCGTCATCAACCTTTACGAGGTTTTTATCCGCAACGGTAAACTTCGTTTCGGGATAATATTTACGCAAAAATTTGAGCGTAGCCCTGCCCTCCCGGCCGAGGCCGAGAATAAGCACGGATTTATCTTTAAAAAAATCAATAAGCTGTTGATACATAAGGCATTATATTCCTTTTTGTATTGTTGGTTGATTTATTTTGCCGCTGTGGGAGAGCCGCAGCATTTCTTATATTTCTTGCCGCTTCCGCAGGGGCAGGGGTCGTTAGGGCCGACTTTTTGGGCTGCGGATTTGCGCACGGGTCGCTTCTTATCGCTTGTATCGCCCCCTGCGTTTGTTGCAACCTCTTTAACCTTTTGCTCTCGCTTTGTATCCTCTTCTGTCTTGACTCTTACGGTCATAAGCATACGGATAGTATCCTGGCGAATCTGACGGGTCATATCGTCAAACATATCGTAGCTCTCAAAGCGGAATGCAACAACGGGGTCTTTCTGACCGTAGGCACGAAGGCCGATACCACGCTTGAGCTCTTCCATGGCATCTAAATGATCCATCCACTTAGCGTCAACATTATCAAGCAGAACCTTGCGCTCAAGCAGGGGCATAAGCTCCCCAAGCTCCTGAGTGCGCTTTTCATAGAGAGCTTCGCCGTTTTCAACAAGCTGAAGTCTGACTTCGTCTCTGTCCGTTGTACCCTCCGGGAAATCTTCTGCGCCGCAGAGCCAGCCGCCGAAGGTGCTGCGAAGTCCCTCAAGATTCCATTCGCTCGGAGAAACGGATTCGGGCAAATACAAATCTATTGCATCGTTGATATCATCTTCCATCATTTTGAGCAGCTTCGGCTTGAGCTCATCTCCGTCAAGAACCTGATTGCGCTGTTTATAAATAAGCTCACGCTGTTGGTTCATAACATCGTCATACTGCAAAACATTCTTACGGATTGCAAAGTTCTGGCTTTCAACCTTTTTCTGTGCATTTTCCACGATATTTGAGAAAACCTTTGTATCAAGAGGCATATCTTCCGGAGCATTGAGGCGTTCAAGCATCATCTGCGCTCTCTCGCCGCCGAAAAGACGGGTTACATCGTCATCAAAGCTCAGGAAGAACTGGCTTTCGCCGGGGTCTCCCTGACGGCCTGAACGGCCTCTGAGCTGATTATCTATACGGCGGGATTCATGGCGCTCTGTGCCTATGATATAAAGTCCGCCTGCCTTGCGCACTTCCTCTGCCTCAGGAGCAATTTCTGCCTTATATTTTTCTTCAAGCTCTGTAAATGTCTTCCTTGCGTTGAGAATTTCTTCGTTATCTGTTTCGGCAAAGCCTGTTGCCTCGGCTATCATCTCTTCGCTGAAGCCCATGCGGCGCATTTCGCTCTTTGCGAGAAATTCAGCGTTACCGCCAAGCTTAATATCGGTACCGCGGCCTGCCATATTGGTGGCAATAGTAACAGCGCCGAGCTTACCTGCCTGAGCAATAATTTCAGCTTCCTTTTCGTGGAACTTTGCATTCAAGACCTGATGCTTAATGCCTCTCTTTTTGAGCAGGGCACTGAGAATTTCGGATTTTTCGATTGAGATTGTACCCACAAGCACAGGCTGACCCTTTGCGTGGCACTCCTCAATTCTGTCGAGAATAGCAAGAAATTTAACTTTCTCTGTTTTGTAAATAACATCGTTGTTGTCTTTTCTTGCAAGGGGCTTGTTTGTGGGAACTTCAACAACATCGAGGTTGTAGATTTCCTGAAATTCTACGCTCTCCGTTTTCGCCGTACCTGTCATACCGGAAAGCTTATCGAACATACGGAAATAGTTCTGGAAAGTTATGGTTGCAAGAGTTTTGCTCTCGTTTTCAACCTTAACTCCCTCTTTGGCTTCAATAGCCTGATGCAGGCCCTCGTTGTAGCGGCGGCCGAGCATAATACGGCCTGTGAACTCATCAACAATGAGGATTTTGCCGTCTTTTACAACATAGTCAATATCACGGCGCATAACGCCGTTTGCCTTAATTGCCTGGTTAATGTGGTGCTGAATGGTGAGGTTGCCGCCGTCCATGAGATTTTCAACATTGAAATAGCGCTCTGCCTTTTCTACGCCGCTCTTTGTGAGAGTTGCTGTGCGAGCCTTTTCGTCAACAACATAGTCACCGTCTTCCGCAACGGTTTCCGCCGTTTCTTTCTTGGAGTCCAGCTCACGAACCTTTACCATGCGAAGGCTTTTTGCAAAGCGGTCTGCAAGCTCGTAGAGCTGAGTGGAAGCTTCGCCTCGGCCGGAAATAATAAGGGGAGTTCTTGCCTCATCAATAAGGATTGAGTCAACCTCATCTACGATAGCAAAATTATGGCCGCGCTGAACACGGTTTTCTTTATACTGAACCATGTTGTCACGAAGATAGTCGAAGCCCATTTCGTTGTTTGTGCCGTAGGTAATATCTGCGGCATAGGCTTCACGGCGCTGATTATTATCGCAGTCGTGAACAATAAGGCCTACCGTAAGACCCATAAAGCGGTAAACCTTGCCCATCCATTCGGAGTCACGGCGGGCAAGATAATCGTTAACCGTAACAATGTGAACGCCCTTGCCGCTGAGAGCATTGAGGTATGCAGGGAGAGTAGTTGTGAGGGTTTTGCCTTCACCTGTTTTCATCTCGGCAATTCGGCCCTGGTGGAGCACAATACCGCCGAGAATCTGAACGGGATAGTGCTTTTCCTTGAGCACACGCCATGACGCTTCACGGCAGGCGGCGAAAGCTTCGGGCAGAATATCATCGAGAGTTTCGCCCTTGGCGAGCCTTTCTTTAAATTCGGGAGTTTTCGCCTGAAGCTCCTTATCGCTCAGGGCGGCATACTCCTCTTCAAGAGCCAAAACCTTGTTTTTGATTGGGGTCATGCGCTTGATTTCCTTTGATGAATAATCACCAAACAGTTTTTTGAAAAATGACATCTTTTCATTTCCTTCCTGTGGTTATTTTATGATTAGAAGCTGATTTTTATTTAATAAATCCGTTGAGTTTTTCAGTGTCTGTGTAAATTGAGCTCCCCTTTAGGGCTATTG
The DNA here is from genome assembly GCA_949297075.1 of uncultured Oscillospiraceae bacterium. Lineage (GTDB taxonomy): Bacteria > Bacillota > Clostridia > Oscillospirales > Acutalibacteraceae > UBA8612. The sequence continues at coordinate 841 of CASFRX010000019.1, read as the reverse complement.
CTCCCGATGAATTGAGAGCCTGCAATGCGGCGAAAAAGCTATCCTTATTAAGCCCCAAATGCTTTGCAATTTTTTGCATATCGGTTGGCAGCCGAATTTCGCCCTTTTCGTTTCGGCGTTTAGACAAGAAATATTCCGCAAGGATTTTTTCGGAATTTGAGTTGATCTGAGTCTGCTCCTTTTCCTTGAGCTTATCCGCCGTATCCGAAAGCCATTCATTAAAGCACTTTTCCGCTTCGGGGCTGCTTTTTACGATTTCTTCAACAGCTTCACGCTTCAGGTAAAGCACCTTACAGCTTTCAGCCGAAACTATTTTTTCATCGGCGCTTTCAAGCCCGAAAAGCTTTTCCATGCCGAGGAAAGCCCCTTGTTTTTTAATATCGATAATCTTCCCGTCAACGCAGATATGGCATTTACCCGTGAGCAGCAAGGCTGCGGCGTTTTTGGGAGAGTGGCAGGGCAGGACAGGGGCGGCTTTTGCAACATCCCGAAGTGTTGCACTATCTCCGATAATCACACGGCTGACTGTTTCCTGCGGCGCACCGCAAAAAGCAGGATGCGCTTTAATAAGGCTTGCCGATTTTTCGTGCAGCTCCCGCCTGGCTTTCATTCCTTTCCACCCCATTATCCATAGTTAAAGTCAATTATAATACTTATGATATGTATTTGTCAACCATAAAAGCGTCAGACCTGCGACAATTATGTAGGTTTACAATTGATGTGAGACAAAAAGGAATAGAAAAAGTGATTGAGTTCTGATAGAATAAGTTCACCACAAACAAAAATCCAACAGAAAGGACTCAATCACTATGAAAAGTATAACACAGAACATAAGATATTG
>CASFRX010000018.1 GCA_949297075.1 uncultured Oscillospiraceae bacterium | reverse complement strand
ATTGCCGTTGCTAAAGCATTGATGCATTCTCGAGAGAATCAAACCTCTTTTAAGGTGGCTATGGTTCAATATATGCGTGATTATGGCAGCCAGCATCCGAATGCTGGCTACGGTGGGATGTTCTCACAATGGTTAGTTTTAGAAAAGCCAGAGCCTTACAACAGCTTTGGTAATGGTTCTGCAATGCGAGTATCACCATGTGGTTTAATTGCAGTTACTTTGGAGGAAGCGTTGGAGCTTGCAAAAGCCTCTGCAGAAGTAACTCACAATCATCCGTAAGGAATAAAAGGCGCACAGGCGACTGCGGCTGCCGTCTTTCTTGCAAAATGTGGAAAGAGCAAGGATGAAATCAAGGAATATATTGAAGAGAATTTCTATCGTAACCGTCAAATAAGTCGGTACATAGACACCCGTGAGATAATGGAAGTAGCGGAACATAACGGAAAGTTCTGCAACATACCGAAACACGGGAGGAAATAAAAATGACATCAAATGAGCTGAAACACAAAGCCAAATTACAAGAATGGGCGCTTACGGTACAAGAATGCCGAAGTTCCGGCAAGCCGGTTAAACAATGGTGTATAGAGAATAAAATTAAGGCAACAACATATTACCGCTGGGAACGGGAAATATTGGGAACTGCCGGAAAGAACCGAAACAAACCGGAACGTAGCGGTACTGCCGTATTTGCGGAATTACCGGCACAAATCAAGCAGTATCGGCAAGTATCGGAACAGTCTGCAACATTGCATATCGGTAATGTATCAATCGACATATATTCCGGAATGGAGGCAGAGCTGTTGAAAACATTGCTTGAGGCGGTGAGATAATGCTAAGCGACTTCACAGGAGCCGACAAGGTCTTCATGGCCTGCGGGTACACGGATTTAAGACGAGGCATAGACGGACTTGCAAGTATAGTACAACAGCAGTTTTCACTTGACCCGTTTACTAATACACTTTTTCTTTTTTGCGGTCGCCGCAGAGATAGACTTAAAGCGTTGTATTGGGAGAACGATGGGTTTATCCTTTTGTATAAAAGGTTAGAACAAGGAAAATACCAATGGCCGCGTTCCGAACAGGAAGCAAAATTGCTTACGCCTCAGCAGTACCGTTGGCTTATGGAGGGACTGCAAGTAGAGCAGCCTAAAGCACATAAAAAGGTGACGGGATTAAGCATAATTTGAGTCCGATTTTCATTACAAAAAAATTGCCGCAAATCCGCATAAATACTGGACTTTCAGAGGATTTTGCGGTATAATAAATATATGGAGAACGAAGTAAAAAACAGTGCAAATACTTCCGAAGATTTGGTTGCTTTGCGCTCTGAAAACGAAAAACTCAAAGCTGAAATTAAAGATTTAAAACAGACCTTAGAACAGCTTATGGAACAACTACGGTTAGCCCGGCATAAGCGCTTCGGCGCGTCATCCGAAAAGAATACCGAAGCGGAGCAGCTGAGTATTTTTAATGAAGCGGAAATATATGAGGACGCAGAAAAAGCCGAAGAAAAGCTTACGGTCGTTGCCGGACATACCCGTCGTAAAAAGAAAGAATATACATTAGACAAGCTGCCCGAGGGCATTCCTGTTGAAATTGTGGAGCATCGTATTCCCGAGAGCAAGCTTGCCTGTCCTCAGTGCGGAGAAACTATGACCCCAATAGGTAAGGAAGTTACCCGAAAGCTCAAGATAAGTCCCGCACGGACAGT
>CASFRX010000017.1 GCA_949297075.1 uncultured Oscillospiraceae bacterium | reverse complement strand
TGGAGCGGATGACGAGGCTCGAACTCGCTACCTCCACCTTGGCAAGGTGGCGCTCTACCAGATGAGCTACATCCGCACACTTCATGGTGCCTCCGGCCGGAATCGAACCAGCGACACGTGGATTTTCAGTCCACTGCTCTACCAACTGAGCTACAGAGGCATTTAAAAAAATGGCGACCCGGAACGGGCTCGAACCGTCGACCTCTAGCGTGACAGGCTAGCGTTCTAACCAACTGAACTACCGGGCCATTTTTTGGTGGGAACAGTAGGGCTCGAACCTACGACCCCCTGCTTGTAAGGCAGGTGCTCTAGCCAACTGAGCTATGCTCCCGTTTATTTTGCGCCGCTGGCTTAGCACCGGCGACGCAAATAAATATACTACATTTTCGCCCGCTTGTCAACACTTTTTTGAGATTTTTTTCAAATATTTTTTAAGCCTTTTATAACCGTTGGTACAGAGACGTTTTGCGGCTTTCTCTTTATATAAATATATGTGCTCCGTCATAAAAAATGCAAAAAACTTCTAAAATATTATTTTTTCTCAATAGCCTGAAGCTTATCGTTTACCCAAATTTTAACATCAGGTGTAACGTGGCTGCCTACCATATCGAAAATCTTTTCTATGGTAAATGATTTTGCCATTGTCAGCATACCCTTGCTTACATTCATATTCATTTCCTTGCTGATCTTTTCAATCATTTCGCGGACAAATTTTTCGCCCTCTTCGGTTTTCATTATATCGCCAAGCTTATCCTTAACCGAGAAAAAGCCCTCTTTAAAGGTAAGCTGTCCGCTTGTTTCAAGGCCATCAAACCAGTTCTTGCCTTCATTGCCGCCGTTTGCTTTAAGAACATAGCTCTCGTTGGGCTCATCAACGAGCTTAAGAACCATTTTATCGGTCAAATTGCCGCTCTTGGCTTCAATAGTATTCTCACCTTTGTTAAGTTCAACGCCCTCAAATACAAAGACTTTATCTCCTTCAAGCGTTCCGAACTCTTTGCCGTTAACATACAGAGTAACAGTCTTCTGATTTGAATATGCCTTAATTTTGACGATTTTTTCAGTTCTGTCAACATATCTTGATGAGCAAAGGTGAACAAAGGGATCGTTACTCCACCATGCCTTATAAATATAGAAGCTATCTTTCTTTATCTTGCGGTCATAGGTTACAAGTCCCTTGTTGTTTCTGCCCTTAACACCGCCTTCGTCACGCATATCTGAGCCGAAATCAAACATATTCCAAACATGAGTGCTCCAAAGATAGGGTCTTGTTTCAAAGGTTTTGAGCATTTCCTCGTGGTAATATGCCTGGTATTCTTCTGAATAATCCTGACGTTGAGGATTATCATTATGATACATGAGAATACCTTCACAGCCGTATTCGGAAATACCGAGAGCCCTTGTGGGATTGAGCTTGTGAAACTCATCAAGCCACGGACCGTTTTCCTCAACCTCGCCGATATACCAGCCGAAATAGTGGTTATAAGAAAGAATATCTGTGATGAAGTTGAAAGGACTGTCCATTTCAACCATAGTCATATTTGCAAGAGTGGTAAGTCTTGTAGGATCAAGCTCATGGCAGAGATTATGAAGCGCTCTCAAATTATCGTAGAGAGCTTCGGACTCGCCGCCGATTGAAATTTCGTTTTCAATACCCCAGCAAACTATTGAAGCATGGTTATAGTTTTGTAGCACAAGCTCTTTCATCTGAGAAAGAGTATTTTCTCTTGCGGCAGGTGTATCAACAAAAACAGAAATGAAAGGAATTTCAGCCCAGACAACCATACCGTATTCATCACAGAGGTCATAGAAGTACTGAGAATGCTGATAGTGAGCAAGGCGGATTGTGTTTGCGCCGACATCCTTAATCAGCTCCATATCTTCCCTGTGCTCTTTTTCGGTAATAGCCCAGCCCATATTCTCTCTATCCTGATGACGGGATACACCACGCAGAGGATAGGACTTACCGTTGAGGAAGAAGCCCTTTTCAGGGTCAACAGCGAATGTGCGGATACCGAAACGCACAGCTACACCATCAACACTCTCACCGTCTTTAACAAGGGTTGTATTAACAGTATAGAGATAAGGGTCAACTACGCCGTGCCAAAGATGGGGCTTGTCAAAATGAACAGTTGCGGTTGCAGTATTGTTCTGTACTGTTGCAGTTGCTTTCTTGCCGTCAACTTCAAAAACGACCTCATTACCGCCGTTTGTGTAAGCGGTAAATGTTACATCGGCACTGCCGTCATCATTAACCTTAGGCGTGGCAGTGACGCCTTTTGTGCCGAGGTAACTCAAATCAAAATGAGTTTTGTTAACAACAACCAGCTTAACACTGCGATAAAGACCGCCAAAGAAAGTAAAGTCAGCTGTTGTGGGGTAAATATCGCGGAGCTTTTCGCTATTATCTACAGCAACGGAAAGCTTAACCTTACCACGCTTTATATATGGTGTAAGGTTTGCTCTGAAGGTAGAAAATCCGCCCTCATGATGAGCAATAAGTTCACCGCCTGCATAAACATCACACACAGAGTTCGCACCCTCAAACTCAATATAAACCTCTTCATCAGCGTTAAGGCTGACCTTAATCTCTCGACAATACCAGCATTTATCACGGTAATAGTTTGAACCGCCGTCCTGACCGTCAAGATTATTCCAAGTATGCGGCAGGTTAATGCTCTCCCAATTACGCTTGCCTTTTTTAGGAATCTTATCTTTCTTAACGGGACCTTTATGAAAAAGCCAGCCATCGTTAATTGCAATTATGTTTCGCATTTTCATCCTCCTAACTGTTTTATGTAATAATCGAGGCTAAAAACAAAATCAGTGATATTTGGGCATCCAATCGCCGTGAACCTCAATAAGTTCATCTACCATTTTAACAATTTCATCAATGCTGAGCTCAGAGCCTGTGTGAGGGTCAAGCATAGCGGCCTGATAGATATGCTCTTTCTTTTTGGTAACAGCAGCTTCAATGGTGAGCAGCTGCGGATTGATATTTGTCATATTCATAGCGGCAAGCTGAACAGGCAGTTTACCTATATGGCAAGGAGTAACGCCGCTTGAATCTACAAGGCAGGGAACTTCAACACAAGCTTCCGCAGGGAGATTATCAATAAGGCCGGTGTTTAGGACATTGCCGCCGATCTTATAGGGATTATTCGTAACCATAGCTTCCATTATGTATGAAGCGTATTCATGGCTTCTTTCATGTGTAATCTTGCCATCTGCAAGGATTTCATCCCGTTCTTTTTCCCAACCGGCAATTTGAGCAATACAGCGGCGAGGATATTCATCAAGGGGGATGTTATATTTTTCAATCATTTCCGGATACTTATCCTTGATGAAGAACATATTGTATTCGGAATTATGTTCGCTGGACTCTGTACAGTAGTAGCCAAGTCGCCTTATATACTCGTATCTTACCATATCGTCGTGCTTTTCAATTTCGCCGCGAAGAGCCTTATCGTTCTTCTCTATAGCACGCCTTCTGATCTCGGGATAGAGGTCATTACCGTCTTTATCATGTATTTCAAGAAGCCAAGCCATGTGGTTTATACCGGCAATTTTATCGTATCTGCCCTCAATTTTGTCTTCCATGCCCAAACCTCTGAGAATACCTCTTGAACAGTTTTGAACACTATGGCAAAGGCCTACAGTTTTAATACCTGTGTATCTCGTCATATAGCCTGTGAGGATCGCCATGGGATTAGTATAGTTAAGGAACCATGCATCGGGGCAAACCTCCTGCATATCTCTTGCAAAATCCTCTAAAACAGGTATAGTGCGAAGGCCGCGCATAATGCCGCCGATACCGAGAGTATCAGCTATAGTCTGTCGAAGACCGTACTTTTTGGGTATTTCAAAGTCTGTAATAGTGCAAGGGTCATAAAGACCAACCTGAATTGCATTTACAACAAAATTTGCACCTTTGAGCGCTTCTTTGCGGTTTTCAACGCCGAGATAGGTTGAAATTTTAGCTCTGCTTTCGTTAACATTTGCATTGATTGCACTGAGGATAATCTCAGAATCCTTAAGACGCTGACCGTCAATATCATAAAGAGCAAATTCTGCGTCTCTGAAACACGGTGTACACATACAGTCACCTATAACATTTCTTGCAAATACGGTGCTGCCTGCACCCATAAAAGTAATCTTCATATTAAACACTCCCTTAATTTATACTTAATTCAAGTATAACTGTTTTTAGCGTTAAGTCAATACAAAAGCCAACATTAATACAAAACTTTTGAAAGAATAAAGCAAGTCCAAAGAGCTACAACAAACATACCCTCTGCAGGGATAGCAAGCTTTGTATAGGGGCATTTCCAGCTTTTATCGACGCATAGGAAAATTGAGCGCGTTACAAAAACCGTTGTGGCAAAGAAAAGACCGCCTGCCTGGGAATAAACGGGTGTTTTGAGGGCTACCGTCAGGTAGAGCAAAAATGCACCCAATGCAAATGAAATACCGCCGTAATAAACACGAATTTCGGTTTTGCCTGCGTTATCAACCGGCTTAACGGAAAACTTTTCCGCATTTTTAACAGGTGAGGAAACGAAAACTACAGCCATACCGAAAAAGTAGGCTACGAGGCCGATTACGGCAACGGATGCAGGTATATTGGACATTAAGATTTCTTTCATAGCTTTTTTTCCTATTAATTCGGATTATTTACTGTGAGGGTATGAAACCCGGCGACCTGTAAACATTTCAACAATAGCGATATAGAAATTATTCCAACCTTTTTGGAAGAAGCCTTGGAAGGTTACATTTAAAGCAGTATCAAAACCCAAGTCATCCCCGGCTGATTTAAGTGTGAACACATCCCCCCAAGTAAACATATCGTACCATTTTTCAACTCTTGTGGTATATTTTGAAGGATCGTTCTCATCAACTTCAAGGATTCTGTAGCCGTACTGAGCAGAATAAGCATCGCCGTTATAACGGCATGAACCTGTGTTAACAATATCAATGCCCTGATTGTTTACGGCAAAGTTGTTTGTATGCTCGTGGCCTGAGAAGACGGCAATAACATCACCCTTTTCTACCATAGCATCAAACTGACCGAAGTTTTCGTAACCACAGCAAGGTTCCTCATATAGAGTGCCGTAGTTAGTGCTGTCGGGGTCAAATGCATAATACTCACCATCGGTATATATACGCTCATAGATAAATGCGCCGGAATGATCCACCTTTTTTAGAACATCATATATCTCCGGAACGATAATGTGCTGAAAAGCAAAGGAATAAACCTTTTGACCGCCATTTGCAAGCCTTATTTTATCAGAAGTCGCCTTGTACCAGTTCACCTGATCCGCCTGAACGCATGAGTAATTACCTTCAGCATCGTAATCATTAGAATCAAAAACCCAAAGATTGAACTTTACTGAGTTATCATTTGAGCCGTAAACAGGAACATAATATGTACCGCTGCCTGAAAGAGGCTGAACATCAGCTTTTGCTAGGCTGCAAGAAAATCTATTGTAATGCTCTAAAAGCTGATCTCTTGTGAATTGATCTGTTTCGGAATCGTGATTGCCGAAAGTAACAGCAACAGGAATACCTCTGCTCTCGAAAAGCTCCATATATCTGTCAACAAATTCTTTGACCTTTTCCCAGCCTTCACCTGCATTTATGTTATCTCCGGTAACAACAGCGACATTGGGCTGCTCTTTATCGAGTGCTTTACCAATAAGCCACATTGAAGCGTCTGCATTTTTGCTTGTGATATGGCTGTCTGTAATGTGCATAACCTTAAGCTTGCCGTCTGAGCCAAAACGCACCATATTATTTGCTGAACCGCCTGATATATCATTTGCTAAGCCGACATTTGACATGCCCAACGCCATCAACAGAACCAGCATAAGTGAAATTAGCCTTGTAAATTTCTTCATATAAACCTCTCCTAAAAGTGAATTTTTTCGGTTACACTATAACACAGATGGCACAATTAATGATTGACAATTTGTAAATTTTGAGTAAAATACTTATATATTTTTAGTTAGAGGAAATGGTGTTACAAATGGTAGGCTTTGTTGATGTAGGCGGCGGTATGAGAGCCGTATACACATGCGGAATATATGACCGTTTGATGGATGAGGGCATTAAACCCGAATACTGTATCGGTGTATCCGCAGGAAGCGCAAATCTCATAACCTATATGGCAAATCAGCGAGGAAGAAATAAGAGATTTTACTTAGACTATGCCCAGAGAGACGAATATATGGGATTGCGCTTATTCTTGAAAAAGCAAGTGTTTTTCGACCTTGAATATGTATATAAAACCCTTTCTAACAGCGATGGCGAAGACCCATTGGATTTCGAGGCTGCAAGCTCGGCCGACTGCCAATTTTTTGCCGTTGCGACAAATGCGTCAAACGGCAAAGCAGAATACCTTGATTTTAGCCGAATTTCGCAGGATGACTATACCGTTTTGGAAGCCTCATGTGCAATTCCCCTCGCCTGCCCCCCGATAAAAATCGGAGACAAAACCTATTTTGACGGCGGAATTGCAGAGCCTGTCCCTTACAAAAAGGCTTTTGCAGACGGTTGCGACAAGGTGGTTGTGGCTCTCACCAAGCCCATTGACGAATTAAAGAAAAAAGGTCCGGATTTTTCTGCGCTCAAAAGCTTTAACGAGCAATATCCAAAAGTAACCGAAGCGATGCTTAAAATGCACGAAAAATACAACAATTCATTAAGTGAGCTCCAAGAGCTTGAAAAGGATGGCAAAGTGCTGATAGTTTCCCCGGATGACCGCTGCAATGTCAACACGGTTACAAGAAACATCCAAAGCCTTAATAAGCTATACGCCAAGGGCTTTGACGATGCCGAGAAAATAATCAAATTCATATAATGTTAAAACCCCGATGCCTGATTATCAAGCATCGGGATTTGTTCATTTTACAGACTCTCCAGCTTTTTAATGCCGAATATCATTCTCAAAAAACCTTGCAAAGCCTTAGGACTGCGGAGCACCACAATTTTCATATGTATTTCCCCTTTCTGTTTACTACATTTTATGATACAGCACAAAAAAGGGTTACTTAAGCTCCCAATCCTTAATATTTTTAACTTCGTTATACATTGAAACATAGCTTTCGTGGCGGGATCTCATAATTTCGCCCTGCTCAACAGCCGCACAAATTTCACAGCCTTTATCGTTTATATGTGCACAGCTTGAAAATTTGCAAGTGCCGAGATACGGCAAAAACTCTTTAAAACAGAAAGGCAGATTTTCTTTTAATATCACTTCGTCCGCCGTTAAATCAATCGCCGCAAAGCCGGGAGTATCAGCGACATAGCCGCCGCCCACCTTGAACAATTCAACCTGTCTTGTGGTGTGTCTTCCTCGGCCCAATTTTTCGCTTATTTCGCCTGTTTCGAGCTGAAGCTTCGGAACAAGCTTATTGAGCAGCGTTGATTTGCCGACGCCAGAATTGCCGGAAAAGACGCATATGTTGCCGTTTATCGCTTTGCTTATTTCATCAATCCCTTTGCCCGTTAAAGAAGAAACAGTATAGGTTTCAAAGCCTGATTTACGGTAGATATCCGCAAGACCATCATCGGATTTCAAATCTTCCTTGGTGAACACTATGGCACATTCTATGCCCTTATTCTGTGCGATTGCAGTCATTTTATCAATAACCAAGGTGCTCGGCAAAGGCTCACAGGTTGAAGCAAGCACAAAGAGCTTGTCCACATTGGCAACAGGCGGTCTGACAAGGGAATTTTTACGCTCATAAATCTTATCAAGAGAACAATAACCCTCATCGTTTATCGTTATCTGAACATTATCGCCGGCAAGGGGAGACAAACCTTTTTTGCGATGTATCCCCTTGGCTTTACATTCATATATTGTGCCGGCGGCCTCCACATAGTAGAAGCCGCCAATTCCTTTAATTAAAATGCCGTCTGTTACTCTCATCCGAGCACACCTTTGCCTACAACAATAACAATAGCTGTATCTGTTGGATATGGCTTAATCTTATTAAGTCCTGTAAGAGAGGGCTTTTGAGAAATGACAACACCTATTTTGCTCGCATCAAGAGTTGTCTGCTCCTCAATAGAAACATTGTTGAAGCCCTTTTGGTTAAGATAAGCAATAGCCACACTGCTCGTCATACCCGTTACATCGGGTATTGTGCTTGATGCTCCGTTATAGAAAGAATCATAATAAGCATCTTCAATGGTTTTTTCATCGGTTATACCTACGGGGTCAGTTGTGAAGTTAATAGTACAGCTGTAAATATTAGAACCGTCGATTTTTACAATCAGGGCATCTGCCTGACCTGAGCCGCTTACGCTGAATGTAAATGTGCTTCCGTTGAGAAGAACCTCAGCGCCTGCACCGTCTACAGCGGCATTGTTAAGATAAACCTTAAGGCTGCCTGCATTGCCGTTTTTATAGGGCAAACGGATTGTTAATTCAGTTGTTGCCGTAGGCGCCTTGCCTGAGCTTACAACAATATTAACCTTTTCGCCCTCATGCACGGGTTCATCGGCGGCAGGAGTCTGTTCAATAACAGTACCCGCAGGCTGTACGCTGTCACCGATGGATATTTCACCGACATCAAGATTAACCGATTTGAGAAGCTCCATTGCAATTTCCTGAGTATAGCCGACAAGCTTAGGAGCAGGTATAGCGTTCGCATCGGTGTGGGTTGCAACATAAAGCACAACGGTTGAGCCTACGGCCGCCTGTTCGTCACGCTCCGGAGAAGTAGATATAACAGACATATCCTCCTGAGAGGTATCGTAAACCAATTCCTGTGTTACCACAAAGCCGGCGCTTTCAAGAGTCTGTTTAGCAGTAATATAGGGTTGACCGTAAACATCAACAACAAGAGTGGTTTTATTAGTGTTGACTGTTAATAAAACGGATTCGCCTTTTTTAATTTTTTCGCCTTTTTCCGGTGTCTGTTTTGTTACAACGCCGAAATCGTACTGAGAATTAAACTCGTATTCAACCTGAATATTGAATTTTTCATACTTGCCCTTAATTTCGTTTTCATAGTTCATGTTGATAAAATTCGGCACTTTAAGCTTATCCGACTTAAACACATCGGTAAATATGAGCAGATAGCCGCCTATGAGCAACAAAACCGCCACCAAACCGGCAACTACGCCTGTTAAAACAGGTATGAGCTTGCTGTTATTCTGTGCCTCTTCGTCGGTTATATCTTCTTCCTCCGGCTCTAATTTCTCCGGCTCTCCAACCTTAGGTGTTTTCATTGTCATCGTGCGGTCAATATACTTAGTAGGCTCGTTATCGACAAAATAGGAATAATCAAATTTAATACCGGGATTGCGCTTATATTCGTCTAAATCGAGTAGCATTTCTGCGGCTGACTGATAGCGTGATTTCGGATCTTTTTGCATTGCGTGCATTGTAATCTGCTCGAGACCTACAGGTATTGCGCCGTTAATATCTCTCGGGTTTACCGGCTCGTTTTGCAGCTGCATAAGAGCAACCGAAACAGCACTGTCCGACTGGAAAGGCAATGTGCCCGTAAGCATTTCATACATCACAACGCCTACCGAATAAATATCTGCTTTAGCATCGGTAAAATCACCTCTGGCCTGCTCCGGGCTGATATAGTGAACCGAGCCGATTGCGCTGTCCGACATTGTTCTTGTATCACTGCGGCTGAAGCTTGCTATGCCGAAATCCGTAACTTTGATACTGCCGTTTTGCAAAAGCATAATATTCTGCGGCTTAACATCTCGGTGAACAATACCCTTATCGTGGGCATGCTGAAGGGCACGAAGTATCTGAGTAGTAAAGTGGACAGCCTCTTTCGGCTGAATAACTTTCTGCTGCTCAATATACTCTTTAAGAGTTATGCCCTCAATATATTCCATGACGATATACTGCAGATGGTCGCCGAAGCTGACATCATAAACCTTTACAATGTTTGGATGGGACAAAACCGCAATATATTTTGATTCGTTTTTAAATCTGCGCCTAAATTCCTCGTTGGCTATATATTCTTCTTTGAGTATTTTAACAGCAACAATTCTATCATCAATATTGTCATAGGCCTTGTAAACAACAGACATACCGCCGACGCCTATAATTTCATGAATTTCATATCTGCCGTCTATGCGTTTTCCGACATAATTTTCCATAACTCAAGTCTCCTTTTAAGCTGAAATGGAAACAACGGTAATGTTGTCTCCGCCGCCATGGGAATTAGCAAGTTCTACCAACCGTTCGGCATATTCAAAATATCTGCCGTCCGAAGTTGCGTTTATGATATCTTCATCGCTTACAAAGTTTGTAAGACCGTCAGTACAAATAAGCAATATATCATCCTGAGAAAATTCTTCCTCGCAAAAATCAACGCAAACTGTTTCTTCAACGCCAAGCGCTCTTGTTATTATATTTTTACCGGGATAGTTTTTAGCTTCTTCGCTTGTAATGCTTCCCGTTTCAAGCAAATTTTGAACTACCGAATGGTCTCTTGTAAGCTGTCGCAAGGTTCCGCCCTTGGATATTATATAGGCTCTGCTGTCTCCGACATGGGATATATAAACCATACCGTCGGCAATTAAAGCGGCAACGCAGGTTGTCCCCATTCCCGTAAGTGTTTCGTCATTTTTAGCCATATCAAAAACGCACGCATTGGCACCCGATATAGCAGATTCCAGCATATTGCGTATTGACGACGGCCGCATGCCGTTGCGGTATCCCTCGTCAATCGAATGTGAAATCATGCGCACGGAAACAGAGCTCGCAACATTTCCTCCGTTGGCTCCGCCCATACCGTCGCAAACGACAGCCCAGGCAACGCCGCCGGGCAATTCACCCGCCGAATAAGAATCCTGGTTGGAGCTTCTAACCTTTCCGATATCTGTTTTAGCTGTGACTCTCATAGTTTGCAATAAGCACGAAATAAGTAAAAGTAGTTGCTCGTGCTTTCCCCTTTCGTTGGTAGCATTATCTATATAATCAAGCTTTCTTGTGCTTGCTTCTTAACTGACCGCATGATGCATCAATATCTCCGCCGAGACTGCGCCTGACAGTTACATTTCTGCCGCTTTTTTCAAGAATATGCGTAAAGGCCTTAATTCTTTCCGGCGTGCTTGATTTCAGACCGCTTTCCGTAACATCATTGGCCGGAATAAGGTTAATATGAGAAAGTGTGCCTTTGAGCTTTTGAGCCAATTCACGGGCACATTCATCGCTATCGTTAACTCCGCCGAACATTGCATATTCATAAGATATTCTGCGTGATGTTTTATCGGCATAAGCCCTGCAAGCCGCAAGCAGCTCATCTACGCCGTATTTTTTATTCACAGGCATAAGCCTTGAACGGATTTCATCGTTTGGAGCGTGCAGTGAGACAGAAAGAGTAAGCTGTAAATCCTCTTTCGCAAGCTTTTCGATGCCGGGGATAATACCGCAGGTAGAAAGGGAAATATTACGCATACCGATATTAAGCCCATTATCATTATTGACAAGCTTTAAAAAACAAATAACATTATCGTAATTATCCATAGGCTCTCCCATACCCATGAGGACAATATGGGAAACCCTGATATCCATATCGTTTTGTGCGGCATGAATCTGGCTTAAAATCTCCGATGGTGAAAGATTGCGGACAAAGCCGCCGACACCCGTAGCACAGAAAGCACAGTTCATACGGCAGCCAACCTGAGTTGAAACACAAAGGGAATAGCCGTATTTATATTTCATTAAAACGCTTTCTATGAACTCGCCATCGTGGAGCTTAAACAGATATTTAACAGTTGAATCCAGGGCAGAAACAGATTTCTTTTCTATTTCACAGCCGCAGATTTCAAATTCCGCTTTGAGCTTTTCACGCAAATCCTTTGAAAGATTTGTCATTTCGTCAAAAGACATTACACCTTTTTGCTCAAGCCATTGCCAAACCTGTTTAGCTCTGAAATTTGGCAAGCCGAGCTCGGCAAACTGAGAAGAAAGCTCAGCCTCAGACATTGATTTTATATCTTTCTTCAACTGTTACTTCTCCTCTCAAAGGCCGCAATAAAGAAACCGTCTGTTGAATTAATATGGGGCATAAGTGTCAGCATATAACCGTCGCTATACGCTTCGGGGGCAACTGCAGAAATATCAACAGGCACAAATTCTTTATTTTCCGCCAAAAAGCGTTTACAAACTTCTTCATTTTCCGCAGGGTTAAGAGCACAGGTCGAATAAACCAAACGGCCTGACTCTTTTACATAACGAGCGGCATTTATCAATATATTGTACTGCAATATAGGTAAATTGTCAATCTCGGCACTGTTCTTGCAACGGATTTCGGGCTTGCGGCGAATAATACCCAAACCTGAACACGGAACATCGCAAAGGACTCTATCCGCCAAGGGCATACCCTCACTATAAACCGAAGCATCGCTTCGCTTAACATCAATTATATCTATGCCAAGCCTGTTTGCACCCTCTTTTATAAGCGCAAGGCGGTGGCTGTGTATATCGCAAGCTATAATTCTTCCCCGGTTTTCCATACGCTCGGCACAAGTGAAAGCCTTGCCGCCGGGAGCTGAACAAAGGTCCAAGACAGTATCTCCGGGTTGAGGATTAAGAGCGGCAACGCATAGCTGAGAGGCGGCATCCTGAACATGAAATAAACCTTTTTCAAAGGATGACAGTCTTTCAACACTGCCGCATTTTTCAAGGCTGAGAGAATCCTCTGCGGCTGACAAAGATACCGAAACTCCCACTTTTTCAAGTTCCGATACTAAGCTTTCGGTAGTTGTCCTGAGGGTATTCGTTCTTACCGTAAGTGGTGGTCTGCCATCGCAGGAAGCCATAATGCCAAGGGCATTTTCCTCGCCGTAGCTTTCAATCCAAAGCCTTATAAGCCAGTCGGGGAATGAATACTTAACCGAATAATAATATATTTTATTATTGCTTTCGTCAGGGAGAACTAACCCTTCTTTTGCAACTGCACGAAGCACCGCATTGGTTAAGCCCGAAGCAAAGGCACAGCCGTTTTTCTTAACAAGGGTAACGCTTTCGTTAACAGCCGCAGACCGGGGTATTTTATCCATAAAAAGGAGCTGATATGTACCAAGGCGCAAAGCGGTTAAAACCTGCGGCTTAAGCTTTTTGATGTGCTGCTTGAGATGTCTTGAAAGGCAATAATCAAGAGTTATTGTCCTTTCAAGCACTCCGTACACAAGCGCACTCACAAAGCCGCTGTCAGTTTTTGAAAGTTGAGCGGAATATAAAAAGCTGTCTAAGGTTAAATTTGAATAGGATTTATCCCGTTCAATTTTGTTCAGCGCCTCAAAAGCAATCTGTCTGGCTGTTTTCATCTATCTCTCCGTGAACTAAAACGCAATACAAATCTTAACAGGTTAGCGAGGGATACTAACAGCGCCGTTATATAAGTCATCGCTGCAGCGGTCAAAACCTTTTTGGCTCCCCCTATCTCATCTCCTTGCAGCATACCTGTTTCTTCAATAACGGCAAGGGCTCTTTTGCTTGCATTGAGCTCTACCGGCAAGGTTGCAAACTGAAAAACAGCTATAAGGGCGTAGAGCAAAAGTCCGATTGAAACGAAAGGCTCAAAGCCCATAAAATAGCCGATAATTGCAAGGGGCAGTCCGAGCGTTGAACCGATATTGCAAATGGGCAAAATTGCATTGCGAATTTTAATGGGCAAGTATCCCTCTGCGTGCTGAGCAGCATGGCCTGCTTCGTGGCAGGCTACGCCTATAGCGGCAACGCTTGAGCTTTGATACACGCCGTTTGAAAGGCGAATAACATTACTCTTAGGGTCAAAATGATCAGATAACTTGCCAGAGGGTGAAAGCTCAATACGAACATCGTTGATACCGTAGTGATAAAGCACTCTTGCCGCCGCCTGCTCGCCTGTTAAACCGCGGGAAGCCAAGACCTTAGCCTGCTTATTGAAAGTAGATTTAACCATGGCCTGAGCAATGAGCGAAAGAATAAGCATAGGCACTACAAGCACAAGATAATAATAATCATAATAAAGCCAACCCATAAATACTCCTTCTTTCTTGATCTGTTTCTGAAATTATTCTAAAAGTGTTCCTTTTTCAATTTTAAAGCCTCGCAGAAAATCTGCCGCAGGCATCTTTTTCTTGCCCTCAGCCTGAATCTGTGTGATGACAACCGAATTACCGTCGCCGCAGCAAATTTCCAGCTCTTTTTCAGCGTTTACAACTTCGCCTGCCGCTTTGCCGCAAGCTTTACCCATGCGTGAGCCGAAAACCTTGACAGGCTTACCGTTTATAACGGCAGTTGCAACAGGCCAAGGCTCTAAGCCTCGGATGTGGTTATGCACTGCCTGAGCAGGCTTTGACCAGTCAACAGGTGAAATTGATTTATTGAGCATGGAAGCATAGGTGGACTGAGAATCGTCCTGCTTAACGGGATTCAATGTGCCTGCAAGAATTGCATCAATGGTTTCCAGAAGAAGCTCTGCGCCAAGAACCTTAAGCCTGTCGAAAAGCTCACCCGATGTTTCGTTTTCTAAAATATCAGTCTTTTTAACAAGCAGAATATCGCCTGTATCAAGCCCTGCATCAAGCTGCATTGTGGTAACGCCTGTTTCCTTTTCGCCGTTGATAACCGACCACTGAATAGGTGCGGCACCTCTGAGCTTTGGCAAAAGGGAAGCATGGACATTTATGCAGCCATACTGCGGAATATCCAAAATCTCTTGAGGAATCAGCTTGCCATAAGCCACAACAACAATTAAATCCGGAGCAATTTCTTTTAAAACGGCTGTTGATGAGCCGTCCTTGAGGGTATTAGGCTGATAGACAGGGATATCATACTTTTGTGCACAAACTTTAACATCAGGCGATGTTAAAATCTGTTTTCTGCCTTGGGGTTTGTCAGGCTGGGAAAATACAGCCGCAACCTCGTGCTTGCTTGCAACAAGAGCTTCAAGGCAATCAACCGCAAAATCGGGCGTACCCATAAATACTATTTTCATAATATCATTTTCCTGTAATCTTTATTATTAATTCTGATTAGGTGAAAGGTTATCAATATACAGCACACCGTCAAGATGGTCAATTTCATGGCAGAAAGCTCTTGCTTTAAGACCTTCACCTGTATAGAAAAACCATTTGCCCTCTCTGTTTTGTGCTTTTACCTTTACTTTCATAGGACGGATTGTAACTCCGCTTTCACCGGGCAAAGAAAGGCAGCCCTCTACCTCCTGCTGTTCACCCTCACGCTCTATAATCTCAGGGTTTACAAGCTCCATAAGTCCGTCGCCGCAGTCAATTACAACTACTCGGCGCAAGACGCCTACCTGAACAGCCGCAAGACCGACACCCTCTGCCTTATACATAGTTTGCACCATATCGTCAATCAAAGTTGCAAGTCTTGAATCAAACTCTGTTACCGGTCTGCTGCTTTTGCGAAGCAGTGGATTTTCTTTTGTAATAATTTTTCTGATTGCCATAGTAAGTCACCTTAATAGCTTCATTTTATAGTATGCTCTCCGGATTAATATCCGCAAAGATACTCACATCACTAAATTTTGTATCTTTTCCGAAATTTACCAGAAGAGTTGAAATAAACCTCCTGAATTCGGCACTGTTTTTGCATTTAACTATCATTCTGTACCTGAACTTATTGTTGATTTTTGCAACACGCGGCTGAAGCGGTCCCAAAACGATAAGCTTTTGGTTTTTATAATCGGTTTCGGCAAGCTCTTTAAAGCTGTTAAAAAACATTTTTGATGCCAAGCGGGTTTTATTTTCATCTGCGCCTGAAAAATTTATAACGCACAAATCGCAGAAAGGCGGATAAGTCATCAGGCGGCGAATATCAATTTCCGTTTTATAAAATTCATCGTAATCCTGCTCAGCCGCAAGCTGAATTATATCGTTTTCAGGGGTCAAAGTCTGAATGATTGCTTTACCCTCATTCTGGCCTCTGCCTGCTCGCCCTACAACCTGAGTAAGCAGGGAAAAAGTGCGCTCAAGGCTCCTGAAATCATCATTATAAAGCTGTTGGTCAACAGAAACTACGCCTACAAGCGTTACATTTTCAAAATCAATACCCTTGGCAACCATCTGAGTGCCTAAAAGTATATCATACTCCCCTGCCGCAAAGGCAGAAAGCGCCTTTTCATGGGAATTTTTGCGCATAGTTGTGTCTTGATCCATACGCAAAATACGAGCTTCGGGGAAGAGCTTAATCAAATCGTCCTCTATCATCTGCGTACCGAAACCCGAATAGCGTATTTCACGCTTTCCGCAACTCGGACAGCTGTCTGCGATGGGCTGAGAATAGCCGCAGTAGTGGCACATCAGTCTCCCGTTTGCATGGTGATATGTCAACGAAATACTGCAATTAGGACAAGTTACAACCGTTTTGCAGGCACTGCAGGCGGCAAAGGTATTATAACCTCTGCGGTTTATGAGCAATATCGCCTGTTTTTTCTTTGTCAAAGTTTCTTTTAATGCTTCTGCTAACTCGCTGCTGATTGTTTTATCAGCCTCATAAGCCATATCTACCGTTACAACCTTAGGCAAGGCTGCACCCGAATAGCGGTTTTTAATGGTATTCAGCGTATAAATACCGCTTTTTGCCCTTGCAAAGCTTTCCACATCGGGAGTAGCAGAGCCAAGCACCAGAAGCGCATTATTTTCGTCACAGCGAAAACGAGCAACCTCTTTTGCGTTATAGCGAGGACTTTGCTCCGATTTATATGTATGCTCCTGCTCCTCATCTATAACAATAAGACCTAAATCCTGAACAGGGGCAAAAACTGCGGAACGGGTGCCTATGACAACCCTTGCTTCCCCTCGTTTCACACGCTTCCATTCATCCATACGCTCGCCCAAAGAGAGCGCAGAATGAAACACAGCGATTGTATCGCCGAAATAAGAACAAAATTTGTCCACAATCTGAGGAGTGAGAGCAATTTCAGGCACCATCATAATAGCTGAGCGCCCTTTTGCCAAAACCCTTTCAATGAGCTTGATATAAACCTGTGTCTTGCCGCTTCCCGTTATTCCGTAAAGCAGAGAAACTGTTTTTTCACCCTGCTCAAACTGACTGTAAAGGGAATCAAAGGCTTCCTGCTGTTCCCGACTGAGAGTTATTTCAGGCTTCGGCTTAAGGGACTTGCCCTGCAAAGGGCTACGGTAAACTTCATCTTCAATGCTTTCAACTATCCCCTTT
The DNA here is from genome assembly GCA_949297075.1 of uncultured Oscillospiraceae bacterium. GTDB lineage: Bacteria > Bacillota > Clostridia > Oscillospirales > Acutalibacteraceae > UBA8612. The sequence continues at coordinate 18,692 of CASFRX010000017.1, read as the reverse complement.
TTTACAAGGGTTTTAATTACTGCATCGGTAACACCGGTAAAGTAGCAAAGCTCCTTTGCCGTTGAAGCTCCTACATCGCTCAAAAAATCGAAAACTGCCTGCTGCTTTTTAGTCAAAACGGTATTGGCGTCTTGAACCGAAGAAAGCTTATAAAGAGTCTGCGTTTTATCGCTGAGACTGCGCTTAGCATCAACATTGCGCAAAAGCGCACCTTTTTTATAGAGCTTATCTAAAATAATACTGTCCGGCTTATATCCGAAAGCATCTAAAAGCTTTGATTTTTCAACGAATTTGCAGGTCTTTAGCAGGGATAAATATATTTCTTTTTCATCGTTCGGCAGGATTTCTGTGTTAGGCTCAAATGATGGGTCAGCGCCGTAATATGTGCTGAGCTTTAAATTTACTCCCGTAGGCAAAATGCAGCGGAAAGCATCAAAATAAGTGCAGAATGTTCTGTCTTTAAGCCAAAACACAAGCTTTATCATTTCATCGTCAACTAAAGGCTCATCGTCTTTAATTTCGCAAATACTTTTAAGCTTTTTAGTCGGTTGATTGCAATTTATACGCAAAATAACGCCTTGACGCTTTGCATTACCGTTGCCGAAAGGCACAATAACTCTGACCCCGACCTTGGCTTTTTCAGCCAAAAGAAGCGGCACTTTGTAATCATAGAGCTTATCCATGTGATAAACTGCATTTTCTAAGGCTACGCCAACCGTAAACATTCCGGGCATAGTTAAAAATTAAAGATTTCTGATTTCTTCCGGCTCTACGAGTACATAATCGCCGTTGATAAACTCGTTAAGCGCAAGGCTAACAGGCTTTTCAATTATTGTTTCGCCGTTGTCAACAGCCTCCTGAGAAATTTCACGGGCACGCTTTGCTGTTGCAATAACAAGTGAATAACGGCTTGTGTGACCCTTAAGTACGCCGCTCAAATCGGGATTAAATTTCATTTCAACTCTGTTTTGGTTAGCCATTTTGATTTTTCTCCTTTATACTAATAACAATATTGTAGAGTTCGTCTGCAGCTCTTTCGAGCTCATCGTTAACTATATTATAATCGAATTCTTTGCTTCGCTCTATTTCTCCGGGTGCAAGGGCAATGCGCTTGGCAATTACCTCATCGCTGTCCGTCTGCCTGTTGCGAAGTCTGCGTTCAAGCTCATCAAGAGATGGCGGCAAAACAAAAATGCTCACAGCATCGGGACATCTTTGGCGCACCTTTGATGCACCCTGAACCTCAATTTCCAAAAAGACAATTTTCCCTTCGTTGAGCCATTCTTCTACAGGCTCTTTAGGTGTGCCGTAGTAGTTGCCGTTATATTCGGCATATTCAATAAGCTTATCCTGAGCAATAAGCTGCTCAAAATGCTCACGGTTTACAAAATAGTAATCCACGCCGTCTTTTTCTTCGCTGCGGGGTGAGCGAGTAGTCATTGAGCGTGAAAGCACAAAATCTCCGGCACTATCTCGCTTAAAAAGCTCACTCAAAAGCGTATCCTTGCCGCAGCCCGAAGGAGCAGAAAATATAATCAGAGCACCTTTGTTACTCATCGGTTTCATCCTCCTCTTCCTCCTCGCCGTCATCATAATCGTTGAGCCTGTTGGCAACGGTTTCGGATTGCAGGTATGATAAAATAACATGGTCGCTGTCGGTTATTATAACAGCTCTTGTGCGTCTGCCCTGGGTAGCGTCTATAAGCATTCCTCGCTCCTTGCTATCCTGAATAATGCGCTTTATAGGCGCAGATTCAGGGCTGACTATAGCGATAAGACGATTTGCATTAACAAGGTTTCCGAAGCCTATATTGATAAGTTTCATTAGCCGAATACCTCTTTATTATTCTATGTTCTGTATTTGTTCTCTGATTTTTTCAACTTCAGCTTTGATGTTGAGAACTCGTTTTGTGATATCAACATCCTGAGCCTTGGAGCCTATGGTGTTGGCTTCTCTGTTCATTTCCTGAGCAAGGAAATCAAGCTTTCTGCCTACGGGTTCATCGCTTTCAAGGAGGCTGTGAAGCTGGTCAATATGGCTGCGCAGGCGAACCGTTTCCTCCGCAACGGCAACTTTATCGGCAAAAATAGCAGCTTCCGTAAGCAAACGCTGCTCATCTACATTTACATCGCCTATAAGGTTTCTTATTCTTTCGAGAAGCTTTTCGTTGTATTCTTTAACAGTCTGCGGTGAACGGGACTCGATAAACTCAACATCACTTATTATAGTATCAGCACGGGAAAGCACATCCGACTTGAGCTTAGCTCCCTCTGCCTCACGCATTTTGATAAACGAAGCTACTGCTTCGAGAGCAACTGTTTTGACTGCTTCCCAAACGGCTTCCTCATCGGCAGGCGCCTTGCGAACGACAAAGATATCGTTACTGCACCTTGTAAGTGAAGAAACAGAGAGCTCCTCTCTGAGATTATAACGCTCTGCAAGCTCTTTGAGGGCCTTATAATAGCCTGATGCAAGGGAATGATTTACCTCTACAATACAGTCATCGCTGTCAAGAGCGCTTATGGTAACAAACAATTCTATCTTGCCTCGTGAAACAAGGCTCTGCATAAGGGATTTCAGCTTATCATCAAGAAAACCGTATGTTCTGGGGGTTTTGCTCGAAAATTCAAAACCTCGGTGATTTACGCTTTTAATCTCAACAGAAATACTCATGGAATTTATTTCCATCTGGGCTCTGCCAAAGCCCGTCATACTTCTAACCATTATTTTTAACTCCTTAAATTTATAATTCAGGAAATTTTATTCGATTCTATCAGATTGCATAAGAAAATGTCAACAAAATGACATTTTTTGACATTTAATTATGACGGCAACCACAGCAACCACCGAGCAAAAAGGGAATTTCGCCGTAAAGCTTGCCGTTATTTTCAGCAAAGCCCAAACGGACTGCAATATTTTTAAACTCGTCAGGCTCATATATGCAGCTGAAAACATTTCTGTTGGCTGCCGCTGTAAGAGCGCTTCTTATTAAGCCCTCTGCGGTTTCATCGTTATGGGCTTCAATAAACCTGAGTTCGGACTTTGTTTTTTCAAAGGTCAATGTAACTCTGCCTGTTTCCGAACCGTTTTCAAAGGCATTATAAATAACTATATTGCCGTTTATATTAGGCTTAAACTCAATCATTTGAAGAACCTCGCTTTGCGGCAAGAGTGAGCTTGCACACTTCTTCCTCTGTCAGATTTCTCCACTTGCCGGGAGCGAGCATACCAAGCTTAACGGAGCCAACAGCAGTGCGCTTGAGCCTTGCGACCTCAATGCCCAATTCTTCAAACATACGGCGAATCTGGCGGTTTCTGCCCTCGTAGAGTATTACCTCGCAAACAACTCTGCCCTCTGTCCTTTCCAAAACTCTGAGACCCGCAGGCGCAGTCATTCTGCCGTCAATTTCAATACCCGTATGGAAAGCGTTAATCTGCTCATCGGTTATATTCGGGCGCACCGTAACTCTGTAGGTTTTCGGCACATGGTGAGTGGGATGAGTCATAGCGTTGGCAAATTCACCGTCGTTAGTCATCAGGAGCATCCCTTCCGAATCCCTGTCCAATCTGCCTACAGGGTAAATTCTTGCATCAATATCTTTAACAAGGTCTGCAACGCATTTTCTTCCCAGCTCACAATGCGTAGTCGTAACATATCCCCTTGGCTTATGCAAGAGGACATAATATTTTTTATCCTGAACGGCAATTTTTTTGCCGTTGACGGTAACTCTATCCCTTTTAGGGTCAACCTTATCGCCTATATGCGCGCGATCGCCATTGACCTTAACCAGACCCTTTTCTATCATTTCTTCGCATTTTCTGCGAGAGGCGATTCCGTTATCCGCCATATACTTTTGTAATCTTATTCTGTTATCAGGCATAGACTTACCTTTCTTTAAAACTGTTTATTATTCTGTCAATCAGACACTTTAACCATGCCTTTATGCGCACAGTAAGCCTCTTTTTAGGCTTTATCTCCTGAGTTGTTGAGGTAACGCTGTTATCTGCCGCAAGAGGTATTGATTTAACTGTTTTGCCGTTTACATTTATGCGCACTTCGCCGATCACCTGTCCTTTTTCAACAGGCGCAACCGTATAGGGCTTTAACAGTATCTGAGTTTCCATCTGCTCGGCTGAACAAAATGAATTAATTTGTATAGGCTGTAAAGCCGAAACCGAAACTTTTTTCGCATTACCGCCCCAGACCGCCACAGAATCGGCTTCAACCGAAAGCTCTTTTGTGCTTATAACAGAAAAGCCGTATTCCAAAAGCTCGGCATGGTCCTGCCAATCGTTAGGAGCGTTAAGCGTAGCACAAACCAGCGTAACACCGTCTCGGGTTGCGGCTGAAACCAAGCATCTGCCGCTTTTTTTGGTAAATCCCGTTTTGATGCCTATAGCTCCGTCAAAGCTTTTCAAAAGCCTGTTATGGTTTGAAAGATATCGGGTATAAGGCTCATTTCCATAGCAAAGCTTAGCCTGCACAGATGAACAGGCCGCCAAAAAATCGGGGTTTTCAATAGCAACGCAACCGAGCAAAGCCATATCGTAGGCTGTTGAATAGTGATTTTCGGCGTCAAGACCGGATGGAGTGACAAAATTGGTGTTTGTCATCCCGATTTCATTTGCTGTTTTATTCATAAGCTTGGCGAACTCAGTCGCCGAGCCTGCAACAGAGATTGCGGCGGTATTTGCCGCATCGTTTCCGGAAGCCAAAAGCATACCGTAAACCAAATCGTGATAAGTCACCTTATCCCCCGGCATAAGCCCCATAGAGCTACCCTCAACAGCCGCCATTTTCTCCGTTACGGTAACCTCTTTATAAGGTGTTGCACAGCGAAGAGTCAACAGAGCCGTCATGATTTTTGTGGTGCTCGCCATGGGGCGACGGGTATGCTCAGCTTTGCCGTAAACCAGCTCATGTGTATCAGCTACCATCAGCGCCGCCGAATGAGCCGAAACAGAGGGTATATCTGCCGCATAAACATTAACGCTGCACGCTAAGCTAATTAAAGCAACAGCAAATATTCTTTTAACCACAAGACCACCCACATATATTTAATAATTAATAACATTACTAAATATATGCTTGAGTTAGGAGTAGTTTTACTTATCAGACAACGGGAGTTTCCATATCGGCATCTGTGCCGTTCTTATTCTTATTTATAAGACCGCTTACTGTATCTACAACTTCGGGAACAAGGCCGACTATTCTTTCGGCTGTGTTATCGCCTGTGGGAACAGACTTGATTGTTACATTGCCGTTATTGATAACAACAAAAGCAACGGGTGTAATTGTAATACCTGCGCCGCCGCCGCCGCCGAAAAGCTCCGCGTTAGTCTTTGAGGGAAAATCCGAACCGCCGGAAGCAAAGCCGTAAGAAACCTTTGAAACAGGGATAATAGTAATGCCGTCTGCCGAGTAAACAGGCTCGCCTACTATTGTCTTTACATCCACAAGGTCACGGATTTTTTCGATTGCCGTACCCAAAATACCTGATGCTGACTTAGATTGATCTTTCATTGTTTATATCCTCCTTGATATTGTTTTCATTATTTGGTTTATTTGTTTTTTCGCTGTTAGTCTGCGCAGGCTGCGGTTTAGCCGCAGGCGCAGGCTGAGGCTTATTTTTAAGCAGTTTGAAAACCACTTTAAATAACAGTTTAAATGCCAAAACTATAGCTGCGTTGGTAGCAAAAATAGGTCTGATTGAAAAAACAACACGGAATCTTGCCGTTCTTTCTTTTTCGCAGAAATTGGTGCGAACCTCGCAGTCGTATTCTTTAACCTTACAAGTGCTTGTTATCAAGCCCATTGCCGGAAAAACCGCTGAACAGGTTTTGCCGTATACAACAGCTGTTTCGTGTGCATCGGCTTCGCCGACTATTATATTAAGTTTAAGCTCTCTAAAAATAAAGTGCCTGAAAATTCCTCCGAACATACCGTTAATTGCGTTAACGGTGTCACGAAGTAGCTGAACGACACCTGAAAAGCCCTGATTTTTGTAGAAAGCTTTGATTATGTTATCCTGCTTTTCGGCAGGCACATCCTCTTTAGGTTTTTTCTCTTTAGGCTTCTTTTCCTTTTTCGGCTTTTTCGGTTTTTCGGGCTTTTCTTTTTTGGGCAAAATACGGAACTTAATAAAGCCCCAGGCTACATCCAGCTTGAAATCCTTATCATAGTCCATATAAACAGTAAACCTGACCGAAAAAAGGAACACGAAAAAGACAATAATGCCAAGGATAATATATAAACCCGTCAAACCTACACCTCCCGTTAATTATGTAAAATCTTCGTTAAACACTTCGTCATCGGCTTCCGAAATCAGCCCATCTTCCTGTGGTAAAACAAGGGTTTCGGGGCCTTTTTGCTTTTCCGCAGGCTCAGGAGAAGCTTCAAGAGCTTTTTTAAGCTCATCCTCTTTCTTTTCGGGTAAGGGCGGAAGCTCGTTCAAATCCGAAACACAGAAGCTACGCAAGAAATGTGCCGTAGTGCCGTAAATAAGCGGTCTGCCCGGCAATTCAAGTCTGCCCTTTTCTTCAATAAGACCGCGCTGACAAAGGGTTGTAATAACACCCGAGCAGTCAACACCTCTGACCTGCTCCACAAAGGATTTTGTTACAGGCTGGTTATATGCAATAACTGCCAAAACCTCAAAAGCAGGGCCTGAAAGCGGCGTATTTCGCTTAAGGTCAAGGATTTCTCTGATTAAGCCTGCAAACTCCTGCTTGGAGCAAATTTGGAGCTTGTCCCCTAACTTTTTAACGCAAAGTCCGCTTCCTCGCTCCTCAAGCTTATTGGAAAGGTTTGCGGCAATGCTTTCAACCTGTTCGGCATCACACTGCAATACCTCGGCAATTCTGATTATTTCAAGAGGCTCACCCGAAGCAAAAAGCATAGCTTCAAGAGCGGCATTCAATTCTTTTGCGTTCATTTGGCTTCACCCTCCTCTATCAGCTCGATAGTTGCTGTTGTTTTTTCGCCGTCGATATAAATCTGCTTGGATTTAACTAAAGACAGAATAGCCAAAAATGTTGCAACCATTTCCGAGCGTGAAGTTGACTGCTCGAAAAACTGCTCAAAGCTGTGCTTTTCGCCTATTTTCAGCCTTGCTAAAATAACGCTTACACGAGAGCCGACAGAAACAATTTTTGCCGCAACAATTTTCGTAAATGCCTCTACGGGAGGCGGCAGCTTGCGCATACTTTTTCCTATTGCCGATATGTAAGCTTTAAGCAGCTCATCGGGAGCATGAACACGGGTATATGTCATATCCGCTTCTATCTTTTCCGGGGGAGTTTCCATATAATCAAAGCCTTTTGCAATAGCGGAAAGCTTGCCTGCCATAAGCTGACAGTCGGCATATTCACTCAGCTCACCTCTCAGCTCCTCCTGAAGCTTTTCGGCCTCTTCATAGACAGGCAAAAGAGAGACTGTTTTGATATAAACAAGCCTTGCCGCCATTTCGAGAAACTCGCTTGCAAGCTCCATATTTTCAAGCTGCATTGCATGGATATATTCAATATATTGGTCAATCAAATCTGTTATAACCACATCGTTAATGCTGACCTTGTGCTTGCTGATTAAATGAAGCAGCAAATCAAGAGGTCCTTCAAAAACTTCGGTTTTATACTGAATAGCTTCCAAAAAATCTACCTCAATCAATTAGTTAAATAAAGCAAAGGGAAGAGCCGCTATATAATCAAGCCCGTTAAACACAACACCAGAAAGCCAGGAAAGAGGCATTGAAAGTGCGCCCGTGAGTAAAAGCAGCATAACGGCTATCATAATATAACGCTCATACTGCATTATTTTAAAATAATATTTGTCCGGGATTACAACGCTTAAAATTCTTGAGCCGTCAAGAGGCGGAATGGGAATAAGGTTAAACACCGCCAAGTTAATATTTATGGTTGCACAGAAATAGAAGAAATAGTAGATAATTGCTGTTAAAACGCTATAGCTTGCAACGGCCTTGACAAAATTAGCAATAAGCAGAGAAACCAAAGCCATTAAAAGGTTTGAGGCAGGGCCTGCAAAAGCCACCAAGGCCATACAGCGCTTTGCATATTTGGGGTCAAAGCGAGTTGCGTTGCCCATAAAATAAATATTTTCGCTTTCTGCTTCGTTTTTCTTTCTGAAATTTCTCATATTGACAGGTACAGGCTTTGCATAGCCGAAGCCTACGAGAAAAATCATAAGAGCGCCTATCCAGTCAATATGCGCCATGGGCGAAATTGTAAGCCTGCCTTTGAGCTTGGCTGTATGATCGCCCAATTTATCCGCAATGAATGCGTGAGCAAACTCGTGAATAGGCAAAACACAGAACACAACAAACACACGCACGCCTAAGCTCATAATAAGCTGCATACGAGCCATGTCGTCCATGGCTCCCATTCTGAACAAATCAAAAATCATTTTTATTACTCCGTTTTTTTATAGTTTTTCGGTACAGGCAACTACTCTGTCATTTCCGTAATAATCTTTAATAGCCTTAACTTCTTTAAAATAGGGCTCAAAGATTTTTTTTACATCTTCGCTCTGCTCTTCGCCTATTTCAACAATAAGCATGCCGCCTTTTTTCAGAGCGCCGAGCCAGCCGGCGGCAATAGCCCTATAAAAAACCAAGCCATCCTCTCCGCCGTCAAGCGCCATATGGGGTTCTTTTTGTACCTCTGCCTGCAATTCTCCAATAACGCTTGATTTTATATATGGAGGATTTGAGAGAATAATATCTGCCGTTTCTTCAAACACAGCACCGTCGAACAAATCGCCGAGCCTCGGCACACAGCCGACAGCGGAATTTAACACAACATTCTTCTTCAAATATTCAAAAGCCGCTTCAGCTTTTTCAAGCATATAAACAGTTGTTTCAGGCATTTCTTTTGCAACGCTTATGCCTATGCAGCCGCTGCCCGAACACAAATCGTAACACACGGCATTCTGTTTTCCTTTCAAAAAGCTGACTGCCATATCTACAAGAAGTTCTGTTTCCGGGCGTGGAATCAAAACTCCTTCACCAACATAAAACTCCATAGAATAGAACTCCCACTTGCCCAAAATATACTGTAGAGGTTCGTTTTCGAGCCTCTTCGCAACCGCCTGCATTGCTTTTTTGCTTATAGTTTCATCAATCTCATCCGAAAAATGCAGCCTCAGCATGGAATTTGAACAGCCGAGCAAATCCGCAAGTATGCAATCCGCCTCAAAATCCGCTTCCTCTTTTGAAACGGGTTCAAGAGATTTTTTAATCTCTAATCTAAAATTACTCAGCTTCATCGTTATTGTCTTCTTCGAGCTTTTCTTCTGTTTTTTGCTCAGCCGGAGGGGTTATAACAGGCTTAATTGCGGCAATGGCAACTTCTATAATATCATCCTCAGGCTCTTTGGTTGTAATGCGCTGCATGAGCAAACCGGGTGCAGAGAGAATCCTCGTAAACACATTATCATATCTGCCTGCTATTCTGATGCACTCATAGCCGATACTCATAATGATGGGAAGAAGCAGAATTTTCACTGCAATCCACAGCCAGCGCACTTCACGCACCTGAGGTGCAATAACAACTACGAGAGAGGAAACGACAATACTCAAAATAATTGTTATAAAAATAAAGCTTGTGCCGCAGCGCGGATGAAAACGCTTTTGCTTGCGTATGTTTTCAACTGTTAAATCAAGCCCGTGCTCAATGCAGAAAATTGATTTATGCTCCGCACCGTGATACTTGAAAACTCGCTTAATATCCTTCATTTGCGATACGCCGAACATATAGAGCACAAAAATAATCATTCGCATAACACCCTCAATCAAAGGACGGGTGCGAACCAAAGCTCCGTCGGCAAGATATTTATTAATAAGGTCTGTTGCAAGTGTTGGCAAATAGAAGAATATCAGGAAAGCCAAGCCGAAGCCGAGCACCATTGCGACTGCGCCTATAACCGCCATCATTTTAGGGCCGAAATGGTCTGAAAGCCACTTATCAAGCTTTGACATTTCCTCTTCCGACGCATCATCGTCAAACGCTGTTTTTTCGGCAGATTCCATCATGCATTTATAGCCAAATATCATCTGCTCAACAAAGTTGATAGGACCTCTGATAAACGGCGCACGAAGAATCTTATGCTTTTCTGTGACCGATTTAAACACCTTTGGTGTAACATCAATCGTACCGTCAGGCAAGCGGCAAGCCATTGCTGCGCCGTAAGGGCCTTTCATCATAATGCCCTCAATCAGCGCTTCACCGCCTACTCCGGAATACTTAATTTTTTCTTTTTTGTCACTCATTTATCTCTTTCCTTTCCGGTGAGGTTACTTGGGCTTCCGTTGCCTCAACGGGCAATGTGACCGTAATTGTTGTACCCTCGCCTAAAACGCTGTTAATTTCCATTGTGCCTCCGTGCAGTTTAATAATTTCATCTGCAACAGCCAAGCCTATACCCGTTCCGTGAACAGAAAGGTTTGCACGGAAGAATTTATCTTTAACTCTCGGAATATTCTCCGGCGCAATGCCGCAGCCTGTATCCGTGAAGTATATTACTAAATTTGAACCGTGAATTTCCGCAAAAACAATAACTTTGCCTGCGTGTTCGTTATATTTAATTGCGTTATCCAGAAGATTGACAAAAACCTGGCGTATTCTGGCCGCATCGCCGTACATTGGCAATGGCATATGAGGAACATTGTAAATCAGCTCAAGACCTGCTCGCTCTGTTCTGTCCTTCATGGTGAACACTGCATCGTCAAGCTCTGCAAGAACATCAATTTTATTGCTCACAAGCTGCATTTTGCCGTTTTGCATACGGGAAAAATCCAACAGCTCTTCAACCATTTCGGAGAGTCTTTGGGATTCGCTTATAATAACTTCCATGCCCTTTTGTGTAGTTTCAGGGTCTGTGGAACCGATTTGTACCAAGGTTTCACCCCAGCCTTTAATCGCCGTAAGCGGTGTGCGAAGCTCATGAGAAATTGTAGAAATAAAGTCATTTTTCATACTTTCCGCTTCGCCTAAAGCTTCTGCCATGTTGTTAAAGGTCGAGCAAAGCTCATCGATTTCATCATGCATACCCACACTATCAAGCCTGACCGACAAATCGCCCTTGGCAATTTTCTTTGCCGTTTCGTTAATTCTCAAAACAGGTCCCACAATAGAGCGAATAAAGAACCTGCCTGACGCAGAAACGAGCAAAAGAATAACAGCGGCAATCGTAAAAATCAGTATACTAATCGAAACAAGAGCACGATCAACATCTTCAAGAGAACATACATACCGAACAGCACCTGCCGCCTGCCCTTTAACAGCCGGCAGCATAGCGGTGGTCGCCATAACCTTTTCGCCTGTGGAAAGCCTGCCTCGCCATGATCCTTTATCGGTTTCCGATTCTACAGCAATCTCATAATCTGGCATTACGGTATCAGGCTCAATTTTAAAGCCCGAAGAAGAAACAATAGGTTTGCCTGAGCTGTCAATAACCCACACATCCATCATGTTCTTATCTCGGAAGCTTTCAACGAAATTAATTGCACCCTTAACAAAAGTATCTTCGCTGCTGCCTATATAGTTGGAAAAATAGGAATCTACAAGGTCGGAAGCATGAGAATCCAAGGTCATTTGAACATAGTTGTAATAATAACCGCGAATAAGGAAGATTGCGGTGACTGCAAAAATAATTACAATGCCGGTGATAACACAAAACGTTGTACAGAACCAACGCATTGAAATACCGCTTATCTTTTTCAATACCGCTCAATCCTCCTTTGCAGAAAAAAGTAAACTGATTTTAAATCCACTTATAGCCCATGCCCCAAACAGTTGTTAAGTGAACAGGGTTAGATGGTTCATCTTCGATTTTCATTCTCAGGCGCCTGATATTAACATCAACCACCTTGTCTTCGCCAAAGTAATTTTCGCCCCAAACACGCTGCAAAATATCGTTGCGGTCTAATGCCGCACCCTGATTAGAGAGAAAATACTCCATAATCTGAAATTCAACCTGAGTAAGCTCAATGAGCTTGCCGTTTTTAGTTAGAGTTCTGTTACGAAGATTGAGAGCAAAATCACCGCTTCGCACAATATGGTCGGCTTCGTTTGTTTTGCCTGAAACATCCTTGTTTACACAAACTCGCCTGTACAGTGCATCTACACGAGCCATGAGCTCCGACGGAGAGAAAGGCTTTGTAACATAATCATCAGCGCCCATCATCAGCCCCGTAATTTTATCCATTTCCTGTGTTTTTGCAGTAAGCATAATTATGCCTATATTGAGATTGCTGTCCCTAATCTCTTTGCAAACAGCTAAACCGTCAACCTCAGGCATCATAATATCCAAAATAGCTATATCAATATCGCCGTTTAAACCATGGTAAGCTTCCAAAGCCAAGGCACCGTTTTCCGCCGAAATGACCTCGTATCCGCTGCGCTGAAGGTTAATAACGATAAATTCACGGATAGCGGCTTCATCTTCCGCAACAAGTATGCGTTTCATTTTTTAAATCCCCTTTCTGCCAAACATCATTTACTAAACATTAAGTGAAAAATATTTAACCAACTCGTTTGCTTTTATGCCTTTTTCCTCGCCTGCTTCTGTTATAGTGCAGGCGTAAACCTTATCTGAGTCTATATACAGAGTTTCAGTTACATTTTTGCTGTTATCATCCCATTCATCAAGGCTGTAAACAGCTATTTCAAACAGTTCCTTATTTGAATCGGTAACAAAATTCCAAGTGCCCGTTGTGTTATCGCTGCGAACAAAAACTCTGCCTATATATTCTTTAGGGAAAAACAGCCTGTAATTTTCACGCAGGTTAACAAGATAATGCACTTTAGGCTCAAGCTTACCGTCGTTAACCGAGCACCATTCAAGCAAATATCCGAGAGAGGTATCGCCGTTTTTGCTTTCTGCCAAAAGCTCTCTCAAAGGTATCTCAATAATTCCGTCTTCGTCAATATCCGTACTGTAAAGGTTGTTACTGCGAACGGTTAAATCGTTATTATTTTGATTGTTATAAGCTATCAAACTTTTAAAATTTTTACTGATTTTATTCCAGCATAAAACTTCCGTAATCATCTGACTTTCCGGTATTTCCGCATCGATATATATTCTCGGCACGGAAAGCTCCTCCGGTCTGTCACTCTTTATGGCGGAAAGACTGATAATTCGCTCATCAAGCTTAGTTTCGCTGAGGAGAATAACTCTGTTTTCATCATTAAGGCTCATGAGCCTGATGTGGGTTCTGCCGTTTTTCTTGGCAATATCGGTATAAACTAAAACAATCTGTTTTTCGCCGTTACCTAAGATATCTTCAACATGCATCAGATTATACGGCTCGGTAGCGCAGGCGGAAAAGCTAATCTCGCTGCCCTTTCTGCTGCTTGAGTAGACTGTAAGAGTTTTATTTACTCTGTCTTCAAACAAATACCAGCTGACTAACATATCATCGCAGCCATCGCTATTTAAATCATAAAATTCAATGGAATAAATGCCACTGCCGTTGCCCGCAAAGTCGGAAACCAAAGCCCATTCGCTGCCTGTTTTCTTCAGCACGCTCATGCGTACGGCTGAAATGTCATTTTCGTTAACATAGAAAATAATTGCTTCGCTTTTCTTATCTCCGTCCAAATCATGCAAGGTTATGGCAGAATGATGAAAACCGGATTCGGGAGAGCGTAGGGAAATATTGCTGCCGAGCAAGCTTTTTATGGATTCTTCAAGCTCCTCTTCGGTTGCTGTAAGCGGAGGACGCATAAGGTTTGGGATAGACCTGAATTCAAAAGAACAACCGCTTAAAGAAAAGAGCATTATACAAAGAATTATTGCGGCCAATTTTTTCAAACTGTATCCTCCTTTTCACATTCAAACTATGGTCTTAATTAGATACGGTTACTGAGTATTTACCGTTTACCCAACAATCCGTGCTGTTTTTAAGGCTTAGTTTTGCTTCAAATTCCTGGCTGTTTGAATTAATATCTGCATTCGCCAAATCAACGGTGACTATAACATCGGAAACATTAATTTTTTCAAGAGACGATTCCGGACCGACTATCACTACATTGCCTATTGATTTTTCAACAGACAAAACCTTATATCCCTCAGGTGCGTTTATAAAAGTTATGTTTTCCTTGGGTATGCCGAGGGCTTTGGTCGTGCAGCCCGTTACCTCTACAACTATTTCATAATTCTTGAATGTTTCAAGAGAGAAGACCGACGGTATTGCATCTGAAGGGACGGTAAATTTATTTTTACCGGGTTTTAAGTCCGCATAGTCTATTGTAGCTATGGTAACTGTTTGCGGCTGACTGTCTTTATCAACGCCCTGAATACCTGCCTTAATATTAGCAGGAGAAATTGTATACTTAAACGGTGCATCAATATAATCCAAAGGTGTGTTAATAAACGAAACTGAGACAGGCTTATTGACGACATAATAAATCGGCAAGGTTACGGTTATATCGGAATTGCCGTAGTTAAAGGAAAGATAATGCAAAACCGCTCCCGATTCATTATACGCATTTATTTTTGCAGCCTGTGTTCTTGTCTTATTGAGTGCTTTTTCAACGGTCATTTCTGCGCAAACCTTTTTGATGCTCATAACCTCGGTTGCGGGGCCTGAAACCGTAACGGTATCCGCTGAAAGAACGGCGTCGCCTGCCACATAGCCTTTATCTACAAGCTCATCATCTTCAAGATTAATCTTTGCCTCTATGGGGAAATCCTGCTCCATATAGACATCAAAAAACACTTCAATAAAATCTTCCGAAAGAGAAATTATCTCAAATTCATCATTCTCATTCAATTTGGTTGCCTTGAGCGCAAGAGTGTGTTTGCCTGCAGAATCAACATATGCGGTCTGAGCAACAACCTTTATGGAATTTTTGTCAGCCACGGAAGAAAGAATGTAACGCTTTCCCTTAACCTCAACATCCACACTGAAATCGGACTGACCGAAAATCTCCAAATCGAACTGAGCAGGTATGCTGTTAGCCAATTCAATGCTTACGGGAACATCTTTGACTATCGCCGTGTCAATAGGGCTGAGAGCGATCACAACAACAAGCCAAATTACTATCGCAACCACGAATGAAAAAACCATTAATGCCTTGTTATCGTAAAATAGCTTATGGGTAATTTGAGCCAGCTTTTTCATTACATCTCCCCCTTACTTTTGCTTTTTGAATATGCCTGCAATTTTGTGCAGCAGTTTATTTCCGTTTTCAGCTTCGCTTTCCAAAAGAATATTCTGAAGAATATCTCTCAGTTCAGCTGAAGAAATATTGCGTTTAATCTTGCCTTTTTCAACAAATGAAATACCGCCGGTTTCTTCTGAAACAACAACTACTACCGCATCGCTCTCCTCAGACATACCTAAAGCCGCTCTGTGACGGGTGCCGAGCTCGCTGCTGAGTTCGTTGTTTTTAGTCAAAGGAAGGATACAGCCCGCAGCAATCAATTTGTTACCTCGGATTATTGACGCACCGTCGTGCAAAGGTGTTTTCGGAAAAAATACCGTGCCGATAAGTTCTTCTGTCACAATCGCATCAAGTGTTTTGCCTGTTTCTATGATTGAACCTAACAAGGTTTTGCGTTCAAACACGATAAGCGCACCTATCTTTTGCTCGCTCATTTTGCTGACCGAACGGCAAACCTCTGTTATCATACCGTTGGTTTCTTCATTTTGCTTTTCTCTTGAGCTTTTGGCAAAATCTAAAATCGAATAGCTTGAAAGGCTCTTTCTGCCTACGCTTTCAAGCACATGGCGAATCTCAGGCGAAAAGATAATAACCAGGCATACAATAGCATTGCTTGCAACACTGCGGAAAAGGTATGTACTTGCCTGCATTTCGAGCACGGTAATGACAACATAAACCAAACCGAAAAGCAAAATGCCCTTAAAAAGCTGAATTGCCCTTGTTTCACGCACAAGCTTAACAACACTGTAAACAACAAAAGCAACCAGACAAATATCTAAAAAATCCGCAAAACGGAAAGAAGTTATAACGCCTACAGCTTGTTCAAAAAAGCTGATAATTTCATTCAAATAAGTCATAGCTGTATATCACTCCATTCTGATTATCTTATTGTAGCACAATAAATATTATAATGCAAATAAAAATAACGCATTTAATATATATTTAATAAATAAGTAAAAAAATTGTTGAAAAAGCGAGCAAGCAATAAAAAAGCAAGGCAATCTCGGACGACTACCTTGCTTTTTAAGCTGATTTTTAACTTAAACTCAGAACATCATTGAGCGAATAAGCTGTTCGCACTGCTCCTGATCCATTATAACCGGAACGGGATAGAGAGGGTTGCCCTCGATGAGAGCACGCTTTGCAATGGTTGGAATATCCTCTTCCTTTATGCAATCAAAGGTTGAGGGAATATTCATACGAACATTCATTGCACAAATCTCGTCAATGAACATATTCGCTTTTTCGTCACGGGATTTACCCACAGCATCAAGGCCTGCAATATCTGCAAGCTTTGCAAGCTTATCATAAATTGTTTCACCGTAGAAGCGCAATACATAAGGCAGAATAATTGCGTTTGCCAAGCCGTGAGGAATGTTATAGAAGCCGCCGAGGTTGTGAGCTATGGCGTGAACATAGCCGACATAAGCCTGTGTAAATGCAACGCCTGCATAGAAAGAAGCATTGAGCATAGTGCCGCGAGCTTCAAGATTTTTAGGCTCTTTATAAGCAGTTTCGAGGCTTTCAAAAATCATCTTAACAGCCTTTTCTGCTGCCTCAATTGTGCCGGGAGTATTGCTGCGGCCGATGTAAGCTTCAACAGCATGAGTGAGCGCATCCATGCCTGTTGTTGAGGTGATGTGAGGCGGCAAGCCTACCGTAAGCTCAGGGTCAAGAACAGCAACCTTGGGGCGCAGGCAGGGATCGTTTATTGCAAATTTTTCATGTGTTTCGGGATTTACAATAACTGCGGCAAGTGTGGTTTCGGAGCCTGTGCCTGCTGTTGTGGGGATTGCGTAAAGGTCAGGCAATTTTGCGTGAACCTTAAGTGTGCCTCTCATCTTGGGGATTGTTTTACCGGGAGCGGCAACTCTTGCAGCCGCGGCTTTAGCGCAGTCCATGGGTGAACCGCCGCCAAAGGCAATAACAGCCTGACAGTTGTGGTTGATATAGAGGTCGCGAGCCTCCTCAACATTTGGTATTGTGGGATTGGGCTGTGTGCCGTCATAGATTACATAGCTGATACCTTTTTCATCAAGACCTGCTTTAAGGCTATCAAGTAAACCGAGGCCGTGGAGGACTTTATCGGTTACAATCATAACATTTTTAACATCACGGCTTTTGAGTACACCGGGCAGCTTTTTAACGCTGCCTGCACCCTTGATTACCTGAGGGCCGGACCAGTCCAAAAACTTTGTTGCTACCTTAAAAGCGCCTTGATAGGTTCTGCAATATGCAGCATAGAGTTTGTTCATAGTAATGTCCCCTTTGCTATACAATTAGTAATATTAAATAATAAATTCAGCTTAGTAAAATAACTAAAACCAAATTAAACTTACACCTTAAATTTCTTTTGAGCATTTACACCGAAATCAATAAGCTCAACATTTTTCAAAAATTATTATTGTTCAAAGCAACAAAGAAATCTGAAAAAATATTTGCTGTATTAGTTGATTTTTATTATGTTGAATATAGTTGTAATATTATACAATTTGTTTATTCTTCGATTTCACCAATTCTCAAAAGATAATCGTGAGCCCTCTCCAAAATAGAGCGGTCATTTTCAAATTTAAGGGTTTTTATAGCTTTATCGTAATTGAGCCAAATATAGTCCTCAATTTCTTCGTGCTGAATAATCGTTTGCGTGTCTGAGGTTTTTGCAACAAATATCGAAACCGATTTTTCCACTTTGCCCTGAATTGTATATTCCGATTTTGAAATGAAGCCGGGAATAATCTGAATCCTTATTCCTGTTTCCTCAAGCACCTCTCGGCGAGCTGTATCCTCTTTTGTTTCTCCTCGTTCGATATGGCCTTTAGGAAACCCCCAGTTTGCACTGCGCTTGTTTTTTATCAGCAAATAACGAACCTCTCCGGCTATCATGCGGAAAACAACTGCTCCGCAGCTGCTTTCATATAAGCATTCAAGAGTATATCCCCTGGTACCTTCGGCAAACTCGATTGCCGGT
Organism: uncultured Oscillospiraceae bacterium; assembly: GCA_949297075.1. Lineage (GTDB taxonomy): Bacteria > Bacillota > Clostridia > Oscillospirales > Acutalibacteraceae > UBA8612. The sequence continues at coordinate 540 of CASFRX010000017.1, read as the reverse complement.
TTAATATCGTTGACGATAAATCGGGTGCTCTTTGGCGCTACAACCCAAATTTTTTCACCGCTTTTACGGGTTATAATCGCAACCACTCTGCCGTCAAAATTTCTTACGGGATGGTCGATACCCATTATGTAGGCATACTGTATATTATCGGCAAAGGAATAGTTTTCCACTCTGCCGTAATTAAGCTCATAAGCATAACCAAAATCTTCGTTTTGTGTATTTATGGCGTTTGTAACATTTACCCTGACATATTTGCCTAACATCCGTTCGCATCTCTCCTTTCCCTACGAAATTCTTTTCACCAAACGCCTGTGAAAAGCTAAGTTTACACATATAGATTTATTATATATGCTATCCTGAATAATTACAAGTAAATTTTTACAAAAATCAGTAAAAAAATATGTAGGTTTACAATTGATGTGAGACAAAAAGGAATAGAAAAAGTGATTGAGTTCTGATAGAATAAGTTCACCACAAACAAAAATCCAACAGAAAGGACTCAATCACTATGAAAAGTATAACACAGAACATAAGATATTG
>CASFRX010000016.1 GCA_949297075.1 uncultured Oscillospiraceae bacterium | reverse complement strand
ATATCCACTTTTCTGTCAAATTTACCGTGAGGCAAACTTTCTTTTACCCAATCGGCATAAGCCAAGCCGACACAAGCCCCTTTGTATCCCGAAAGGAACCTGTCGTAATACCCTTTGCCGTAGCCTAAACGATAGCCTAAGCTATCGTAAACCAAGGCAGGAACAATGCAGACGCTTGATGTAAAATCATGCAACAGCTCACATTTTTCGGGCACAGGCTCCATTACGCCGAAAGCACCGGCAGCTATATCCGCAAAGCTTTTTATTACATAAAAATCCATATCTCTTGTGTTGGGAACACAGCGAGGAACGGCAACGGTTTTCCCCAGAGCTATTGCACGCTCAATGAGCAAGCGCGTATCAATTTCAAGCGGCTTTGCACAGTAGAGCAAAACTGTTTTAACCTCTCGGAATTTCCACAGATTCATAACTTTGCTTTGAATTTTGAAATCCATGCGCTGTTTATTGGAACGGCCGAGACCTTTACGCCATTCTAAAGCCGCAGCACGCAAAGCATTTTTTTGAGGACGAATATCGTTAATCATTATACAGCGACTCCCAAAGCTTTTCAGCTTCAACTTTACCTATAAACTGTTCGGCAATAACCTTACCGAACTTAATGGCAACTCCGCAGGCTTTTGCGGTTATAAACTTGCCGTCTGCAACTACGCTGTTTTCGCTCAAAGCTGCATCTATCAAACATTCTTCAAAGCCGGGAAAACAAATAGCTTCTTTGCCCTTTAGCAAGCCTTTTTTGCCCAATATGCTCGGTGCGGCACAAATAGCGCAGACATACTTATCATTAGCGGCGGCATAGTCAATAAACTTATTAACTTCAGCGCTCTTTTCAAGATTGAGTGTGCCGGGCATACCTCCGGGAAGCACAACAGCTTCAAGGCTTTCATCAGGTGAAATTTCCCCTATCTCGCAGTCACAAACAACGGGTATAGAATGAGAACCGCTAACGGTTTTCCCCGTAACGCCGACAGTTTTAGTCTCCAAGCCTGCCCGTCTGAGCACATCGACGGTTGCAAGAGCTTCAACCTCTTCAAATCCTTGAGCCAAAAACACATAAATCATTTTCTCTTTTCTCCTTTTTATCAGCCATCTAAAGTTAAGCCTATATACGCATTATCCGCAAAAACATCAAGAGTTGTTGGCGCTACAGGCAGAAGCATACCGAATTTGTTATCTTCATTCACCTTATCTGCAGGAATTTTAATTTTGCCGTCCGAATAAACAGTAAACAGCATACCGTTTTTTTCGGTAATTTTAAAGCCGAATTTTTTGCTTTCGGCCCTGATATATTCCTCGTGAGCCTTGCACCATTTAAAGCATCTGTCACGATTTATAACAATTTCTTTTTCGGGTTCAGCCCGTTGAGCATAAAACTTAAGATTATATCCGTATTTTTCGTAATAATCAAAGAGCCATTCTTCCGCAGGAACTAAAGCTATAAAGCCTCTGCCCTGCTCTTTTGCATAAGCTTCGGCTTTTTTGAGAAGCCTTGGCATATATCCCTTTTTACGGTATTTCTCAAAGGTACAGGCGGCAAAAAGATAGTATCCCTTTATATTATTCAGCTCACCTTCGATTAAAAACAGCATAGAACAAAGCTCTTCGTTTTCGCACTCAGTCAAGCAAAAACAAGAGTGATTATCAAAAAAGAAATTTATATATTCTTCGCTGTCTCCGAAAGCCTCCTGCCAAAGGCAAACAGCCTGACTTCGCATATTTTCATTTTCAAATGCAACCAAAATCAATCACACTCTGCCGTATATTTTTTAAGCCATATTTCGGGATAATAGCTCTGTTTCGCTTTGCGTAATCCGGGAGCGCCCGTATCTTCTTCCCTGTTAATGTAGGTATAGGTATCTTTAAGTCTCAACGCCATTTCTCGGTTAATAATCGGATAAGCTCCGTTTATATTGGAATAAGCCTTTTCAAAATGAGTGCAAAACATATTATCGCTCAGTTTTTCGCCGAAAGAGAAAGCAACAACTTCGCCGTCGACTCGGATTAATCCGCCGTAAAAACCAAGCTCTTCATAGTTTTCTATAGCAAGGTTCAGCGCATTATGCTCAGCGGAAATACCGCTTTCGTCCTTATATTCATTAAGCATCAGCCAACGCTCGTTCATTGCGGCACACTGGCCGATATTCTCTTTGTTTATCTCTTCAAACTTCCAATTTGGATTATTCTTAACAAAAGCGGAAATATGGTTTCGCTTGCCGTGATATTTGCGTCCGCTTAACGCCGCAAGCTTTTCCGAAGAATAAATATAGTCAAAAGAGCTGTCGTCAAGGGTGAAATTGAATTTGCCGGGAAAAAGCTCGTCTATTTTCTGCTTTTCCTTTTCGGAGCATCCTGCAATCACGGTTTTATTGCCGCATGAGCGGGCATCTTCTGCCACCAATTCTACCATCTTCTTTAAATCGCCGTCACCTACGGGACAGCAATAGACCGTATCCGCCTGCGTCTGATACTTTGCGACAAGTAAACCGTCCCAAAAGGCAATTTGAGTTTTATATACATTTTTCCAGATATAAAGAGTACCGAAGCAGTATTCGCAGCCCATATTTTCTATTTTGAGCAGAATTTCGTCTGCCTGATGCTTGTCCTCTAAAGTTATGGGATGAAAATTAAGCATAAATAAACTCTCCGGGAATTGATACCCTAATCTTTTCAGCGATTTCATTAATACTCAGGGGCGCACCGTCTTCAGCGCAGGTTATTACCACCCAACCGAGCTTCTTTGCCGCATACATTGCCGCCTCACGGCATCGGCAAAGATACCGGACATCAGCCTCATGCACATCTTTCTTTGCGCCTGTTTTTTCACTTCTTAGAGATATAAGCTGCTGCGAAATCTCAACAGGCATATCCAAATAAACCACAAAATCAGGCTTTGGAATACCAAGCTTCACATATTCAAAATCCTCGAGCCATTCAAGGTATTCGTCCCACTTTTCACGGGGCATTTTTTCAAGCTGATGATAGGCGTTAGAGGTTGTATATCTATCTGCAAGAATGAGCTTTCCGTTATCGTAATCGGTCTGCCAATGCTGTTTAAAGCTTGCAAAGCGGTCAACCGCAAAAAATGAAGAAGCGGCAAAAGCTCCCACATCCTCAGCCTTTTTGCCGAAAGCACCGCCAAGATACATGCGAACAAGAGTGCTTGAGGGGTCATCGTAATCGGGAAGCTTAATTTGCCTATAAGCGCAGCCGCAAGTGTCTAAATATTCTTTGAGCAATTCAATCTGAGTAGATTTGCCGCTGCCGTCAAGACCTTCTATTACTATCATTCTGCCCATATTTTTACCTCAGCCGCCGAAAACGGCCTTCCTCCTCAACTGCCATTTTTTGATAAACACAATGCACCTAATTATACATCTTGCATTATACCACATTAATCTACATAATGCAAATAATTATATAATTAAACGAGCGCCAAAATAATTTCATTGACTTTTTGTAATATGAATATTATTATATAAACATGCAAGTAAATGGAGGATCTCGAAATGAACTCTAATCCCGGTGTATATATATTATCCCACACCGAATGCGGCGAAAAGATATGTGCGGCGGCAGGTAGAATTTCAACTCAGCCGGGCAACGCCATGGGCATTTGGGAAAAATCTCAGGACGGAGAAAAAAACGCAAACCTTATTGACAAGGTAACCCGTTCAGGACATAATTCCACGGTTGAGCACATTATGTTTAACCTTGCTTTTAACGATGTTTCCGTTATCGTTGAGCAGTTTATGATTGAATTTCGTTTAGCTTCTTTCACCGTAAAATCACGCAGATATGTCGATTTTTATGACGCCGGCTTTTATATGCCCGAATTTAAGAGGGAAGAAAACAAGACTAAGTACAAAAGCCACATAAAATCTCTCTTTGAAACCTACAAGTATTTAACCGACAGCGGCGTACCCAAGGAAGACGCTCGTTTCGTGCTTCCCTACTGCTTTTTGAGCAACTTCTTCTGCTCTCTTAACGGCCGTGAGCTGCTCCATGTTCTTCACTCTATGCTCCACGGCAGAGGAAGCAAAAGCCCTGAGATTTATGCTTTGGGCAAACAGCTTTTACAGCAGGCGGAGAACATTGCGCCCGGCATTTTTATAGGCTTTGAAGAGAGAAAGCCCAAAAAGCAGGACGAGCTCGATTTAAGCTTTATTAAGCAGACACAAGGCAAAAAGGCTGAGCTTGTAGAATATATAAGCGGCAGCCAAAACGCATCGAAAACAGTTGCAGCCGCCGCAATGTTAGAAGCGAATGTTTTTAGCGCCGCAGATATAAACGCAGCGGTTGAAAACAAGGAAACCCGTGAAAGAATCATTGCCGCAGTGCTGGATTGCAGCCGACCGAGAGCCCTTGAGAGCGTGCAGTTTACTTTTGCGCTCAACAAGGTCAGCCTTTCAACCCTCACCCATTTCGCTCGCCACAGAATACATTCAATTCAGGTGCCGAGCCTTAATACTGTTGACAGAACAGACTATGTTTTGCCGGAAAGCGTAAAACAAAACTGTGAAACACTTGCCATATACAAAAAGGCTTTTGAAGATAGCCTTTCCATTTACGAAGAGCTTAAAAATGCAGGTGAAGAGACTGCGCTGCCCTACCTCATCTTGAGCGGCAACACCCTGAGCATTGTATCAACCATGAATGCAAGAGAGCTGATGCTGTTTATGAAGCTTCGCAGCTGCACAAGGGCGCAGTGGGAAATACAGATTTATGCCAACAAAATGCTGGAAATTCTGCGCCGAGAAGAGCCTGAAATCTTCGGCAAATACGGGCCGAGCTGTTATGCAGACGGCTTCTGCCCTGAAGGCAGACTTTCCTGCGGCAGAGCAACAGAAATGAAAGAAAAATACAAAATGCAATAAATAATAGCAAAAAAGGGTTGAGAATCTCGTTTGAAATTCTCATCCCTTTTGATTTTAAGCTGTTTTAAAACTTAAGCGCACATTCAAGTGCATTAAGTATATTTTTGAAAAAATTACTAATTGCGGCTAACAATTTATCGGCAGTATTATCATACACCTTATAAGGTTCAAAAGTTTGAACTTTAAACTGACCGTCAGCATACTCATAAAGCTCTGTTGTAACAGTGCCGCTTTCTTCATGGAGAGTTACTGTTCGCACACCGTACGGGCCGGATTTTGCAAACTGACAGCCATAGGTTACGCCGAGAGTTATGCCGTCCCAAGCTCCCGTATATCCGCTTGTGTGCCAATGGCCGAAAAATGCGCCGACAACACCCTTTTGCTTCCAGGAGGTGAACTGTTCGGTGGTTACTCCGTATTTTGGGAAGCTTTCGGAATGGCCTGAAGCCAGTTTGTCATTCAGGCGTCTGACAGAAGTTCCGTTGAAAAGAGCGCCCTCGTCCCAAGGCTTGCAAGCTTCAAACAAATTACCAATATCGTCTACAGGAACATGCTCAAAGACAACAGAGGGGATTTCACCTATTTCATAGGAATTAAACCATTTTGTTTGGTTTTCGTCAAAGCCTCTGCCGTTATCGAGCAGCCATATGCCAAATTTAGGCTCGCCGTCCTCCGACATAACGGGAACATAATAATCTATCTTGCCCGAAAGCATATCGCACATATCATCGGTTATACAGCCGGGATATTCGGCATAAATTTTGAGCCAATCCTCGTTTGTAACTCCGCTGTTATAGTCGTTATTGCCCTGAGTTATTGCATAAGGTACTCCGCTATCTTCAAGGGGAGCAAAAACCCCTGCAACCGCCGCCTTAGTGTTTTCAAGGGTTGTGGCATAATCTCCGTCAACCAGCACGCCCTCATGCAGCTTTTCATCATCGCTGTTCAAATCGCCTGCACGGCTATCCTCAACAATATCGCCTGTCAGAACAATAAAATCGGGATTAGTTGAGGCGATTGCTTTTTCTATAAATTCCGTCAAACCGTGAGCTATGTAGCGGTCATCCTGAGGATCGGTAATCTGCAAAATCGTAAGCTCACCGTCAGCACCGAAGCGGAGCTCCTGCCGGCTGCTTTCCCGCGACTGAGCGTTTATGCCCATGACGAAAAATTGGAGCATAAAGCAAAGGCATATCAATACAGAAATAAACTTTTTCATAAATTTCATCTCCTGTATTTTTCAAATATGTTTTATTTGAGCAAAGCCGCTGCTTCCTTATCAAGATAAACAACAACATCATCATGATTTTGGAGAACTGAAGCCGGAAGCTGAGGAGTTACCTCACCCTCAACCATGCCTTTAACTGCCTGAGCCTTGCCTGCACCTGTTGCAACAAGAATTATTTTCTTGGAGCGCATAATGGAACCGATACCCATAGTCATTGCATAGCGAGGCATGGGAGCATCGTCAAAATAAATTGAATTAGCGTTAATTGTGCTTTCCGAAAGAGCTACTCTGAAAGCTTCATCGGTAAATTCATCAGCAGGCTCATTGAAAGCAATGTGTCCGTTATGACCGATGCCGAGCAGCTGGACATCAATGCCGCCCTTTGCTTTAATAGCTTCGGCATATCGTGCGCTTTCTGCCTCATAGTCAGCGGCATTTCCGTCAAGGAAGCCTACATTTGCAGGGTCTATATCAACATGGCTGAAAAGATTCTGAAACATGAATGTATAGTAGCTGTTTTTGTTATCCTTTGGCAGATCGCAATATTCATCGAGATTAAAGGTGCTTACATTCTTGAAGCTCACCTTGCCCTCCTTATATGCGTTTACTATGTATTTATATGTGGGCACGGGAGTTGCGCCTGTTGCAAGACCGAGAACGCAAGACGGATTTTCGTTGATAAAATCAACATAGAATTTGCCAAGCTCTTCGCCTATTTGTTCTGCGTTTTCAAGTACGATGATTTTCATTTTATATATCCCTTTCTTTTTAAATACTATTTCTTTATATATATCTTCAAGCTCTTTTTTGACCCTTTCACTTGAATATATTTGTGCTCTTTCCTTAGCTTTTTTGCCCATTTCAAGGCGCAAAGCTTCATTCTTTGCAAGAGCCTTCAGTTCATCAAACTTATCCCCTGCGCCTGCAAAAGGAATTTTAAAATTCGGACAGCTTTCCCTTAGCTCTGCCAATGCATTGATTAAAAGCTGTTGGTTTTTATTGGCATTTAATTCGCCTGTGCAAAGGCAGATTATATCAGAATCGGAATAACCGTACTGTTGACGCAATTTCTGCTTTTCTTCAGGGCTTACTTCTGTAAACTTTTCGCCGTCAACACCTACGCCTTGGATTCTGCGCACGGTTTTGCAAAGCTTAAGTCGCTTTGCTATTGATTCATCTTCATCGCCTATTGTAATAAGACAGTCCGTCAAAAAATTTCCGCACAGCTTTTCTATAGGATAAAACAGCAGCCAATTAAGCTTGGATGCGCCCTTATAGAAATGAAAGCCGTGCGCTGTATAAATAACTTTTGTGCCTTTTTTTCGTGCTTTTCTCGCAGTTAAACGAGTTAATATGCCGACAGCGGCCGTAACGGAGCTGAGCGTTGCTACCTGTTTTGCACCCGTAACCTGACATAATTCATTCTCAAATTAATCAATATTCTGACCTAAAGATGCAATCTAGTTAGTATCAAAAGCAAGCTTTATGTATTCCATTTCGTATCCCTCATCGCTCATATGAGGTGAAGAAAGGAAAATTCGTTTATTTTCTACATCAGTTAAGCACAACCTCGTGTCCCGTACGGGCAGATTCATAAACAGCATCAAGAATTTTCATCATTTCAACGCCATCCTCGGCAGGAGCAATACACTCCACCTTGCCAAGAATACAATCGATATAATGGTTAATTTCGTTTTGGAAAAGACCGTCAAAGCTCAATGCGGTATCTTGTGCGAAGCTTACATTTACCATTCGGTCGTTAAGCTCTGTGAAGATTTCAACCTGTGGGTCAAGCTTGGCGCCGGCCTTTGTGCCGAACAGCTCAATATTGCCCTCATCTTTTTTGATATTAAGGCTGAATGCCGCTTCAACACTGAGCACTGCGCCGTTATCAAAACGGATAAGCGCACTTGCAAGGTCTTCAACATCGCAAATATCGTTTGAGCCTTTTGTAGTTGCTTCCCATGCCTTTCCGCCGATAACATTGGGTCGGTTAAAGAGCTTTTGGAAAGTTACGCCGTAAACGGAAACGGGCTTGGGGTTACCGAAAAGGTAACGCACAAGGTCAATAACATGAACGCCCAAATCAATAAGCGGGCCGCCTCCCGAACGGGATTTATCACCAAACCAGCCGCCGGGGTTGCCGTTGCGGCGAAGATAAGTCGCCTTTGCATAGTAAAGGTCTCCGAAGAAGCCCGTATCAATATAATCCTTGACAACCTTGCAATCATTTCCGTGGCGGCGAACAAAGCCGATCATGAGAAGCTTGTTGTTTCGTTTTGCTGCAGCAAGCATTTCTTCCGCTTCATGTGAATTCATAGCCATGGGCTTTTCGCATATAACATGCTTGCCTGCATTAAGAGCAGCGATACTGCACTGAGCATGGGCACTGTTCCATGTACAAACGCTGACTGCATCTATTTCAGGAAGCGCTTTCAGCATTTCATCCTTATCAGTAAAGCACCGCTCGGATGGCACACCGTATTTCTCTGCCATATTTTGGAGGCGTTCGGGGTTAATATCGCAAAATGCGTAAACCTCAGTATTCGGATTTTTAATGTAGCCTCTGATATGTTCGTTGCTGATACCGCCCGTACCGATAACAGCCATTTTAAGCTTCGACATATTAAATATCTCCTTTGCTTAATACAATCAGTCTTATTCTACCTTTTTTATTCAAATAATTCAATAGCTTTTATAAAATAAATCTAAAAAGGCTGTCAAAAAACAGCCTAAATGTAAATTTTTTGTTAAATTTATATATAAATACACTGATTATGATGTGCAGAACTCTTCGAGAGCAGAAATATCAAGCTCATTATAGCTCTTTGAAAACTCAAGGAGCAATTTTGCCGCCGCCAATGTTCCGCCCTTAATTCTGCTTTCAAAATTAACAGGAATTACAGGGTCATGCACACTTAGGCGAGCCAAAAGCCAGCCATTTCCGCAGGATTCATCTGCATTGATACGCACTCCTTCAAAGGTATTCGGCACTACGCTCCAAAAGCCGCTTTTTGATGCAAATTCTTTCAAATCCAAAATATATTTTTCGCCGTATTTTCTGAAATCTTCAGCATTAATTTTAAGGCGAATTTCTTTTTCTTCTGCCGCTTCTTCAAGCTTTGAAAAAAGACTTTCGAGTCTCTTGCCCTGCTTTTTCAGCTCAACGAGCTTTATTACTATCCTTGCGGCAAGATAGGCGCCGTCATCAAGATAATAATTCTCCCTAAAAGCCGCATGACCCGATGTTTCAATAGCGAGAGGACAGTTTACCCCTAAATTATTAAGCTCAATTTGCTTGTCAATTACATTCTTATATCCACGCTTAAATGGCAGAATTACGCCGCCTAAATCTGTGTTTATGAACTTAATAAGTCCGTCGGAAACTATGCTGTCGGTTACAACCGTACCGCCGTCATTGCCCTCTAAAGCGATTGATGCGGCAAGAGCAACAAGACGGTTTCGGGCAATTTCAGTACCATTGGAATCCACGCAAGCGGCACGGTCAACATCCGTATCAAAAATCAAACCCAAATCGGATTTTGAATCGGTGACAGCCTTTGAAATCGCTGCCATTGCCTGCTTGTTTTCAGGGTTTGGGATATGGTTCGGGAAGGTACCGTCGGGCTCTAAAAAGCAGCTGCCGGAAATATCGGCGCCAAGCTTTGCGAGCACCTCGGTTGCATAAAAGCCTCCTACACCGTTACCTGCATCGACGGCTATTTTAAGCCCTATAAGAGGTTTTTCCTCACCCGTTGCTTTCGTTATAATTTCACGCAGAATTTCGGCATAACGAGGCATGAAATTGCATTTTCCCACATTGCCTTTTTCGCAATTTTCAAAGCTTGCGTTTTCTGCATTTTTCAAAATTTGAGTCAACTGTGCTGAGTCAATACCGCTCTGATTGACAAAGAATTTAAGGCCGTTTTTATCCCATGGGTGGTGGCTTGCGGTGAGCTGAATTGCGGCATCGCAGCCAAGCTCCACGGTAGTCATAAACATGGCCGGAGTTGAAGAAAGGCCGCAATCCACTACATCTACACCCGAATCCGCAAGCGCACTTATTACAGCGGCTTTTATTCTTTCAGCCGAAACGCGACAATCGTGACCAACAGCTATTTTAAGCGATTTCTTGCCCAAAAACATAACAAAACCACGAACTATTTTTCTAACGGCATCATCGGAAAGAAAGGGTATTTTACCGTCACTTTCGCCAACAGCTATACCTCGAACATCGGTTCCGCTTTTAAACTTCAACATATCTGACATTTGGTTGCTCGCCTCTCTATTCTGTCGTTTTAGCAGTAAAAATAATATCTTTTTATATTATACGGGACTTTTGTTCTAATATAACACAAAAGACCCCTTGTAACAAGAGGTCTTTAAAAGCAGATGGGAACTTTTTAATTATTTACTGCCGAGAGAAAGAATGCGGTTGATTAATTCAACAAGCTGATCGGTATCTATAGCATTGATAAGGTTTTCGTAAATATCTCCTAAATCGCCGAAAAAGCCGAACCACTCATCCATAAGAGCAGGAATGCTTTGAAAGCCTTCAAAGCTGCCCTGGAAGCCGAACATATGAAGAACCGCTGTTACAAAGCCGTAGAAATCATCCCAGCTATATCCCATAAGAGCATCAAACCAATCGGAAAGAGCATCGCCCAAATCGCCGACTACTTCGCTGTTAGGTGTATCAGCGGCAAAAGCACAAACGCTCGTTGCACCGAGAAGCATTGCTACACAAAGAATAACTGAAATAACTTTTGTGAATGTCTTTTTCATTTTTGTCTTGTCTCCTTTAATATTATTTTTGCAAATTTGCTTGCCCATATTATAGCATTGCAGGCAATGATTGTCAACAGTTTAATTCACAAATTATTAACAATTACGGCTTTTCTTTTATTTGGACAGGATTTCTCGAACAAAAACAGAGTTTGCAAGCAGCTTTTTGCTGCCGAACCACGGATAAAACAGCAGCTTAAAACGAACATATTTCAGCGCATTTCTATCCAAGACGCTACTTCTGCGCCAAAGCTTCAAAAACACTTTTTCTCTTTCAAAACAACAGATACCGCATACCCCACGGGTAGATGAAACGGCAGAGAAAAAGAAAAAAGCACCAACTGCCCACAAAAGAGCCAAACCCGTTAAGATAACAACGAATATACCACCGCTCACACCCGAATAAAAGCGGCGAAACAAAAACACCGAGCTAACCGACGGAATCGAGAAAAACAATATAACCGCCGCTGCATAGCGAATACGGCTGAAAACCCAGAGCTTAGCCGCAAGCATAAAATCCGAAAAAGAAAACCGAGTTATAAGGCTGCACAAGCTCGATACAGTTCCCCTACTGCGCAGATTAAACCAACGGTAACGCACAAGCACAAAGCACCTAAGCAGAATAAATCCGCCGATTTGAGCAAGCACAAACAGAAAAAGCAGCGCAGTTGAATACTCGCCGTAAACAAGGGCTTCATAGCGTAATGCCGCCAAAACTGCAGAGCAAAGCATCATTAGCTTTATCAAAACAGGAAAAGCCGAAACAAACACTGCCACTCCCCTACAGCCAAGCAAAAGATAGGCTGTTCTAAGCCTTAATTTTTCGTGTTGCATTTTTACCGTCCTTCATACATTTTCTCAGTATTAAATATTATCGGCAAAAAAGCACTAAAAAAAACAGAAGCTCTTACCTTTAACGGATAAAAGCTTCTGCTTTATGTTTTAATCAATTAGCCTGCAATAGACTTGATAAGGTTGCCAATAGCAGCAACGACTTTGTCGATGATGCCGGATTCCTGAATCTTGGCAACGATTTCTTGGAGTGTCTTCAAAATTTTCTCAAAATCAATCTTGCCGAGAATTTCCATAATCTGATCCATTATAAATTTCACCTCCACGGATAAACTTTACAATTTTAGTATAAACCTGTTTGTCCCGTTTGTCAACAAAAAATTTATGTCTTTGTTATGGAAACCGATTTAAAATTAGCCGATGAGGCCTTTGATAAAATCAACAACAGCATTAACAACGCCTGATTCCTTGATAATCTTGATGATGCCTGCTGCCTCGAACTCCTTGAGATAGCTGAGAAGCTGCTCTACAAAACCGAGAATCTGATCCATGATTTCACCTCCTTATTCTTATTTCTCAAATAAATTATAGTTGATTCCTAAACACTTAGTCAATATCTTATTCACAATTTATCAATAATATTGGTAACATTGAAGTAACAAAACAGCCATAAATGCAATATAAAAGCAAAAGTGCCATTTCAAAATCAGAAACGACACTTTTTGCTCATATTAAAATATACTTATTCGAGATTTGAAAAATCAATAAATGGGGTACTTTGTGCAGATTTTGCTAACCTCTGCACGGATGTAATCGGCGCTGTTATCGTAATCTGTTGCCGCAAGGTGAATAAGCTCGGCAATTTTAACCATATCTTCTTCTACCATACCTCTTGAGGTTACGGCAGCTGTACCGATACGCACACCGCTTGTGATAAAGAACTTTTCGGGATCGTTCGGGATAGCATTTTTGTTAACGGTAATGAAAACTGTATCAAGACGCTTTTCAAGCTCCTTACCTGTAATACTGAAAGGTCTGAGGTCAACAAGCATGAGGTGGTTATCCGTGCCGCCGGAAACGAGGTTGAAGCCCTTATCCAGGAGAGCTGACGCAAGCGCCTTTGCGTTCTTCACAATCTGCTCCTGATATAACTTAAACTCGGGTTTGAGAGCTTCGCCAAAACAAACAGCCTTGCCTGCAATAACATGCATGAGAGGACCGCCCTGACTACCGGGGAAGATAGCCTTATCAATATCCTTTGCATATTCTTCCTTGCAAAGAATCATGCCGCCGCGAGGGCCTCTGAGAGTTTTATGGGTTGTTGTTGTAACAAAATCCGCATAGGGAACAGGTGAATCGTGAAGATCTGCGGCAACAAGGCCGGCAATATGAGCCATATCAACCATAAACAGACTGTCTGCAAGCTTTGCAATTTTTGAGATGCGCCTGAAATCAATAGTTCTGGGATATGCGGAAGCACCTGCAACAATGAGCTTAGGCTTAACTTCAAGAGCAAGATGCTCAAGCTCATCATAATCAATAAACCCATCTTCAGTTACACCGTAGGGCACAAAATTATAGAGCTTACCGCTCAGGTTAGCAGGTGAACCGTGAGTAAGGTGGCCGCCACAGTCAAGGCTCATGCCGATAACTGTATCGCCGGGCTTTAAAAATGCGTTATAGACAGCGAAATTAGCCTGTGAACCTGAGTGAGGCTGAACATTTACATGCTCTGCACCAAAAAGCTTTTTAGCACGCTCGATAGCAATATTTTCAATAATATCAACACATTCGCAGCCGCCGTAGTAACGCTTTGCGGGATAACCCTCGGCATATTTATTTGTAAGCACGCTGCCCATAGCCGCCATAACAGCAGGAGAAACGATATTTTCGGATGCAATAAGCTCGATATTCCTCTTCTGTCTGTCAAGCTCAAGCTGCATAGCATCAGCAACTTCTTTATCTGTTTTAGCTACGAGTCCGATTGAATCAAGCAAATTTTCAAACATAATCTTTCCTCCGATTTTTTATATATCAAGATTTTGCACATACTTTGCGTTTTTCTCTATAAATTCACGGCGAGGCTCAACCTTATCGCCCATGAGAATAGAGAAAGTTTCGTCTGCCTGCATAGCGTCTTCAAGGGTTACTCGAAGCATAGTACGGTTTGCAGGGTCCATAGTTGTTTCACGCAGCTGAATTGGGTCCATTTCACCAAGACCTTTATATCGCTGAATATCGCAGCTTCCGCCAAATTCAGCAATAAGTTCATCTCGCTGTTCATCGGAATAAGCGTATTCCGTGCGCTTGCCCTTGCTTATTTTGTACAGAGGCGGCTGCGCAATATAAACATAGCCGTTATCAATAAGAGGACGCATATAGCGGAAGAAGAAAGTTAACAAAAGGGTTCTGATATGGGCGCCGTCAACATCGGCATCAGCCATGATGACAATTTTATGATAGCGAAGCTTTGTTATATCGAAATCCTCATCAATGCCTGTACCCAGAGCGATAACAACGGGAGTGAGCTTATCGTTGCCGATAACCTTATCAAGCCTTGCTTTCTCAACATTGAGCATTTTGCCCCACAGAGGAAGAATTGCCTGGAAGTTTTTATCCCTGCCCTCTTTTGCAGAGCCGCCTGCGGAATCACCCTCGACGATATAAAGCTCTGTATTTTCGGGGTTTCTGTCGGTACAGTCGGCAAGCTTACCGGGAAGCGAGCTTGAGTTGGAAAGAGCGGTTTTTCTCGCAGATTCTTTTGCCTTACGAACTGCTTCACGAACTCGGGAAGCATCGCAAGCCTTAGCAAGCAGCACCTTTGCAACCTGGGGATTTTCCTCGAAATATGTCATGAGCTTATCAACAACAGTTTTGGAAACAAGCTTTGTCATTTCAGTATTGCCGAGCTTGCCCTTAGTCTGTCCCTCAAACTGAGCTTCAGTCAGCTTAACGCTGATTATTGCAACTAAGCCTTCACGAACATCTTCACCGGAAAGGTTTTTGTCGTTATCTTTCAAAATTCCGTATTTTCTGCCGTAATCGTTATACACCTTTGTAAGAGCGGTTTTAAAGCCTGTTTCGTGAGTACCGCCGTCAATAGTGCGGACATTGTTTGCAAAGCTTATTATTGTTTCGTTATATCCGTCATTATACATAAGGGCTACTTCAGCGCTCGAATCCTCTTTTACGCTTGAAAAATGGATGGGAGCAGGCTGAACAGGTGTGAAGCCTCGGCTTTCGTTGACATAGTTGACAAATTCGCTCAGGCCGCCTTCATAGCAGAAAATGCGTTCAACAACATTGTCAGGGTTGCGTCTGTCCGTAAATGTAATCTTGAGGCCTGCATTGAGGAAAGCAGATTCACGAAGTCTGCGTTCAAGCACCTCAAATTCATATTCCGTTGTTTCGGTAAATATTTCACCGTCTGCCTTAAAGCGAATAAATGTGCCTGTGCTTTCGCTTGTGCCGACAATATCAAGGTCACTCTTTATATTGCCTCGCTCAAAACGCTGACGGTAGACATTTCCGTTACGGGAAACTTCAACCTCAAACCATTCGGAAAGAGCGTTGACAACAGAGGAACCAACGCCGTGCAAGCCGCCGGAAACCTTATAGCCGCTGCCGCCGAACTTACCGCCGGCATGTAGAACGGTCAGAACTACGGTAACAGCGGGCAAACCCATTTTTTCGTTCATATCAACGGGAATACCGCGGCCGTTATCACGAACGCTTATTATATTGCCGGGCTCAATTTCAACCTCAATATGGGTACAAAAGCCGGCAAGAGCTTCATCGATTGAGTTATCCACAATCTCATAAACCAAATGATGCAGACCGTTGGGACCTGTTGAGCCGATATACATACCGGGACGCATACGCACCGCCTCAAGACCTTCAAGAACCTGAATCTGACCGGCGCCGTATTCCTCGCTGACGGCTGTATCCATTTGTTCAATAGGCTCTGTGCTTAAATTTTCTGCTGTAAGCTGAGTTTCCTGAATTTGCATTTCCTTATTATCCAAAGCAGAATCCTCCTGTATTATGAATATTATTTTAAACCTGATAATGCGTTTTTGCTGCGTTTTAACAGCGTTGACGAAGAGATGGGTGAAATATAAATCGTAGTACTTCCGTCTTTATTGCGGCAAACTATAAAGGATTTAGGCAGATCCATGCTGACATTGACTACCCTGCCCGTCTTTGTAGCGTTTGCTAAATAATCTCTTGTAGGTTTTGAAACCGTAGTAGCCTCCAAGTCGAAAATTCCGAGAATTTTATCATAGGTGACTACTGTGTCCTGTCCGAGATGCAGATACATTCTTCCTGTTCCTCTTTTCTGCGTTTCTTTTCCTCTGACTTGCGCACACGAAGCGCTCCGAAAAACTCCGAAAGGGGTGCGGCACATTCTTCCTGCATAAAGCCGCCGACTATTTCCGGCTTGCTGTTATATGGCAAATCGCAAAGATTAATCACACTGCCCATTGAGCCGGATTTTAAATCGTATGCGCCAAAGGTAACTTTTGCAAGGCGAGAATTGATAATTGCTCCTGTACACATAGGGCAAGGCTCCAAGGTGACATAAATCTCGCAGTCCGAAAGGCGCCATCTTCCAAGCTTTTTGCAGGCGGCGCTGATAGCTTCAAGCTCTGCATGAGCCAGCGCATTTTTCCCTGTTTCACGGCGGTTATATCCCTCGCCCATTATTTCACCGCCTCGCACCACTACGGCGCCTACGGGAACCTCATCAATCAATGCCGCTTGCTTGGCAAGCTCAATAGCACGAATCATTATTTCTTCCGCAGTCATTTGAATATCCTTTCCGTTTTACAGTTTAAGAGTTAATGCTTTGAAAGATATAATATACAAATGCCGCCAAAGCCAAAACCATTGGCACTGACAGGAAAAAGCCTTTAATCTTTGCACGTGTTTTGAGTAGGCTGCCGCTTTTTTCAAACTTAATCTCTTTTTTGGCAATAAGCACAATAAATGACACAAATCCGATTGCAATGATTATGCCGATCAAAGCCAAAACCACCGCAGAATTAAGCTCAGGATAAGCAGTATAAAGCTCTGAAATCAAAACTGAATAAAAATTATTGCAAAAATGGATTGCTATACCGACCCAAAGGCTTTTTGAAAGTATGACGGCATAGCCTATGGCAACGCCTGATATAAAAGCGAAGACAAAGCCTGTAGGACTGCCGTGAGCAAAGCCGAAAAGCAACGCAGATGCGAAAACAGCAAAATGCTCTCCGTAGCGGCGTAGAGGCTGCATAATTACGCCTCTGAAAACAAATTCCTCTATAAGCGGAGCGCTAACGGCGGCGCAAAGAAAATTGAGCGCAATATCAACCGGCGAGGTTGACTCATTGATTTGATGCTCGTACTCCTCCAAGCCGATACCCGAAAGCACGGTTTCCACAAAAGAAGCAACATAGTTTGCCGAAATGCAAACAGCAAAGAAAGTCAATACGAGCAAGACCGCTTTGCCCTTTTTTTCAGGCGGATTAAAGGGCAGAACCTGCCAATATCCGAGAAAGCCCTGCTTTCTGCTCGCAAAGAAAAAGGGCACAAACATACAGGCGAAGCTAAAAAAGAGCACGCTGGCAGAATACTGAAATGACGGATTGTTCAAAAAATCTTCGTATAAACCGAAAACCGCAAGCACAAGGAGAAACACCTGCTGCAATATCACATAAAGCATCAGGCATATACCTACTCTTTTGCTGTGGGCACGAAGAGCTTTATATTCTGCCTCTTTAACTAAATAAGGATTATAGGGGTAGTAATT